>NZ_JBQEPU010000017.1:0-160231 GCF_052045835.1 Paraburkholderia sp. 22099 | reverse complement strand
CGACAACCAGCTGCACCGCCTCGGCCCTGAATTCGTCGGTTATGTTCCGTCTGCTCATTTCTCACCTCGGTTGGAGATTATCCCCTTTAGAGGTGTCCAGAGTCATTGGACCACTACAGCCATTCTTCCATAACCCTCCGCCGGGGAAAGGGAATGTCTCCGTTAGAATGTCCGCAAGATGCACAAACTGTATGAGCGCTCCGTCGTCCAAATACTGAAAAAAATCACCCCATGAGGCGATCATGTTCGAAAAATCGAGCGGAGTAACGGACACAGAACGGCTTCTCGCGGATTTCTGCGAGCGTTCGTTCTTGAAGCTATGGACATATCCGAATCCATGCAAAGACGATGGTCATGAGCTTTGCGATCTGCTCGCAGTATTCGACAACTACGTGTTTGTCTTCTTCGACCGCGAAAAGCTTCTGCCAGCTGTACCGGACAGAGACCCGCAGGTTCTGTGGGATAGATGGAAGCGCACCGTAATTGACCGACAGGTTGCGACTGCACACGGGGCTGAGCGATACATTCGAAGTGGGAGACCGATCTTCCTCGACGCGAAGAAAGCTATATCGTTTCCACTATCCATTGATGTCTCAAAGGTCACTATACATAAAATTGTGATTGCGCATGGTGCCAAGGAAGCCTGCCAGCAAGCGTCCGATGAGAACGTGTATGGGAGTTTGGCTGTCTCCTACTGCGAGAGCGGCGGCGGCGCAACTGCGCCGTTCCATATCGAGATAGACAGGCGTAATCCTGTTCATATTCTCGACAGCCACAACATGCCAATCGTCCTCGCAGAACTGGATACGGTCACGGATTTTTCAAACTATCTCGACGAGAAAGCACGAGCGATCGCTCGCTTCGATGTTCTGAGCTACTGCGGCGAGGAAGACCTTCTCGGGCATTACTTGTTGAGCTTCGACGCCAAGCTGAAGCGACATTTTATTGGTCCGAAGAACGAACAGGTCAATGGCGTAGGAATCGGCGAAGGCGAATGGCGGGATTTCATTGAAAGCGATGTGTATAAAAATACGAAGAACGAGGATCGCATCTCGTATTTCTGGGACCAGTTGATCCAGCGAACGTGCCAGAACGCTTTAGATGGAACCCTCGGCGGTAACACAGATTTGCTTCGTGGGCAGAGCGCCATCTTCGAAATGGTCAAGGAACCACGGTTTATGCGCCGCGGTATATCGCAAAGACTGCTTTCCGCCGTTGAGCGTTTCCCAGACATTCCTGGAGAGTTCTCCCGTCAGGTGACGTTTGTACCGTCGTTTCATGAAAATGTTGGTTACGTGCTGCTGCAATTGCGCGCTCCTGGCGCATTTAAGGCCGAGCAGGATTATCGCGAGAAGCGCCAGACGTTGCTGGAGATTGCCTGCGGTGCTGCCAAAAACAAGATGCCGGAACTGACCAAAATTATCGGCATCGGCATCGACGCCCCGAAATTCGCAGGCACGTCGAATGGCGAAGATTTCATTCTGTTGCCGTGTGGAAAGTGGACCGACGAAATGCGCGCGTACTATGAAGCCCAGAACGCGCATTGGAATTTTTTTAGCACGCCGCAATTGCGCCAGTTCAACGACCATATTACACAGTTCGTTCAGCCGGGCAGACCGTCCACGAATGATCGGCCGGCACTGAAAGTCGGACGCAACGATCATTGCCCCTGTGGCTCTGGCAGGAAGTACAAGAAGTGTCACGGCCGCTGAGATCCAGTGCGAAACCATAGGAGCCAATGGCCGAAGTGGGTTGCCTACGGAAGTTCGGCCTTCAACTAGGGATCGCGGTGTTCGAGGCGAACGCGTGTTTCCGGGTTCGGCCAACCACGGCCGCTCGATCCGGGCATCAGGCGGCCATTCGAACGTCGGTTTGACGCCGGTAACGAGCCCCTCGCCGCCGCTCGTCTGCGCCGCGTCGACGGGCCCACCGTCGAATGACGTGTGCACCTATCTGCCAGCTCACTTATGGGAACGATTCTCACGTCGGGGGTGAGGTAGAATGCCTTGGCAACTGGCACTCCCCCCACAAGGTCTGAATTGTTTTGCCAGTCGCATCATTCGTTTCGAGTATTTTCTTGAGCCAAGCAGTGGCACCATCTGCGGACCCGGCCCTCACTGCCTGAATCACGAGTTGCTGGCCCAGAAAACTCGGGTAAAAGCCCATCGCTCCCGAACCGGTGTTGATCATTCTCACGGCATCGCCGAGGAAGCTGCCGTCTTTCACTACCGTTTCGGCCAGGTCTGTCCATAATGCTCTGATCGCCTCACCTGCCTCAAACCATGTGTTCAGATCCGGGCTTTTTAGGGCCTCAATCAGTCCAACAGGTTGACTCGAAAATCGCATTCCCTCGGACTTTTTGACGGCTAGCGTGAGTAGATCATGCAAAGTCGGCTCGCCGGATACTTGTGTATCTGCCATGTACGCTTGACTCCCTCACCGTTTCAGTTCCGCCGCTTTCGCTCATCCTCCAAGGGTATGAGATCAAACCCTCCGAGCAACGCATCTGCAGGCAATTTATCGTGCCGACGCCGTTCTTCTGCGTGCATACCTAATATGAGGTAAATCAAGGCAGCGCGGACAAGCCGAAGTAGGCGAAGTGTGCGGCGCTCGAGCTCATCGACTGTGAGCGAATACGCAAAGTCATCGAACCACATATCCGAGGCATCCGATTCCGGTCTCGCGAATGAGTGCAGCTTTACGTACTTGTGTTCCAGATGGTTTCGGAGCTTGCTGAGTCCTTGTGCATCTGGATCAGTAACGTCCGCAAACTCGGGCTCGAACAGATCCTTGCTAAGCCAATAAAGGCCGCGCAGGGGCCAGTTTTTGGATGCGTTGAATTCCGGTCTAACCGTGGGAGGCTTTCCCTGCTTCCAGATGCGGCGAAATGAAACATCGTTTTCCGCGATGCCCAGATCGAGATAGCGGTTCAGGAAATAGGCGATCTTGTCCAAGATCGAGTACGCCATGCGGAACGAGACCTTGAGCTTCTCTACGGCAAGACCATATGCGGAGTAATCCAGCGTGTTGTAGAGATGGACTTTTAAGTCCGAATCATGGACCTCATCGGCATTTACTGCTTCGAAATATAACCAGCGAGTGGAAACGAACTCCTGCTTGAGTTGATTGAAAAAACCAACAACAACCGGAGCTTTACCGAGCTTCGTGACCATGTCGGGTAAATCGAGATCATCGTGCGCCGCTAACTCGATCGGCCCAATGTCATTCAACGTGTTCAGATACAGTCCACTGAACAGACACCAGCGACGATATTCGCTGTCGACATCCAAGTTCTTCCCCGAGGCCTCCAACGAGAACGCCTCATTGATTGCATCCAGCTTGTAGCAGCGCTCGATGTGATCAACTTTGGATGCAAAATGTGGGCGCAGGCCCTGATTGCCTAAAGTTGGCTCTTCATCAATATGTTTAAGCACTTTCTCCAGCTCGCGATGTGCAAACCACATGAAGATGGGTTCATGCGGACCATCGTTGTGTGAACGGGCATAGTCCATCAAGGAGCTGCTGCGATTACCTCTAGCCATCCAAAATTTTGGATTTTTGCGCAAGGCCTCGCTCCAAACTGCACTTGCTTCCACGAATCGTCCGCAATGACTCAGAGCGCCCGCTAGATTCGTCAAGATTTCACACTGCAACCGGGGATCTACCTGTTCGTACTCTTGATGCCGCGTTGCCCGCCTAAGAAAGTAGATCTGCTTTTGCAACTCCTCTTGGTCCCATTCCCACGCCGAATCCTCCGCCGAGCGTCGATGAGCACCGACAAATGCCAACGCGTTTGACCGAAAGTAATCGAGCATCACTGCGTGCTCCCCGCTCAGGGTGCGTGCATCTAGCTCTTCACACCACGCCAGCGCACGAGCATTCAGGGTTGTGTCATCATCATCACGCGCCTTATCTATGGCCGTGCCAACGATGCGTAGGCAATCGAGGTCGGGCAAAGAATTTAGTTTGAGATCATCTGCGAACGTGTCCATATCAGCCATGTCCCCCACCCATGTAGTTAGAAATTTCTCGCAGGTTTCCCGGCTGCATAGTCGAGACCGTCACGGAGCGCACGCACAGTTGCGGTGCCGTCCGCCCTAACCCATGTTCCGGGCTTCGCGCGCATGTCCGAAGGCGTAAGCGTCAAGTCAGCCTTCACAATCGCGGCGTGATACCAGCCTACGAGATCGAGACCGATCGCCTATGCAATATGCTCCGCTTCCCAGCGATCCGGCTCGCGACCTTCCTGAATGAGTGCGTCGAGAATCGCGCCGATGAAACCTTCCACAATCTCTTTCTTTCGGTAGTCCGGCGCAGCGTGGAACTCTTCGTCGCCAGGCATTGCGTCCATGATTGCATCACGATCCATTGGTGCTCTCTTTGTGGTTGTTTTGCGGTACGTAAAACGCATTGTACGACGGGCCGAAACAACAGCTTAATCCTTCTCTAGCTCAATGGGCATCGTCGGCACCCGTACGTCGCTTGACCTCGAACAGCAGCAGTGTCGCGAGCATAGAAAGAGGATCGGCGTCGGGATCAGGCTTACGAACCTCAGGGTTCTCGCTAATGCGCTTCAACCTCATGAACCGGCATTGACTGTCGATCACAACATCATCCCAATATCCCTCGCTACGTAACACAACACATGCTGATACAAGCGGCCCTTGATAGGCCGTCGGCCTCGGTGAGTGTCGCGAGGACATTCTCAATATCATTGGTGACGGTTTTCTGCTCGTCGTGCCTGCCAATGTCAGTGAGCGCAACGAGGTTACCTTCGAAAATTCGGGGCGAGGAAGCTCATCACACGCCTGTCACTCAGTCAGTGGTTTCGCGCCGGCCACTCGCCAGACGCGTTCCGCCGCCAACCCGTCTGTGTTTAAGTATGAATCCGTACCGGGTATTTCACATGAGTCCGGCGGGCAATCGCTGGAATCAGCAAGCGATGGCACAATCGTTCTCGCTGGCGAACGTCGTGCCGCAAAACCGTGAGAACAATCAGCGCTTGTGGTCGCGCATCGAAACGGCGGTGCGCAAGATCGCCGTGTCGTATGACGATACCTACGTGGTCACCGGGCCGATTTTCAGCGGCCAGCAGTTGCAGACCATCGGGCCGACGCGCGTGTTCGTGCCGACGCAGTTATTCAAGGCCGTCTACGTGCCTTCGCGGCAACTGGCGTTCGCCGTGGTGGTGGAGAATGTCTCGACCAGCCGTTACGAGATCAGGACGATTCACGAACTCGAAGCGGCATCGGGCATCCGCTTTCCGGGCATACCGGAGAATCTCAAGGATCAGCGACCGGGAGGACTGAAAGGTGTTTAAACCCTATTCGAACGATGACGACGTGCTCAACATTCACTGCGACGCGCTGACCGTGAGCAACGGCACCACGCGCGTCGTCGTGAACGGCACGCTCGAACTGACCAGGGACCAGCGTGGACTGAAGGCGGCGCTCGCGCTGAAGGACGCGGTGGACGCGATCGTCGCCGCATTGCAGGCGGACAGCCAATTGCCCGCGAAAGTGAAAGACGAGCCGGATGCGAAACCGGGCGTCGTGCAGAACCCGTTTCAATAACGCGCTCGCCGCGACGGTCACGCGAAGGCGGAAAGACGCGCGCCGCCTTCGCCCTGATCCAACCTGTTTCATAGCTTACGTTTTGTCACCACGGCGCCGTCAACTCCTGTCTTCCGGTCAACGTTAAACCGGCAGCGCTGAACATTCCAGTTCGGCCGCCGAAGACGAAACCACCGTAAGACCGAAGAACCAATCGGTTAGATCGGTTAAAACAGGAGTTACACCATGAAGACGCTTTTCGCCGCTGTTGCTTCCGCCCTGCTCGTGTCGACCGCTTTTGCACAAACGGCCGCACCGTCGACCACCGAATCCGCACAACCCGCGCAAACGCAAGCCGCCGGTCAGGCGAATCTGAAGGCGAACACCGCCGCGCAAACCGGCGCCGCGGACGAAAGCACCGCCACGAGCAAAGCGCCCACGAAGGCCGCGAGCAAGGCGCATGTGAAAAAGACCTCCACCACGCACAAGGCAAAGACGCATAAAGCCACGAAGAAGACCGTTGAAACCGGCGCTGCCAAGGACAAGACGGAGAGCGCGAACGAGGCCAGCACTGCCCCGGTAAAAACCGACGGCGCAACGACCGACACGACGAAAACGCAATAACACGTGTACGGTTTCGGCACGCAGCGGCCACGCAGACGTAAATAACTCAGGCTGAGCTGTGCCGTTCAGGGAGGGGCGAGTCTGACGACTCGCCTTTTTTCATGCGCGTTCGACACGCAATTCCGTGAAGCCGACTAACGCGGCGACCGCATGATTTTTGCGGCGAGCCCCGCAATTTTTGCGCTGCGTTTACTCGCATGCATCTAATCTGACACTGTCTCGACTCACCACGGCATCAACCCATGCCGCGTCATATGGTTCTCACCCAATCGAACAACAGCTTCGCCGCGCAGCCGCTCAGCGCGCCGCCGGTTCAGCATAACAACGTCATTCCCTTCCGCTCGTCACGCGCCCGCTTGCAGGTAACGCTGCCGCACTCGTCGCGCGAACTTCCAGCAACGCTTCTGCGCGCACTGCTTCACTCCCCGCTTGGCGTGTATGTCGTCGGCACGGAAACCGTCCGCGAAGAAATTCGCGTGGAGCTCGACATTGCGCGCGACGACCTCGATTTCACGCTGCATACGCTGATCTCGACGCTTCCGGCAGCACTGATCGGACCGTTGAAGCAGCGCACGCTCGCAAAGGCGCGCTGACGAAGGCGATGCTCGCGTTCGATCACCCGCTCACCGACGAAACGCGCATGCCGATCATGCGCGCCTCGGCGCAATTCATCGAACGTCTGGGCACGGCACGCGACAAGCTGCAAGGCCGCCTCTTCAATGGCATCGACGGCGAGCCGCAGCTTTTGCGTCAGCAGTATGAAACAGCGCGGAATCGCGTTCGGCATGCGCGTCGTGGGTTCGCGCGCGATTGTCGAACAACGCGATCTCGCCGAAGCAGTTCACCGGCTCGATCACGGCGAGCAACGCTTCCTTGCCGCTCGAACTGGCGGCGCCGATTCTCATCGGGCCGTCGAGCACGCAATAGAGGCCATCGTCGGAATCGCCGCGTGTGAAGAGCCGCTCGCCCGGCGCAAGATGTTCGACGCGGCCCGCTTCCAGCAACGGTGCCCGCATGGCGGCAGGCGCGGAGCGAAACCACGCGCTGCGCGCAAGCAACGCGGCAAGCTCATTCGATGCAAATCTCGCAGTCATGCGACGACGTCCCTGTCCGATTGTCGGCTAGCCGATGGTTTCAAATTCCGCCGCCCGCGATTATGCTGACTTTGACAAAGGAGCGGCATCCATGAGAACGCTGACGCAACAGCTTACGCAATACGCGGCCTATCATCGCGACCGGCGCAACATCGCCACGCATTTCATCGGCATTCCGCTAATCGTGCTGGCTCTCGGGGTGTTGTCGAGCCGGCCCGCATTCGCTGTCGGCGCGCTGCCGTTTGCGTTGTCGCCGGCGTGGATCTTGTTTGGCGCTGCGACCGTCTATTACCTCGTGCTCGACGCGCCGCTCGGCGCGATGATGGCGCTCGTGTCGGTGCTGTGCGTTGCATTCGGCCAGTGGCTCGGCGCGCAATCCACGCTCATGTGGCTCGCCACCGGCATCGGCCTCTTCGTGGTCGGCTGGGTATTTCAGTTCGTCGGCCACGTGGCCTACGAACATCGCAAGCCGGCGTTCGTCGACGACGTAATCGGCCTGTTGATCGGCCCGCTATTCGTTCTCGCCGAAGCGCTGTTCGCTTTCGGCTGGCGGCCTGCGCTGCGCGAAGCGATCGAGGCGCAAGTCGGCCCGACTCGCATCAATGCGGATCATGCGGCGGCGCATCGTTGAGCAACGCGGCAGGACCCGGCCAAGTCCTAGGTCGGTGCGAGCCGAACGAGCCGCACGCTATGCAAGGCGGTCAGCGCGACCGCGATCCAGATCGGAATATAGGTGGCCAATTGCTCGGCGCGCAGTGTTTCGCCGAGCAACGTGATCGAAACGAGCACGAGCAACACGGGCTCGACATAGCCGAGAACGCCGAACAATGCGACCGGCAACAGACGGCTCGCCTTCAGGTAGGAAGCTAGCGCAAGGGTACTGAGCGCGCCGAGGCCCGGCAAGAACAGGCACCACATGTCGAGGCGGCCGCCGATCACCGTCAGCGAATCGCCGCTGACGATAAAGACCGCCGCCGCCGGCAACAGAAGCGCCATCTCCACCGTGAAGATCGCGAGCGAATCGTGCTGGATCTTGCGGCGCAGCACGAAATACGGCGGATAGCCGAGCACGACGAGCAAGGTGGGCCACGAAAAAGCGCGTGTCATCCACAGTTCATGACCCACCCCCACGGCGGCGCAGACAACCGCGAGCCACTGCAAGCCGTCGAGGCGCTCGTGATAGTAGAAGCGCCCCACCAGCACCATCGCAAGCGGCAACAGGAAATAGCCGAGCGAGACTTCGAGCATGCGGCCATGTAACGGCGCCCACAAAAACACCCACAGTTGCGCGCCGAGCAGCGCGGCGCTCACGACCATCGCGGCGGCAATCTTCGGCTCCGTCACCATGCGGTAAACAAGTTGCCGGAAAATCGGCATGCGTTGGCGCAGCACGATCAGCAACAGCGCGCCGGGCACGGTCCACACGATGCGCCACGCGAATATGTCGAGGCCGCTCAGCGGCGCGAGCAGCTTCGCGTAAACCGAGAGCAAGGCGAACATCGCCGATGCCACCACCGACAATGCGATACCGCGTCTGAGGTCGTACGGGTTCATCGCGCGAACCGTTGCGCATGCGATGCGCGCGCAGGCGCGAATGCGGATGTGTGCAGCGCAACATCGCGCGGTCCGGCGGTTATTGTTGTCATTGGATGTATTCGACAGATCACGAGGCAAGCGGCATTCTAGACGGGTTATCCGCTTGCCGCTTCGCGCGTTGTCGAGCCGCGGGCCGCAATTTATTTCGTGCGCATCGCGCGTCGATGCACTAGAACATAACTTCACGCGCGATGGGCGAATCGGAGACATTTCACCCGCAACGTCGCGCGCCATGCTTCAAGCGCGAATCTTGCTAGACGGTCTGTCGCGGCATCGTTTGCCGACGACACGCTTCTCGACTTCGTTTGCAACGCCGTTTGAACGCATTTGCCACCTCAACGAGCCGGGCCGGCTACAACATGGTCACACGGACCGAGCCCCCTTCTTTCCCTGCGGCATGCATCAACGTTTCGTCGAATCCGCATGCCGCCGCCCGGCCAGCAATCCTGCTCATCGAATGTGACTACTGGAGCCAGCATGACCCAGCCAGCCCTCTCGCACGACGCATCCCCCGACCTGCGCTCAGCCTTCGCCGCCGAGGTTCGCGCGGGACTCACCCATACGCCGCAGAAAGAGCTGCCGTCGAAGTATCTGTATGACGAAGTAGGCTCCGCGCTGTTCGAAGTCATCACCGTGCTGCCCGAATACGGCGTGACGCGCGCCGAGGAACGATTGCTCGCGAGGCATGCGGCCGACATCGTCGCCCATTTGCCGCATGACGTGACGGTCGCCGAACTCGGCAGCGGCAGCGGCCGTAAAACACGGCGCATTCTGGAAGCACTGTGTAAAAAGCGCCCTACTTCTTACTGTCCGATTGAAATTTCTCGCAGCGCGTTGCAGTTGTGCAGGCGCGAACTCGGCGACATCGAGCGGATTTCGATCGTCGGTTATGAGCGCGATTACCTGGCCGGTCTCGCCGAAGTCAGCAAGAAACGCGCGGCGGACGAGAGGCTGCTCGTGCTGTTTCTCGGCAGCACGATCGGCAATTTCGGCAGACTCGCGGCGACGCGTTTTCTGCGCGATATCCGCACCATGCTCGCGCCCGGCGACGCGCTGCTGCTCGGCACCGATCTGATCAAACCGACGCCGGTGCTGATCGCGGCCTATGACGATTCGATCGGCGTGACGGCATCGTTCAATCTGAATCTGCTCGCACGCATCAATCGCGAACTCGACGGCGATTTCCCGCTCGATGCGTTCGAACACGTCGCGCGCTTCAACCCGGACGCGCGCAGCATCGAGATGCATTTGCGCGCCACACGCGACCTCATCGTGCGCGTGGGCGCGGCGGAGTTGACGGTGTCGCTCAAGGCGGGCGAAACCATCTGGACCGAGAGCAGCCACAAATATCGCGCGGAAGAAATGCACCCGATCGCCGACGACGCCGGCTTCGCGTGTACCCATCAGTGGGTCGAAAAGGAATGGGGGTTCGCGGAGAGTTTGCTGGTGGCGCAATAGGCCAATAGGCGGTCGGCGCCCCGAGACGCGAGACGCTCAAACAGCAAGGCGGCAGGCCATCAACCCGATGGCCCGCCGCCTTTGCCTTTACGGATCTTCGTAATGGCCGCTCAGTGCTGCTCGAAACGCTCGAAGCGTTTTTCGGTCGCGCGCTCCTCGCCGGCCACCTCGGTCACGCGCGCCGCCGGCGGGCCGTGACGCAGCCACGACAGCATCCGGTCGACCTGATTGGCCGAACCTTGCAGCATCGCTTCGACGGAACCGTCGTCGAGGTTCGCCACCCATCCCTTGATACCGAGCGCGTGAGCCTGGCGCACGGTCGCGTGGCGAAAACCGACGCCCTGCACGATGCCGCGCACCCGCACGTAATATGTTTCGATCCGCTGATCCAGATCCGGGGCCATGCCGTCCTCGCTACACGAAACTTTCAAGCCGGCATTCTAGTCGCGTCGCGGCGAGCTTGCTCGGCGGCTTGCGGGTTTGCCTTGCGCACGCGCCCGGCACGCACCGCGCGACACGCGGCGCGCGCGCCACGTACAATCCGTCGACTGTCACGCGGGAAATGGAAACAGAATGTCCGAACAGAATCGCGATCTCGTGCTCGTGACCGGCGCATCCGGCTTCGTCGGCTCGTCGGTGGCGCGCATCGCGCAACAAAAGGGTTTCAAGGTGCGCGTGCTGGTGCGCGCCACCAGTCCGCGCAAGAACGTCGAGGCGCTGGACGCGGAAATCGTCGTGGGCGATATGCGCGACGAAGCGTCGATGCGCGTCGCGTTGCGCGGCGTGCGTTACCTGCTGCACGTCGCCGCCGACTATCGCCTGTGGGCGCCGGACCCAAGCGAAATCGAGCGCGCGAATCTGGAAGGCACCGAAGCGACCATGCGCGCGGCATTGCACGAAGGCGTGGAGCGCATCGTCTATACGAGCAGCGTGGCGACGCTGAAAGTCACCAGTTCGGGCCAGTCCGCGGACGAGACCTCGCCGCTCAAGGCCGATCAGGCCATCGGCGTGTACAAGCGCAGCAAGGTGCTGGCCGAGCGCGCGGTGGAGCGCATGATCGCCGAAGACGGGCTGCCGGCGGTGATCGTCAATCCGTCCACGCCGATCGGTCCGCGCGACGTGAAGCCCACGCCGACCGGGCGCATCATCGTGGAGGCGGCGCTCGGCAAGATTCCGGCGTTCGTCGATACGGGGCTGAACCTCGTGCACGTGGACGACGTGGCGGCCGGCCATTTTCTCGCGCTCGAACGCGGCAAGATCGGCGAGCGCTACGTGCTCGGCGGCGAGAATCTGCCGCTTCAGCAAATGCTCGCGGACATCGCGGCGCTGACCGGCCGCAAGGCGCCCACGCTGAGCTTGCCGCGCTGGCCGCTCTATCCGCTCGCGATGGGCGCGGAAGCAGTCGCGAGATTCACGAAGCGCGAACCGTTCGTCACCGTCGACGGCCTGAAGATGTCGAAGAACAAGATGTACTTCACATCGGCGAAGGCGGAACGCGAACTCGGCTATCGCGCGCGGCCCTATCGTGAAGGCTTGAGCGATGCGCTCGAATGGTTCCGGCAAGCCGGCTTCCTGAAGCCCTGACAAACGCGCTGACGCGCGCATGAACGATCACGCCCGCGCCGCACGACCCGGCGCGGGCGTCAGCATTTTGTTACAACGTCAACGTGGTTGCGACAGGTAAAAGCCTACGCGCAGCAGGTAAAATCGCGGGTCTTACCAGAGAAACCTCGCATGAACCTTCACGAACAGCTCGGCGCACTGGAAACGGGCGTCGATCAGCTCATTCAGGCTGTCGTGGCCCCGCAGGCCGAAAACATCCCCGAGACACCCGCACCTGCCGCCGTGGAGCAAGCGCCGGCGTCCGTGGAGGAGCCCGCCGCGCAGCTTCAGCCCACGCTCGAAATCAATCGCCCCGCGCAGAACGAGATCACCATGACGATCGGCGGTCGGACGGTCGCGTTGCGTGCTGACCAGATCGGCAAGCTGATCGAGGAATTGTCGAACGCGCGCGCGTCGATGACGCCCGAGCCGCCGCCCGGCATCCCGCCGGGTTGGCGCTTCGTGTCGACCAGGAATCCGGTCATGGCGGTGCAAAAACAGTCGAATGGCGACCGTTTGCTGGTCATGCGCCACACCGGCCACGGCTGGGTGCCGTTCACGTTCTCGCCCGACATGGTGATCCAGCTTTACATGATGCTCACCAAGGGTTGAGATGAAAAAGCGGCGCTCCCGGGCGCCGCTTTTCGTTCAAGCCGTTCTTCGCAACACGCGGCGCGACGCCTCAACGCTCCTGCACCGGCGCCTGCACGCGCGCCTTCCATTGCCCGCCCTTGCCGCGCCAGTAGCGCACCGCCGACGCGAACGTCGCGCCGACATAAAACAGCGCCACCAGCGGCAGAAACGGCGCCCACAACGGCGAGCGGCGATAGTAGCCGAGCATCGGCGCGTAGGCGCAGCACATGGCCGCCCACGCCAGCCACGCGGGCCAGCCCACCGGACCGAGCACGAGCGCGGCCACGGGCGGCATCAGGTAAATGATCGTCATGCCGGCCAGCGTGCCCGCCAGCAGCAGCGGCGAGTAATGCAACTGCGTGAAGGCGGTGCGCGCGATCATGTTCCAGATGTCACGCCAGCTATCGTACGGACGCAGCGACACGCTGCGCGCCGCCACGTCCAGACGAATCGGATGACGCCCCGTGCCGCGATGCTTGATCCGCGCGGCGAGACTGCAGTCGTCGATCAGCTCGGCACGGATCGACTCGATGCCGCCCGCTTCCTCCAACGCGCCGCGGCGCACCAGCATGCAGCCGCCCGCCGCCGCCGCCGTGCGATTGCGCGGGTTGTTGACCCATGCGAACGGATACAGCTTGGCGAAGAAAAACACGAACGCCGGAATCAGCGCCTTTTCCCAGAACGAATCGCAGCGCAGACGCACCATCAGCGAGACGAGGTCGCGCTGCTCCGCATCCGCACGAGCCACGAGTTGCGCGAGCGCATCCGCCGGATGGCCGATGTCGGCGTCGGTCAGCAGCAGAAAATCGGCGGGCACGCCGAGCGTGCGCACCGCCTCGATGCCTTGCGACTGCGCCCACACCTTGCCGGACCAGCCAGGCGGCAGCGGTTTCGCGGCGAGCACCGTCAAGCGGTCGGGGCATTGCAGTTGCAGCGCGGCGGCACGGGCCGCGTCGGCGGTGCCGTCGGTGCTGTGGTCGTCGACGACGATCACGTGCAAATCGCCCGCATAGTCCTGCTGAAGCAGCGTGCTGACCGCCTGGGCGATCACGTCGACTTCATTGCGGGCGGGCACCACGGCGGCGACCGCCGGCCAGGTTTCGCGCGGCTCGAGCGCGAGCGGCGCGGCGGGACGCGCGCGCCAGAAACCGCCGCGCGCGAACAGCAGCACACACCAGATCAACAGGGAAAGACACGAAAGAAGAAACAGAACCGCCGCCATTAAGCATTACCCTCGATTGAACGCGCTTGCCCGCCGACGCGCCGCGACAGGCGCATCACCACCGTGCGTACCGCGACGACGCACCAGTCGAACGTGTTGAGTTCGGGGCGCGCGCGAAACACGTCGTAGCCCGCCCTCTCGATGCGCTCCAGAAAACGCAGACCGCCGTGGACGGCGCCGCACAGCTCGATACCCAGCCGCCCCGGAATGCGCAACGCGAGCGGCGCGCCGCGCACCAGCATCTCGCGCGCGAACGCGACTTCGTGCGCCATGAGTTCGCGCCACGCGTCGTCGACGACGCCGTTGGCGATGTGCGCCTCGGTCACGTTAAAGCGCTGCAGGTCGGCGAGCGGCAGATACAGGCGGTTCTGTTTCCAGTCGGCCGCGACGTCGAGCCAGAAGCTGATCAACTGCGACGCCGTGCAGATCGCGTCGGCGTCCGCGAGATTCTCCGGCGTGGCGGCGTCCATCAGATGCAGCAGCAGATGCCCGATCGGGTTCGCCGAATGCCGGCAATAATCGAGCAATGCGGCGCGGTCGGCGTAACGGTTGGCGTCGATGTCCTGCCCGCACGCAAGCAGCAGGTCGTACAACGGCGCGAGCGGCAGCCTGTATTGCGCCACCACGCCGGCCAGCTTGCCGAACAGCAGCGGATGCACGCGAGCGGCGCGGCGCGCCGCCACCGCGTCGAGACCGGCGCGGAAATCGGCAAGGCGCGCGTGCCGCTCGGCCGCGCTCCAGTCGCCTTCGTCCACGATGTCGGCGGCGGTGCGCACCACCTGATAGAGAATGCCGGCGGGCGCGCGCAGCGCCTTCGGCAGCAACACGCTCGGGACCGGAAAGTTTTCGTATTGATCGACGTCCATCCAGCGAGCCTCGATTCCAGTCTGTAATGCGGCCGCGAAACCGCGCCGCGGGACCACGTAGTTTAAGGGTTCCGATAATCCGGTGCAGCGTGTAATCATTGCCGCGCATTGCCGCGCGCGCAGCCAATATGCCGCCGGACGGCCACCGCTCCACTGCGGCGTGCGTCCAACGCCTGGCGGGCCTGACAAAGCAAAGCCGGCCTGATAGCGTTAGAATGCGCGTTTGGTTTTGCTACCCGGCGGCATGGCGCCGGCGTTCAAGACGTCAACTAATTAGATGATCGCGGCGATAAAGTCAGATTTACCGGCTTCTTCGAATCCCGCGTCAGTCGGAGTTCGCCAACTTATGCGAGTCATCCTTGCTCAACCCCGGGGCTTTTGTGCGGGCGTTGTTCGTGCAATCGAGATTGTCGATCGCGCACTACAGCAACACGGCGCGCCCGTGTATGTGCGCCACGAGATCGTCCACAATCGGCACGTGGTCGACAATCTGCGCCAGAAGGGCGCGCGCTTCGTCGAGGAGCTCGATGAAGTGCCGCAAGGCGCCGTGGCGATCTTCAGCGCGCACGGTGTCGCGCAAACCGTCGAACGCGACGCCGAGGCACGCGGCCTCGACGTGCTCGACGCGACCTGCCCGCTCGTCACCAAGGTGCACGTGCAAGGGCGCCAGTATGTGGGCGCGGGGCGCACGCTGATTCTGATCGGCCACGCCGGGCATCCCGAAGTGGAAGGCACGATCGGCCAGATCCCGGGCAAGGTGCTGCTGGTACAGAGCGAAGCCGAAGTCGCGCATCTCGACCTGCCGCTCGACACGCCGCTCGCTTATGTGACGCAAACCACGCTGTCGGTGGACGATACCCGCGGCATCATCGACGCCCTGTTGCGCCGTTTTACCGACATCGTCGGTCCCGATACGCGCGACATCTGCTATGCCACGCAAAATCGCCAGGCGGCGGTGCGCGAGTTGAGCAAGCAGGTCGACGTGCTGCTCGTGGTGGGCGCAACCAATAGTTCGAACTCGAACCGGCTGCGCGAGATCGGCAGCGAAAGCGGCGTGGCGAGTTATCTCGTCGCCGACGGTTCGGAAGTGAAGCCGGAATGGTTTGCCAACGTGCAGACCGTCGGCATCACGGCGGGCGCTTCGGCGCCGGAAGAAATGGTGAAGAACGTGATCGATGCGCTGAGCGCATTGGGGCCTGTCGATGTCACGACGATGGCGGGCCGTGAAGAAAAAGTCGAATTCAAGTTGCCATCGAAGCTGATGCAACCACTCGCTGCACGCGAAGTTTAAGGAGGACGTCTTGTCTATTCCGCTGCTACAGAAAGTTCGGGTCGGCGCATACATCATGCGTCAGCATCTCTCAGGCAACAAACGCTACCCGCTCGCATTGATGCTGGAACCGCTGTTCCGCTGCAATCTCGCCTGCAATGGCTGCGGCAAGATCGACTATCCGGATCCCATCCTGAATCAGCGCCTGTCGCTGGAAGAGTGCCTGGGCGCAGTCGACGAATGCGGCGCGCCGGTGGTGTCGATCGCAGGCGGTGAACCCTTGCTGCACAAGGAAATGCCGCAGATCGTGAAGGGCATCATCGCGCGCAAGAAGTTCGTGTACCTGTGCACGAATGCGCTGCTGATGGAAAAGAAAATGGACGACTACGAGCCGAATCCGTACTTCGTCTGGTCGGTTCACCTGGACGGCGACCAGCAGATGCACGATCACTCGGTCTCGCAGGACGGCGTCTACGAGAAGGCGGTCGCGGCGATCAAGGAAGCCAAGCGCCGCGGTTTCCGCGTGAACATCAACTGCACGCTGTTCAACGACGCCGTGCCGGAACGCGTGGCCGCGTTCTTCGACACGGTCGGTCCGATGGGCGTGGACGGCATCACCGTTTCTCCGGGCTATGCGTATGAACGCGCGCCGGATCAGCAGCACTTCCTGAACCGCGACAAGACCAAGCATTTGTTCCGCGAGATTTTCAAGCGCGGCAACAACGGCAAGAACTGGTCGTTCAGCCAGTCGGCCATGTTCCTCGACTTCCTGGCCGGCAACCAGACCTACGAATGCACGCCGTGGGGCAACCCGGCGCGCACCGTGTTCGGCTGGCAAAAGCCGTGCTATCTGGTCGGCGAAGGCTATGTGAAGACCTTCAAGGAATTGATGGAAACCACGGAATGGGAAAAGTACGGCACCGGCAACTACGAGAAGTGCGCTGACTGCATGGTGCACTGCGGCTTCGAGGCAACGGCCGTGATGGACACGGTGGCGCATCCGCTGAAGGCACTCAAGGTCAGCTTGCGCGGTCCGAAAACGGAAGGCGCGTTCACCAAGGACATTCCGCTGGACAAGCAACGCCCCGCCGATTACGTGTTTTCCCGCCACGTCGAGATCAAGCTGGAAGAGATTCAGCGCAGCGGCAAAGGCAAGAAGGTGCAGACGGCTACTGCGCACTGAGAGGGTTGGTTCAGGGGCGGTGTTGCGCCGCTCCGTATAGGGTTATAAAGGGTGATAAAAAAAGCGCGGTGGCAATCAAAGCCACCGCGCTTTTTTATCTGCAGGCAAGGAAGAGGGCTTACCCCGCGCCGCGCGCATTGTGCGCAGTCAGGAACTTGATCAGCCCGTCGACCCCGCCCTTCGAAAGCTGATCGGCGAACTGCGTTTGATAGACCTGAATCAGCCAGGCGCCCATCATGTTGATGTCGTAAATCTTCCAGCCGGAGGGACCCTTGGTCAGCCGGTAGTCGATGGC
Source organism: Paraburkholderia sp. 22099 (assembly GCF_052045835.1). NCBI lineage: Bacteria > Pseudomonadati > Pseudomonadota > Betaproteobacteria > Burkholderiales > Burkholderiaceae > Paraburkholderia > Paraburkholderia sp. 22099. Next base: position 142,836 of record NZ_JBQEPU010000017.1, on the reverse strand, counting down.
GTCGTCGCCGCCGCGACTGAGTACATGCGACTGCACCACGACGTCCTTGGCGCCGGCCGGAACATTGGCCGGCAAGAACTTGAACTTCACATCCTGATCGCGCAGTTGCGAAAGCGAGGAAGCGTAAGTGCGCACGAGCAGCAGCGTGAATTGCTCATATAACTGCTTTTGCTGCTCGGGCGTCGCGGTGCTCCAGGCCTTTCCGACAGCAATGCGCGTGGTGCGCTGAAAGTCCGTTGCCGGCACGAACCGCGTTTCGACCAGTTGCGTGATCTTCGCCATGTCGCCGCCGCGCGCCTGCGGATCGGCCTTCATGGCGCTCACCGTGCCCTCGACGGCACTCTTCACCAACGCATCGGGCGCGCTTTGCGCATAGGCCGCCGTGGACACCACGGCCGCAGCCAGAAAAGCAGACAGATAACGTTTCATACGCTCGCCAGAACTGGAAGAAGTCAGCGCCGCGAAGTTCGCAAGTCCGCGGCGAAAACAGGATAGACCAGTATACCGATATTGCGTTCCCGCTCGGCATGGCCGGACCGGGAGCCGCGTTTGCTACCTCGATTTGTTACGCCGGGTTGCCGACGGTTGCCGACGAACCTGAGTCAGATCGCTTCGGCTCTGTATACTTGTGCTCTTTCGTCAAGAACAACACCCGCGATAAGGCCCGTCTCGCCTACATGCTGAAGTCATCCATCGTCCGTCTCGTCGCCTATTCGGTGCGTCATCCGCTATGGATCATCGCCCTGTCGCTCGTGCTCGCCGTTTTGAGCGGCATCTACGTCGCTCATCACTTCAAGATCAACACGGACATCAGCCGTCTCATCGAGACGGACCCGCAATGGTCGGCGCTCGAACATGCCATGAGCGAGGCCTTCCCGGATCGCGGCGAAACCGTGCTGGTGGTGGTCGAGGCGCGCGCTCCCGAATTCGCCGACGCCGCCGCTGGCGCGCTCACCGCCGCGCTCAAAGCCGATCCGAAGGAGTTCGTGGCGGTTTCGCAGCCGGCGGGCGGTCCGTTCTTCGAACACAACGGCCTGCTGTTTCCGTCAACCGAAGAAGTCCTGTCGACCACTTCGCAACTCGTTCAGTCGCGCCCGCTCGTCAACGCTCTTGCGCACGATCCGAGCCTGACCGGCCTCGCCGGCACGCTCACCACGAGCCTGTTGCTGCCGCTTCAGCTCGGCCAGGTGAAGCTCGCCGACATGAGCCATCTGCTGGCGCAAAGCGCGACCACGCTCGATCGCGTACTGGCCGGCCAGCCGGCGGCATTCTCGTGGCGCGCGCTGGTCGACAAGAGCGCCGCCACCCATCCGGCGCGCGCTTTCGTCGTCGTGCAGCCGGTCGTGAATTACGACGCGTTGGAGCCGGGCGCGAGCGCGTCGAAGGCGATCCGCGACACCGCCGCCTCGCTGCACCTCGACTCACGCTATGGCGCCACGGTCCGCCTGACCGGCGAACAGCCGCTCGCCGACGAAGAATTCGCCTCGGTCAAGGACGGCGCGGTGCTCAACGGCATCGGCACGTTCATTGTCGTGCTCATCATCTTGTGGCTTGCGCTGCGCTCGGGCCGCATGATCGCGGCCGTGTTCATCACGCTGTTCGTCGGGCTCGCGATCACCGCGGCGCTCGGCCTGATGCTGGTGGGCGCGCTCAACATGATCTCGGTCGCGTTCATGGTGCTGTTCGTCGGACTCGGGGTCGATTTCGGCGTGCAGTTCGGGGTCAAGTATCGTGAGGAGCGCAATCGCGACGACCGCCTTTCGGCGGCTCTCATGCACACGTCGCACAGCATCGGCGTGCCGCTCACGCTCGCGGCGGTCGCCGTCGCGTTGAGCTTCTTCTCGTTCCTGCCGACGGCTTATCGCGGCGTGTCGGAGTTGGGCGAGATCGCGGGCGTCGGCATGTTCGTCGCGTACTTCACCAACATGACGTTGCTGCCCGCGCTGCTGAAAGTCTTCAGTCCACCGGGCGAACCCGCTTCGCCGGGCTTCAAGCAACTTGCTCCCGTCGACGATTTCCTCGATCAAAACCGCAAGCCGGTGTTGATCGGCACGCTGATCGTCGTGCTCGGCGCGACGCCCTTGCTCGCCCATTTGCGTTTCGACTTCAACCCGCTGCATCTGAAAGACCCGCATACGGAGTCCATGGCGACGCTGATCTCGCTGAAGGATTCGCCGGAAGCCGCCGTCAACAACGTGCATGCGCTCGCCGCCTCGCAAGCCGACGCCGACCGCATGGCCGCGCATTTGCGCACGCTGCCGGAAGTGGGCCGCGTCACCACGCTCGACACGTTCATTCCCACCGAGCAGCAGCAAAAGCTGATGCTGGTCGCGAGCGCCGCGCAGCAACTGTTGCCCGCGTTGCAGCAGCCCCCCGCGCCGCAAGCCACGGACGCGCTGCGCGTCGCGGCGTTAAAGCGCGCGTCGAATCAGCTCGCGCTCGCCGCCGAGGACCATCCGGGCCCCGGCGCCGCCGAGGCCAAGCATCTGTCGGCGACGCTGCAAAAGCTGGCCGCCGCCGACGCCGCCGTGCGCGAGCGCGCCGAAACCGCGATGTCCGAGCCGCTGCGCATCGCGCTGAAGCAGTTGGAAAATCTGTTGCAGCCGACTCAGATCACTCGCGAGAATCTGCCCAAGGAAATCTCGGCGGGCTGGGTTTCGAAAGACGGCCGCGCGTTGGTGGACATCGCGCCGAAGGTCCAGGCCGGCACCGATCCGAACGACGACGCAATGCTCGCCCGCTTCGCTCACGCGGTGAAGAAGGCGGAGCCCGGCGCGATCGGCGGGCCGATTTCGATCCTGCATTCGGCGGACACGATCATCAAGGCGTTCCTGCAGGCGGCGGGCTGGGCGCTGCTGTCGATCGCGATCCTGCTGTGGATCGCGCTGCGGCGCTTCGGCGACATGCTGCGCACGCTGGTGCCGCTGCTGGTGTCGGCGCTCGTCACGCTGGAACTGTGCGTGGTATTCGGCATGCCGCTGAACTTCGCGAATATCATCGCGTTGCCGCTCATGCTGGGGGTCGGCGTCGCATTCAAGATCTACTTCGTGATGGCGTGGCGCAACGGCCAAACCGGCCTCTTGCAATCGAGCCTCACGCACGCGGTGCTGTTCAGCGCGGCGACCACCGCGACGGCATTCGGCAGCCTCTGGCTGTCGCATCATCCGGGAACCTCGAGCATGGGACGCCTGCTGGCGCTCTCGTTGTTTTGCACTCTGATCGGCGCGGTGGTGTTCCAACCCGTGCTGATGGGCAAGCCGCGCGCCCGTCGCGCGAAGCACAAAGGAATATCAGAATGAAGCTGCGTACCACCGTGCTGGCGCTCGCCGCCACCGGTCTGATCTCGGGCTGCGCGACCGGCCCCGACCGCAAGCCGGGAGACCCGTTCGAACCGGTGAACCGGGCCGTGTTCAACTTCAACGACGGGGTGGACCGCTACATCGCCGTGCCGGTTGCAAAGGGCTATCAGAAGGTCACGCCGCAGCCGCTGCGCACCGCCGTGAGCAACTTCTTCTCGAACCTGGGCGACCTGAGCAACGCCGCCAACGCCCTGTTGCAGTTGAAGATCACCGACGCGACCGAAGACCTCGTCCGCTTCGCGTTCAATTCCACTTTCGGCCTGGGCGGCCTGCTCGATTGGGCGACGCCGGCCGGCCTGCCGAAACACCATCAGGACTTCGGGCTGACGCTCGGCCACTGGGGCATTCCGTCGGGCCCGTATCTCGTGCTGCCGCTGTTCGGCCCGAGCACGGTGCGCGACAGCATGGGTCTCGTGGTCGATGTGAAATTCAATCCGTTGAACTACATCGAGCCGGCGGAGCGCAATCCGCTGTACGTGCTGCAATTCGTGAGCGTGCGTTCTGATTTGCTGGGCGCGACCGATCTGCTGCAACAGGCCGCGCTGGACAAATACTCGTTCGTGCGCGACGCGTACACGCAGCAGCGCCGGGCGCGTCTGCGCGGCACGGGCGACAACGCCGCGCCGCTGCCGGACTACGAGGACCAGGGCGATTCCGGCACGCCGGCGATCCCGGCCAAGGGCGCGGCCGCCGGTGCGCCCGCCGGCCTGCCGAACTACGCCGACCCAGGCGATACGGCAGAAGCGCCGAATGCAGCCTCGGGAAGCGCCACAGGCGCTCCGGCGGGGGTGCCTAACTACACCGATCCCGGCGACGCGCCTGCGCCCGCCAGCGGCGCAGCGGGCGTAACGCCGGCGACGCCGGCGGCGGCACCCGCGGGCGCGTCAGGAGCGGTTGCGCCGGCACCTCAGGTTGCGCCGGTCGGTGAGAAACAGCCGGCCGCCATGCCGGCGGCGCAGTAACGATTCGGTAGCGGCGTGCAATGCGCCGCCGTGGTGCGCTTCACATGAGCGCACCACGGAGACAGGACAAAACCTGGAAGAATTGCGGCCCCCACGTAACCGGGGCGCAGCGTGGGAAAGAAAATGCGCTGGATCAGCTCGACGTAGCGGCGGCTCGGCTCCGGCTCGCAGCCGCTTCAGCCTGCTGTCGGCAGCAACGCGCCTGCCACGGCCATTGCGCGCCGGGCCTGCACCAGCGAAGTCCGCGCGGCCCGCGCATCGGCGGCGACCTGGATCAGCGCTCCGATCTGCGACGGTTGCCGCATCAATTCCCGCAGAATCGGCGCGAGCGCCGTGCTGCCGTCGTCACGCAGACCGGCCGTGGCGGCGGGCGGCAGCGTGCGCCACGCCGGATCGACGATGGCCCGGCACACGGCGAACGGCACGCCATGCGCGGCGGCCGTCGCGCCGGCAATGTGCGATTCCATATCCACCGCCAACGCGCCGGTGGAGCGATGCAGCACGCGCTTGTCGTCCGCGCTCACCAACGGTGCGGTGACAGCGGCCACGAGGCCGCGCCGTAGACGCGCCGCCAGCGGTCCGCTGGCAAATGCGGCGGCGAGCCTGTCAGCCCACGGACGATCGGTCGGCAGACGTCCAAATGGCCCCTCGACGGCCTCGGCGACGATCAGCGCGCCTGGCTCCAGATCCGGCGCCAAACCGCCCGCGGTTCCGAAACTGACGATCCCCGAACAGCCGCGCGCGACCGCCGCGCTCAACGCGCGCTCGAGCAGATCGGCGCGCGCCGCATAGACCACCTCCACGCCCTGGCCGCGCGCGATGCGCGCCTCGAACGCCATCCCCGTGACGAAGATCACCGGCAAGCTGCCGCCGCCCGCCTCGGTTGACGGCGATGTCGAAAACGGCATCCGTCAGATCCCGACCGCGACGCGCGTGAGCCCGTTGCGCTTCAGATGACGGAAGCGCGCCAGCGCCCACAGCGGGAAGAACTTGCGATAGCCGTGATAGCGCAGATAGAACACGCGCGGGAAACCCGTGGCGGTGAAACGTGTTTCGTCCCACAGGCCGTGCTCGCGCTGTTCGCGCCGCAGATAGGCGACGCCGCGCGCCACCGCTTCGTGATTGACCTCGCCTGCAGCCATCAGGCCCATCAGCGCCCACGCGGTTTGCGATGCCGTGCTCGGCGCGCGCTCGTAGCCGCGGTAGTCGAGCTTGTAACTCTCGCCGCCCTCGCCCCAACCGCCGTCTTCGTTCTGGATCGACAGCAGCCACTGCACCGCGCGCTTGATGCGCGGGTCGTCGTGCGGCATGCCGGCGGCGTTCAGCGAACAGAGCGCCGTCCACGTGCCGTAGATGTAGTTCAGGCCCCAGCGGCCGTACCAGCTGCCGTCCGATTCCTGCTCTTTCAGCATGTAGGCGAATGCGCGCTGCGCCGGCTCGCTGCCCTGCGGCAGTTCGCCGAGTTGCGCGAGCATCGACAGACAGCGGCCCGATACGTCGGCGGTCGGCGGATCGAGCAACGCGCCGTGATCGGAGAACGGAATGTTGTTCAGGTAGTACTGGGTGTTTTCCGGCTCGAACGCGCCCCAGCCGCCATCGCTGCTTTGCATGCCGACCACCCATTCGCGCGCGCGCGCAATGGCTTCGCGGTCGACGTCGGATTGCGTGAGCGCCGCCGAGCGATGCATCGCCATCGCCACCACCGCCGTGTCGTCGACGTCCGGGTAATACGCGTTGTTGTACTGGAACGCCCAGCCGCCAGGCCGCACGTTCGGGCGGCGCGAGATCCAGTCGCCGCGCACGTCGAGAATCTGGAGCGGACGCAGCCACGCGAGCCCGCGCTCGGCCGCCTGTTCGGCACGCGCCTCGCCGGTTTCGAGCAATGCGTGCGCGGCGAGTGACGTGTCCCATATCGGCGACAGACAAGGCTGGCAATACGCCTCGTCAGCCTTGACGACGAGCAGTTTTTCGATCGACTGGCGGGCAATCGCGCGGTTCGGATGATCGGCCGGATAGCCGAGCGCGTCGTACATCATCACCGAGTTGGCCATTGCCGGGAAAATCGCGCCGAGGCCGTCCTCGCCGTTCAGCCGTTCATCGACGAAAGCGACCGCCGCGCGCACCGCGCGTTCGCGCTGCGGATGCGGGAACAGGCCGTCGACCGCGCGCAGCAGCACGTCCACGCCACGGAAAAAGCGGAACCAGCCGACATGCTGATGCGGCGCGCGCGCCGGCATGCCGGTGTTGACCGGCGCGGCGCGGAATAATTCGTCGATGCGCACGCGGCGCGGATTGCGCGCGAGGGGCCGCTTCGCGTTCAGCACCAGCAACGGCACGATCACGGTTCGCGCCCAGTACGACACCTTCGACAGATGGAACGGAAACCACATGGGCAACAGCATGATTTCGACGGGCATCATCGGCACCGCGCGCCACGACACCACGCCGAACAGCGCGAGCAGAATCCGCGTGAACACGTTCGCCTGCTCCGCGCCGCCGTGCGCGAGAATCGCCTCGCGCGCGCGGACCATGTGCTCGGCGTCGACGGGGTCGCCGATCATCTTCAGCGCGAAGTACCCCTTCACGCTCGCGCTGATGTCGAGCGCGCCGTCGGTGAAAAGCGGCCAGCCGCCGTCGGGCAACTGGATGCGGCGCAGATAGCGCGCGATCTTCTGCTCCAGTTCCACGTTCGGCGTTTCGCCGAGGTAGTGGACGAGCAGCACGTATTCGGCGGGAATCGTCGCGTCGGCTTCGAGTTCGTAGACCCAGTGGCCGTCGGGTTTCTGCGCGGCGAGAATCGCATCGGTGGCGCGCGTGATCGTGGCGTCGAGGGCGGCGTCGAGCGAAACATCGGGCGCTGCATGCTCTACAGCCGCTTGCGGCGCGGCGGCGGGCGCATCAAGCTCCGGCTCGGTGGCGAATTCTGGCGGGACGGCGCCCAACTGCTGGGCTTGGGATAAGTCGTTCATCGGCGTTCCATCGGTTGATTCAGCAGCGTGTCCGCGGCCTTCTGGCCGGAGCGGATCGCGCCTTCGATCGTCGCGGGCAGGCCGGTGGCCGTCCAGTCGCCCGCGAGCATCAAATTGTTCCAGCGAGTACGCGTGCCGGGACGCAGCATTTCCTGATCCGGCAGCGCGGCGAATGTCGCGTGTTTTTCCAGCGTGACTTGCCATGGCGGCATCGGCTCGGCCGGCAGGTTGGCGGCTTGGGCCACTTCGGCCCAGACGGTTTGCGCCAGCGTTTCGTGCGGCGTGTCGAGCAGGCGGTCAGCGGCGTAGACGGTCGCCGACACGCGGCCGTCGAACGCAAACAGCCAGTCGGCCGTGGCGTTCAGCAGCGCCGTGACCGGCGGCAAGCCGAATGGCGGCTCGACGGCGAAGTGCACGCTGAGCGTCGCCGCGAAGCGATTCGGCGTGCGCACGTTGGGCACGAGCGTCTGTGCGGTCTGCGGCGGCACCGCGAGAATCACGGCGTGATTCGCTTCGATCGCGATGGTCTCGTCCGCGAAATTCAGCGCGTGCACGCGGCGGTTATCGGCGGCAAACGCGATCTCTTGCAGACGCGAGCCGAGCCGGATCGCCGCGCCGCCGTGTTGCAGCAGCCGCAGCGCCGGATCGACGAACGCACTGCCGAGTCCGTTGCGCGCCATCAGAGGCCGGCACGCGAGGCCGCCGGCAAGCAGCGTTTCGCGGACCATCGCGCTCGTGAGTTCGGCCGACGCCTCGCGTGGCTCGACGTTCAGCATCGCGAGAAATAGCGGCCGCAGCAGACGGTCCCACAACGGACCATTGCAGCGCATGGTCTGCACGAGATTGCGTCCGGGCTTGGCGAACAGCAACGGTATCAGCGACAGGTACTCGCCCGGCCCGGTATTCGGCACGCGCGCATTCGGATCGAAGATCCACCAGGGCAGGCGTCCCGGCGACATCCGCACGGTCCAGCGCGCCCGCGTCGCGAGATCCACGAACGGAAAGTCGGGCTGCGCCGGGCCGACGAGTTCATCGGCGGCGCCGATCGCGCGCGCGTAGTTGAGCGTGGCGGCGTTGCCCGACAGCACCATGTGATTGCCGCTGTCGAGGGTCGCGCCCAGCTTGGCGTCGTAGTACGAACGGCAGCGACCGCCCGCCTGGCCGGCGGCCTCGTGCAGCACGACTTGCGCGCCGCGCCGCTGCAATTGCACCGCGGCGGCGAGGCCGGCGAGGCCCGCGCCGACCACATGTACGAGCTTTTGCATCAGGTCAGAAGAACGCGTAACGCGCGACGATCCACAGCATGCGCAGCTTCGGCTTGCTGACCTTCGTGCGCGGAATGTCGAAGCCGCGATCGAGCGTGCGATCGAGCAGTACGCGATAGACGCCCGACATGATGCGCGGCGCGCGCACCTGAGCGCGCGGCTCGCGGTTCATGACGGCGTCGGAGGCGGCGAAGTGTTCCTTGGCGCGCTCGGCGAGCGTCGCGCAAACGCGCGGCAGCGACGGGTCGTCGGCGATCTGCGCCGGGCTCTCGATGGCGATGCCTTCGCGCGCCAGCAACTCACGCGGCAGATAGCAGCGGTTGATGCCGGCGTCTTCGTCGATATCACGCAGGATGTTGGTGAGTTGCAGCGCGCGGCCGAGATGGTGCGCGAGCAGGCGGCCCGGCTCGTCCTGCATCCCGAATATCCTCACCGATAGACGGCCCGCCGCGCTTGCCACGCGGTCGCAGTAGAGGTCGAGCGTGGCTTCGTTGGGCGCGCAGAGGTCGGCGGCGGCGTCCATCGCCATGCCGTCGATCATCGCGTGGAAATCCTCGCGTTGCAGATGGAACGTGTGAATGTGCCGCGTCAGCGCGCGCAACGAAGCGCGCGGCGCGCCGGCGTAGCACGCGTCGATGTCGGCGCGCCAGCGCTCGAGCGCGGCGGCGCGTTCGGCGCGCGGCAGATCGCTGTCGGCGATGTCGTCGACGGCGCGGCAGAAAGCGTAGACCTGATACATCGCGTCGCGCTGCGCGGCCGGCAGGATGCGCATTGCGATATAGAACGAGCTGCCGGAGGTGGCGGCAGCGGCGTCGATTTCTGTATCGTCCACGACAAGATTGGAAACAGCCAAGACGATCTCCGCTGGAGGCGCCCGCTGAAAGGCGTTCAAGAAGTTTTAATGCCTACCCGCAGGGCACGCGGCCCGCGCGCGCGGACACGCGCGAAACACCCGGCAGGGACGCCGGAAACGGCGAAAAGTATAGCAACGTTTCTGAGATGCCGCAGAATCGCGGGGTCAATACAGGGCTGGAAGCCGGGCACGACCGAAAGCCCGTCCGGCCGTAGCGCGATACTACCCTCGTGCAGGGTGTCGGCTTACGGCACCCGCCACGCGCGCAAACGCCGCGCCGTCAGACGAACGCCACCGAGCGGTTGCGCCCTTGCCGCTTCGCGCTGTAAAGCGCGGCGTCGGCTTCGTTGATGAGCACGTCGTAGGCCGGCGCACCCACGCGCGCCGCCGCCACGCCGACGCTCGCCGTCACCGGCACGCTCGTGCCCTGCACTTCGACCGGCGTATCGGCGATCGTGCAGCGGATTTTTTCGGCGACCCGCTTAGCGTCGTCAAGCGGCGTACAGGGCAACAGCAACGCGAACTCCTCGCCGCCGAAACGCCCGAACGTGTCCTGGGCCCGCACCACCCCGGCGACCCGCTGCGCCATGACGCGCAGCACCGTATCGCCGACGCCGTGGCCGAACTGGTCGTTGATCTTCTTGAAGTGATCGAGATCGAACAGCAGCACCGACATGTCGCCGCCGTAGCGCTGCCAGCGCGTGTATTCGTCGCGCAGGCGCGCTTCGAAGAAGCGCCGGTTGGCGATGCCCGTGAGACCGTCGCGGTCCGCGTATTCCTGAAGCTTGGCGACCGCCTCCTCGCGTTCGCGCTGCACGATGCTCACGTGCGTGACGTCGGAGATGGTCACGCACACGGCCACCACTTCGCGATCACGCATGAGCGGCATGAAGGTGCAGTCCTGCTGCATGAAGTCGACGCCGCCCGTGATCGGCCGGTCGTGATCGAACTTGAACAGATACGGGCGCTGCTCCCACGAACTGAACGCGAAGCTGCCGAGCTGGAACACGCTTTCGATCTTGCGCGCGAGCCACACGCGCGGCAGTTCCGGAAAGTGCGTGAAGAGCGACTTGCCGACCATCTGCTCCGCGGGCAAGCCACTGTGGTCCTGCATGAAGCGGTTCCACATGAGCACGTTCATCTCGCGATCGAGCACGAAGATGCCGAAGCCGACACGTTCAACCACCAGATCGCTGAGCGAATCCACGGACACAGTCATAGGCTGGACAACAGCGCGTCGAGCGCTCCGTTCATATGGCGAATCGATTCCTCGGCCATCAACATCACGAGGTGCGCGCGAAAACTCTGGTCCTCGAGCGCGAAGTTCACTTCGACGAGCAACGCCACTTCCCATTGCAGCACGCCCGGCTGAAACACTTCCTCGAGCGTCATGGCCTCGCCGAGCAGGCCGGGCGCCGAGAACACCGGCGTGCGGCCGAGCTGGTCGAGAATGCTGGACACACACGCGCCCGTCAGCACGTTGGCGACGTCGAACACGAGCTCCTGCTGGCTCACCGCCTCGTAGGCCGAACGCGAGTACGGATCGCTGACGAGCGAACACAATTGCTCGATGCTGTCGCTGCGGCAGATCACCAGCGCCTCGCCCTTGATGTCCGAGCGAAAGCCCTGGCGCACCGCGCTCACCGTGTCCTGAATGCCGGTCATCTCGCGCAGCGTTTGCGCCGCTTCGCTGACGCCGACCACCCGCACGCGCGGCACCGACAATTCGATGAACGCATCGAGCAGCCGCGCGAGACGCGTCGCGGCCTGGCCCATCGCCAGATTGGCGACCTCTTGCAGCGCGTCGCGCTGATCTTCAGTGAGGGCTCGCTCAGACATACAACCCGTACTCCTTGAGGATCGGAAGTACCGCCGCGGGCGTCACCGGCTTGGCGATGAACGCGGCGGCGCCGAGCGCGCGCACGCGCGATTGGGCCATCGGCTGAACATCGGCGGACACGACGATGACGAATGTGTTGAGATCCTCATGCTGCAACGCTTCGAGCACCTGGTAGCCGTTCATGTCCGGCATCGTCAGGTCGAGGAACATCACCGACGCCTTGCCTTCGCGATAGAGGCGCAGCGCTTCGCGTCCGTTCGACGCGTACGACACGTCGACATCCCAGTCCGGCGGCAATGCCTTGGTGAGCACTTTGCGGGCAAGCAGCGAATCATCGGCGATCACGATAGGCAAAGGCATGGGCGGTGGGAGTGCGGTATTAGCTCTTGCGTGTTATCGGCGGATGGGGCGTTTTCTTTAGCGCGTGATGTGCCGGTCGGCGGCAAGATGCGCCGCGGCTTGCGGGAATGCACGTTGCGGGCGAGCGGGGCGCGCGTGAGGCGGGATGCGCATGGCGGAACCGTCGGGCATGCAGGGATGCGTGCGCGCACGGTGGACGACGGCGATGACCGGCATGTTCGAAGCCTACCCCGTAGAGGAATCCCGCGCGGCTCGATGGATCGGATGGTCTCTTGCCGCGCGCGTGTTTCCGCGAACGCCTTCCCTCACGCGTTGTACGCATGGTGCGGCGGCCCTCGCGGCAGATGCGTCCGAACATGGCGGGCGCATTTTTTATCGTGGCGTCGATTTTCGAAGCAAATCAGCGGAAAGGCAACACGACAATTCGATGTTCGCTAATCGTTTTTTCCTGCTTCAAGCGAATTTTGAACATATTTTATTAGCATCGGATGCCAATTTTTTATATTTATACTTTTGTGTACGTTTGCGCTTCTCGATTCGTCACTGTTTAAAAAAACAGACAAATAGGTGTGGGCCGAATGCATGCTGGGTCATCGCGGTAACTTCTACCGCCGCTGCGCGTCTATGCTTCTCGTATCATGCCGACTCACCGCCTCCTCGCGCCGAACGCATTTAGCACGATCGAAAAATGACACCTGACCGGTTCGACCCGTCTCAAGCGAGCCGCCTTTCCGCTAACCGGCAGGACGAGGCGTTGTTCCCCGCCGTGCCGGAACAGAACTTCCAGGTGCGGCGCCTCACCCTGATCGCGCTTCTGATCGCCGCGATCGTGCTGCCATGCGTGTATGTCGCGGCCATGGCGTTCAGCGACTTCCGCGCGCGCGAGGCCGACGCCACCGACATGGCGCTGCGCACGGTGCGGGTAGCGGAAGAACACGCGCTGAAAGTGTTCGACATGAACGAGACGCTCGACTCGCGCATCGTCGATCTCGCACAGGATCTGACCGACGACGGCATCAGCGCGCGCGAGGCCGACATTCACGAGAAGCTGCGCGTGATGGGCGGCGGCTATCCGCAGGTGGCCGCGGTGTCGATCTTCGGGCGCGATGGCCGCTTGCTCGCGAGCAGCCGTTTCTATCCCGTGCCGACGCTCTCGGTGGCCGGGCGCGAGGATTTCACCGGCATTCGCGACGGGCGCGACCTCGAACACGTGTCGAAGGTCATGACGGGGCACGTCGCCGGCGAACAGGTGTTCAACATGGGCGTCGAGCGGCGCGGCGCCGACGGCGCGTTCGCGGGCATGGTCTCGGTGGCGCTGCGGCCCAGCTATTTCAGCGCGTTTTACCGCGAACTGCTCGGCGGCAGCGACGGCACGGCCATGACGATGACCCTCGTACGCACGGACGGCGCGATCCTCGCTCACTATCCGCGCAGCCCGCGCGAGCCGAGCGCAATGCCGGCGCAATCGCCGCTCGCCGAAGCGTTCGCGCAGGGGCGGCGGGCCGGCGTCGTGCGCACGCATTCCGACATCGACGGCGAGAAATTGATCGTCGCTTACCGGCACGTCGGCTCGTATCCGGTGTACGTGCTGTGCGGGTATCGCGCGTCGGCGATCTGGGCGGCGTGGTACCGGCATCTCAGCGTGCTGCTGCTGTCGCTGTTCACGCCGTCGATTGCGCTGTGGTGCGTGATCTGGCTGTCGCTGCGGCGCCTGGGGGCCGAGGAGGAAGCGTGGGAGCGCTGGCAGGCCGAAGCGTCGATGCGCCGCTCGATCGAATCCGCGTATCGGCAATCGCGCAAGATGGAGGCGCTCGGCACGCTGGTCGGCAGCGTCGCGCACGATTTCAACAATCTGCTGATGATCGTCTCGGCCAACCTGCAGATCGCGCGGCGGCGCGGCGCGCCCGGCCTCGATCGTGAACTGTCGGCGATGGAGCGGGCGCTCAAGAGCGGTCAGTCGCTGACCCGGCAATTGCTCGGTGTCGCGCGCAAGCAGCCGTTGCGCAACGAGACGCTGGCGCTCGAACGCTGGCTGCCGGCCTGCCGCGAATTGCTGCGCGCGTCGCTCGGCGCGAAGATTTCGCTGGTGATCGACGTCGCCGCCGGCATCTGGCCGATGCGCGTCGACGTGGCGGAACTCGAACTGGCGCTGATCAACATCGCCGTGAATGCGCGCGACGCCATGCCCAACGGCGGGCGCTTCACCGTGCGGGCCACCAACATCCATTTCCGTCACGAAGACGGCTTTCCGCTGACCGGCGACTTCGTGCAACTCTCGCTCGAGGACACCGGCGCCGGCATGGCGCCCGACGTGCTCGCGCGCGCCTTCGAGCCGCTGTTCACGACCAAGGCCAAGGGCATGGGTACGGGCCTCGGGCTGCCGCAGGTTTTCGCGTTCTGCGAGCGCTCGGGCGGACTTGCCGCGATCGACAGCGCGGTCGGCGCGGGCACCTCGGTGCGTCTCTATCTGCCGCGCGCGACGGCCGCGCCGGAAGCCGAGGGACCGGCCGAAGCGCGCGCCGAGGAAAGCGGCGCGCCGCATGGCTTGCGCATTCTGCTCGTCGAGGATAACGAGGAGGTGGCCGCGGGCACCGAAGCCCTGCTGCAGATGATGGGCCACCAGGTCACCTGCGTCTTCAACGCCGATACGGCGCTGCGTCTGTTCGACGACGCGCATGCGAAGCAGGCTCGCACCGGCGAGCCGCTGCCGTTCGATCTCGTGCTGTCGGACATTCACATGCCGGGCAAGATGAACGGCATCGATCTGGCGGAAGCCGTTCTCGCGTTCGATACGCGGCTGCCGGTCATTCTGATGACCGGCTACGCGGAAGAACTCGACCGCGCGCGTCATGTGAACGTGCGGGTGCTGTCGAAGCCGTTCGATATCGCGTTGCTGGACCAGCTTTTGCAAGCGATCCAGCGCGACCTCGCGCAATCGGACACCGATCCGGCGCCGCATCCGGCGCCATAGAACCGGCTCGAGCCGGCGCTAGCGCCATTTACCGGGCGTTGTAAAAGCGCGGAAGCGGCATGGCGTGCGCGTTTGCCCGACATGTTGATCGGCGGGCTCACAGCGGGCGCGCGGCCGCATCGGCAGATGCCGGCACGATCGTTGCAAGGCAGAGGAAATAGAAGGGCGGCGCGTTCCGCCGCTCGCCTCAATATGTCGGGAGACAGCCATGCGACACGCCGTGATTGGTTTATTCGACACCTATTCTCAAGCGGAAGCCGCCCGCGACACGCTCGTGCAAACCGGCTTCGCACGCGACACCATCGAATTGCAGGCGAACGAGGGGCCGTCCGTCGGATCGGCCACCGGCGAAGTCGCGGGCTCGGGCGTGCTCGCCAACATCGAACGCTTTCTGTCCAGCCTGTTCTCAAGCGGTTCGCGTGAGGCGGAGAAGTCGCGTTACGCCGAAGCCATTCGGCGCGGCGCAGTGCTGGTCTGCGTGAACGCGGCGAGCGAATCGCACGCGGAACTCGCCCGCAACACGTTCAGGCGGCTCGGCGCAACCGACGTCGGCGAACGCTCGCCGGATCAGGATGTGTCACCGGAGGCCGCGCGCGAGCATTCGGTGCTCGACGAACTGGGCATCGGCACCGCGGCGCGCGGCGCGCAGCGTACACCGAACGCATCGGGCGCGGCCGCGCCCGGCGTGACGACGCCCGGCGAAGCGATGCCGGGAAGCACCGCGCGGTCCACATCGACGGCCGATCCGATGTACACCTCGCCCTCGCGCAGTACCGAGGCCGAACGGTTCGTGCCGCCGCCGCCCAACGAACGGCCGACGGCGGACCCGGTCAATGAGCCGATCAGGGAGCCGCTGACGGGCGACGCGGGACGCAGCGCGATCGCCGCCGGTTCCGTGCCGGGTTCCGGCGCGGTCATGCGTCCGTCGGAGGTGGTCCCTAACGCTGATGAGCCGACCGCCGGTTTGGGCGGCCAGATTCCGAACGAATATCTGGAATACGAGGAAGACTTCCGCAACCACTACGACGAGCAATATGCAGCCGAAAATTCGCGCTACGAAGACTACGTGCCCGCTTATCGCTATGGCGCGGAGATCGGCAACGACATGCGTTTCCGCGACAGGCCGTGGGACGACATCGAGCCGGAGGCCCGTCGTCATTGGGAAACCACGTCGACGGAAAGCACGTGGGAGCGCTTCAAGCTCGCCGTGCGCCACGGCTGGGAACGGGTGACGGGGCATCACCACGTATAGGGAAGGCGGTCGCGGCGGCGTGCCTGAGGTGCGGCAACGCCGCCGCATCGGTCAACGGCGGGTTCGGCGCTGGCGGAATCGTCAGGCGGCGGTATGCCGCTTGACCCACGCGACGTAACGGTCGACGAAGGTCTGCAGGAACTTGCGCGTGCCGTCGTTCAGGATCTCGCCTTTTTCGTTGATGACCGCCGGGTCGTGCTTGATGAACACTTCGGGCTGACCCAACGTCGCGACGTCGAGATACGCCAGCACATTGCGCAGATGCTGTTGTGCGAGCGCCGAGCCGGTTGCGCCGACCGACGTGCCGATCACCGCGCCGGGCTTGTTGCCCCACGAATTGGTGCCCCACGGGCGCGATGCCCAGTCGATCGCGTTCTTCAGCACGCCGGGTATCGAGCGGTTGTACTCGGGCGTGACGAACAGCAGGCCGTCGGCGGCTTCGACGCGCTGCTTCAAGTGCTTGCCGGCCTCGGGGTAGTCGGCGTCGTATTCCTGGCTGTAAAGCGGCAACGAACCGATGTCGATGAATTCGAACGTGAAATCGGCCGGCGCGAGGGACACCACGGCTTGCGCCAACTGGCGGTTGAACGACTCGCGGCGCAGACTGCCGACGACGACTGCGATGTGATAGGCCATGTTCACTTCCTCAACGAAAGGCGCTTGACGCGCGAAAGGGATGAACTGTCCATCATAGGCAAAGCCGCGCCGGATGACGTCGCCAAGGGCAAAAAACGCGCGTTGTCGACGGCGCGGGAAGGTGTCCTGCAAGACCACCGGTGGATAACCCCGCCGCCGATAAAGTTATCCACAGATTTACTGAATAACCTTGTGGATAACTCGTACTTTTGCCTTGTCAATCAAGCGTGCTTTCGGGGTTGGACGATTCGAGGCAAATGGCTCGATCGGCGGCGGATGGGCGCGCGGCAAGAACGGCGCTTGCTGGATGGTTGCGGTAAGCCACTCAATGGAGGAACCCACGATGACTCGGGACTACGCGGGTAAATCGCACGATGAAGCGTTGGCGGCCCGGAAGAAGCAGAAGCAGCGGTCGCAGGAACAGCCCGGCGGCGACATGGCCGTCGACGATACGCAAGCGGATGCAACGCACAGCAGCGGCGAGCTGTCCGAACGCGGCAAGGAAGTATGGCGTCAGGGACACGGCATGGACGGCGGCGGAAAAATCTGACCGGCGATGACTCCGCGCGAGTGTGCTGCGTGCGACACGGGATCGATGAAACCGCAAGACATGCATGCCGCGCGCGGGACGCCAGGGCAGGCGCCTGCCGCCGGGTTCAGGCGCGGGCGTTCGCGCTCACTCCGGAACCGCGATGTCGCCATCCACAAGCTGCCAGCCATAGGCTTCCGCATAGGACTGCGCCGCGCCGGCTTCGGCGAAAAAGGGCATATCCGCATGACCCTGGAACGGGTAGATCACCCGTTCGTCGCTCAAGCGGAGCACTTTGAGCGTCGGCACCGTGCCGCTCGAGGTACGGCGTGACGACGCCGTCACCTGATAGTTCGCGCGGCCTGTGAGAGCGGGAAGCGGCGCGCTCTGCGAGCGCCTGGAAACGGGACTTGCCATTGTCGCGCGCATCAAAGGCCGGCGATCGACTGGCCGGCTACCATGCCGTCGATCACCTGTTCAGCGTAGTTGGCGGAGGCAATGCGGGCGTCGCCGGCCGCGCCGAAAGGCGAACGGCTCGGCACGCGAAACACCCGGCTGCCGGTCACCGTGTCGTCGGCTCCGCGCCGGCTGATTCGCACGGCCGCATCGAAGCCCGCATCGTAATGGCGAACGCGATCGAGACCGCTCGGCTGGTGCGGATAAACCAGCGGATAAATCTCAAGGCCGCGGTAACTTCTGATCGTATTGCTCATGTGCGGATCTCCGTGAAGGCTTTGTGAACCGTGTCGCAGTGGCGTGACGCCGGCCGGATCGCGGCGCTTCTGCAAAAACAATGTGAGCGACGGGTGCGTGTGAACAGCAGCCGCGTCAGTTGGGCCGGGCTGACGGCACTGCAAACCAGGTAGGAGGAAGGGACCTGCTCGATCCAGGGCGCCGTGGCGAGGGACGTTTGCGTCGGTGACTGCGCGAGGCGCGCAGGAGAACTGCAGGCTGTTGGCCCACTGTAACACGTTAGAGGACGAGTGTTAGGCGCATTTACGAGACGGGCGCGCGTGTTGCTTTAGGCCGCTCGCGGCGTCGTGTCTCGTGGGAGCGCTCTCTATCTCTTTGCTCTGTTCTTGCGCGGTGTCGGGCGAGTCCGCGAGGCGTCGCGGGCTGGCGCTTGCCGCGTAGGGCAGCGTCGCATTTCGCTCCACGGTGGCTTGAATGCACGAAGGGCGCCGGTAGCGGCGCCCTTCTTCCAAGGCTTTCTTATCCTAGCGCTGCGCGCCCGACGAGCGTCCGGGCAGCGCGCAGCCAGCCGGATCAGTTACCGAAGAACACATTGCAGTAGGATGCCGGGCCGTTGCATTGCGCGGGAGTGGCGGCGTGAGCTGCGCCGGAGGCGGCGGCGAACAGAGCGACCGAAGCGATCAGGGCGGAAAGAATGCGTTTCATGGTGCTACTCCTTGGCATTGGGTTCGCGATCTGGGCGATCGAATGAGCGAAGGATAGCGATTCAGCGTCGGCCTAAAAACCGCGAAGCCAAGAAGACATTTTTTCAAGGAATGAAATAATTGCCCGTCCGAATCGATTGGGTGCCGCTCTGGCCCGCCAACGGCCGCTTCGCTTACAGCCTGCTGACGTGTGTATGCCCCACACGCCCGTTTTTCGATTTGCGCAATAATCTATTTTCGATTGTCATAACGTCCCGTCCGGCGCGACCAAGCTCATCGGTCAGCGCTTGTCGGCGGGAATATGCTCGATACCGTTTCGCTTGTGCAAGGACGTGCGGGAGAATGGCGCACGATCCCAAAGAGCGCGCGAGCAAAAGCACCCCCTTATGAACCGCAACGATTCAACAAGAAATGCCCGGCCGTGGAGCATGTCATGGCGCGTATAAATGGGCCGGCGCTCGACGATCCCGTTTATCTCACGCAATTGCGGCGCGACCTGGTTCGCTTCGCCCGGCTGCAACTGCGCGACGCCGCCGCCGCCGAAGACGCCGTCCAGGAAGCGCTCGCCGCCGCATGGACGCAAGCCGACCGGTTCGCCGCGCAATCGGAGCATAAGACCTGGGTGTTCGGCATCCTGCGTCACAAGCTCGTCGACACGTTGCGAGCACGGCAACGCACGGTGAACCTGTCCGCGCTGGAGTCTGAACTCGACGGCGAGGCGCTGCTCGATCGCGAACTGTTCAAGGACAACGGCCACTGGTCGAGCGAAACCAAGCCGCGGCCCTGGCCCACGCCCGAAACCGCGCTGCGTCAGCAACAGTTCTGGACCTTGTTCGAGATGTGTCTCGAACATCTGCCGGAACACATCGGACGCGTGTTCATGATGCGCGAATTTCTCGACCTGGAGACCGAGGCGATCTGCGCGGAACTCAAGATGACCGCCAATCATTGCAGCGTGCTGATCTACCGCGCGCGGCTGCGCTTACGCACTTGTCTGAGCGAAAAGGGTTTGTCGAGGGAGGATGCGAATGGGGAAGTGTAAGAACATCACGCGCCTGTTGTCCGACGCGCTCGACCGTCCTCTAAAAACCGGCGAATGGGTGGCGATCCGGCTGCATCTGCCGACCTGCAGCGGCTGTCGCAATTACCGCAAGCAGATCCGCCTGTTGCGTGTAGCGGCGCGTTCGATGAGCGGGATTGCGACGCCGGACTCTACGGGTAGTGACGATTGAAGTGCTTGACGGCGCATCGAGTGTTGATCATCGACTGTTGAACGCAATTGGCGGCGCAAACGCAGGCTCTTTTAGCGCTCGCCGGGCGGCGTGCTCCGATAGCGCTCGAAGAAACTCGCGTGCGACGCTTCGTCGATGGAGACGGGATGCGGTTCGGTACAAGCCGGATGTTTTGCGAGTTGCTCGCGGGTACGGATCGGCCGGCGCTGGAAATTGCCGCCGCAATTCGGACATACGTTGCGCAGCCTGGTGAGCGCGCACATTTCACAGAACGTGCATTCGTACGTGCAGATCATTGCGTCGGAGGCGTTCGGCGGCAGTGACTTGCCGCATCCTTCGCACGATGGTCTCAGTTCAAGCATGATGGCTCCGCGTGACAGGGAGTGAGGTACGGGTCGTACGCTCATGTACAGGGCTGCAGTGTAAGCGGCGCGGGTCATGCGGAATGGACAGCCAGGCGTCAATTCCTGCCACGGCGGCGGCTGGTGCTGTGCTGTCGGGTTCAGCACGGTTCGCAATCGGCGCGGCGCGGTGAGGCCAACGGGGGCATCATTTGTTTGTATGTCGAGCGCACGAGTATTTGTCGTGATTTTTGAAGAAACCCGAAATGTTTTCGCATCGTTTGGAAGTTTTCGCATCGTTCAGAACGCTGGATCGATCATGTCGGGTTGGCGACCACCGGTGCGACGATGCCGGCCGTCGCGGCTGGGGCGATGGTCATGCGGAGGGTCGCCGAGCCGGCAGCCAGCCGTGTGCGGCAGGAGTCAGCGGCATTGGGGCGTCGGCCGCGACCTCGGTAATCGTCGTGCGGATGCCGGCAACTATCAGCGCTGCTTGTGACCGCCGCTGGCGACGATGGTGAGCACGCGCGCGGCCATCGACGGCATGTTTTTTGCGCCGAATGCCGTCTCCGGTCATGCGTCATGCCGGCGTCAGCAACCGGGTTCACCGCGTTGCGGTGAGCGTGAGCGCGGCCAACGGCTCACCGCAGCGTATTGAAAAGGACGTTCTGCTTTAAGCAGCAATCTGGCGACCGCGTTGCTGGGTCCGGACCGATACGGGTAGACCGCGCACCAGCAGGTTCCTCGTTCCGTCCATGGACATGATTTGCTTATGCGAATTTGTCGGTTCATCTAGGCTTGCGGACGAATTATCGTCGCGGCCAGTCGGACCGTTTTGCGCTCGTCTTTTTTGACGAGCATTTTTATGTCCCATCATTCGCTGCTCACGCGCCGTTCGTTTATCGCCGGCGTGGGGTGCCGCGCTAGCCGCTGCCGCCCTACCCGCCATCTCCCCTTCCGTCTTTGCCGACGACTGTCCACGAAGGATTTTCGCATCGGCTATGGGAAAGCCGCCAATACGCCTGTGCTGCTGAAGTTGCACGGCACGCTCGAAAAGCGGCTCGCACTTCTCGCGCGTAACCGTCAGGTGGACCGAGTTTCCTGCCGGACCGCAGTTGCTCGAAGGACTGAACGTGGGCGCCATCGACTTCGGCTATGTCGGCGAGGCGCCGGCGGTGTTTGCGCAGGTAGCCGGCCCAAACTTCGTCTATACCGCCTATGAGATTCCGACACCGCGTGCCGAAGGCATTCTTGTGCATCGAGAGACGCCGATCAAAACGCAGGCCGATCAATCGCGATCAACAAAGGTTCCGATGTTCATTGGTTACTCGTCTCAGCACTACGGAAGAGCGGCGTGAAGTACAGCGACGTCCAGCCGGTCTTTCTGCCGCCCGCGGACGCGCGCGCCGTTTCAGCGAGGCGCAATTGACGCATGAGCGATCTGTGATCCGTTCCTCGAAGCGGGAAGCGGCAGTCGAATGCGCTCTTGCTCGTCGACGGAGTGGGAATCGCGAATCACCTTGCGGACGGTACAACCGATTGCGCGTTGAGTTGCGCCAGTTGGGCGACCGTTAACGGCTGCTTCAAATATTCGATGACTTCGATCACCTCTCATTATTGGCGGTGTTGTAGGTGCTGGCGACGAAGTCGCATGTGACGCGCGATTTTGAGCAGCGGGGGTCGTGGTAGATGGTGATCATGCGTTGTTTGGCGTGGCGTCGGATGGATCGATGGAGCCGTGGCCTTTTCTTTATGTTTTAGCGCCGAGCTGAAGCGCCGGCTTCGCGCCCACCTGCGACCGTTGGCAAGTTGGCTGCCTCAACATCGTTGGGATATCCACGGTTTATGCGCATAAAGCGCTTGCGGGGGTTTCCGATGAGGACGGGGTTGGGCATTCCTAGTAGGAGATCGCGGACGGCTCCACGTCAGCGTCATCACCGAGTTGCTATCAGCGCCCTTATGGCGTTCGCCTACGCGTTGAGCCATAGACCTTCCTGTTGACGCAACGATATACAGCAGCCGACCCAGCACAAGCGAACGGGCAAAACAATCTCTTCGTCCGGAGCTTTATGCGCATAAAGCTCCCCGCGCGAACCCTTGCGGTGTATGCGCGCGTTAGAGGCCGCGGCAATGATATGAGGCCGCCTAGGAAGTGCACCGTCAACGAACATCAATCAAACGTCGCCTCGCCCACACACACAACATGCGGTAGCCCTCAGCGGCGCGTCCACAGCGCGCAGTGTCGCGGCTTAACGCATTGACAGGCCAACCCGCCGGTAGGTACCGGACCGGGATCATCGCAAAAGGGAGTCTAATCCCCCGACACCTTTATGCGCATAAACTAGGCCAAATGGCTATTTCTTCTCGCGTTTACACAAATTGATTGAAATGCCAATTCATCCAGGTAAAATCCATTTGCGTCTAAAAAGAGGAGGTGAAGATTGGCAGCAGAAATCATCGCGGTAACCCAGCAGAAGGGAGGAGTCGGGAAAAGCACAATCGCGATGCACCTAGGCGCCGCATTCCATGAGAAAGGGAAACGCGTCCTCGTTGTAGACGCAGACGGTCAAAACACGCTGATCCATTGGGCCAGTGCATCGTCAGACGGCGACACCGGCATCCCGTTTCCAGTCGTCAATCTTTCCGAGGCCGGTAGCCAGATCCATCGCGAGATCAAGAAGTTCGTGGCTGACTACGACATCATCGTCGTCGATTGCCCACCCTCTATCACAGAGAAAGTCTCTGGCGTCGTATTGCTCGCAGCTAGCGTCGCGGTAATTCCGACGTCGTCATCGCCTGCCGACTATTGGTCGAGCGTTGGATTGGTGAAGCTGGTCCAGCAAGCTCAAGTAATGAACGAGGACCTCCGGGCGGTCTTTCTGCTCAACAAGACGGAAGAGAAACGGATGCTCACGCGCGAACTGAAGCGTGCGTTGGAAGAGCTTGGATTCCCGTTGCTCAAAACCCAGATTCCGACACGCGAGGCCTACAAGCAGGCAATGGCGTTAGGGCAGACAGTGCTTCAAATGAACGATCGCGGTGCCAAGCTCGCCGCCATCGAAGTACGGGCGTGCGCCAACGAGATCGCCGCCTTGCTCCCGTGAATTTATGCGCATAAAGGACCCTGAATGAAACCCTCCCAATTCGCCAAAGGCTTTCAAGCACGTCCTGACACGACCAGCAGCGAAAAGCGAACCGCGCTCGACCGTTTGAATGCAATCGACGGTCTCGTCAAGAACGGCCCGACGGGCAACCAGGCAGCGGGGCGCCCAGGCTCACCGGTCGTGCCGCAAAGCGACGTAGAAATCGACGCTGACGAGGTGTCCAATGAGTCCGCAGCCTATCGCGCATGGCGAATCGAGCACGGCTATCGGCCAGGCCAGGTAATCGACCTCGCGCTCAAAACGATCAAGCCGAGCCCCTTCAATCCCCGGCACTTTTACCTAAAGCCGTCCATTGCCGAGCTTGCCGTCAATCTCGCAAGGCAGGGGCAGCAGCAGGCGATTCACGTCATTCCCGATTACGACAATCCCGGCACCTACTTCGTCAGCGACGGAGGGCGGCGCGTGCGGGCGCTGAAAGAAGCGAACAAGGAATCGGTTAAGGCGGTCGTCATCGACCTGCCGATCGGGATCCAGAGCTATAAGCTTGGTTATGACCTCAACGTCCAACGCGATTCGCAGACGGTATTTGACAACGCAGTCGTATGGAAACGCTTTCTCGATGATCGGCATTTCCAGAGCCAAAAGGAGCTCGCCGAACATCTCGGATTGGACGAGTCGACCGTTGCCGTTGCCTTGTCGATCGCCAAGTTGCCAGAGGCCGTCATGCATGAAATGGTCGCGCGGCCTGACCGTTTTGGCTCGAACATGGCGTATCAGGTGGGTCGCTATCACACCGCTCGCGGCGCGGATGCAACGCTGCGCCTGATCAACAAAATCATTTCCGATGACCTCAGCACGCGGCAAGTCGCCGACATCGTGAAGGGCCGAGCCACCGCCCAGGAAAGCAGCAAACCGGCGGGCCGGCAACGCTATGCTCAACGTCTCGAAATCAAGCTTGGGGGCGTTTCGGTGGGCGATCTCAAATCGTACGGTGACGATCGAATCGAATTGCGACTGAAGGGGCTCACGCGCGAAAAGCGCGACGACATCCTCCGGCAGATCGAAAAGATGCTGAAGTAAGAGATGCTGGAATGACCGCGGAACACGATACTGCGGCACATGATCGTGTCCGCCGTCTCAATGAATGATTACGCCGCGCGCGATTGACTTAGCGTAAAGGCGAGCAAATCGCCATCGGTCGGCTCGCCCCAGGTCTTGCGCGCCAGCCAGTCGAAGAATGCCGTCTCGACAATCTTCGAGTCCAGGCCGCGACGGCGCCAGTCGTCGCGCATGTGCGTGCCTAGCCCCGGCAGCTCGTCTTCTTCAAAGGACTGTCGCGCGATCTCCCGCTCAGACTCACCCTGCTCGTCGTACAGTTCGCGTGCTTCCTTGCGACGGTATGCCGAGTATTCGCCAAGCAGCCGGGCTTTGAGGTCGTCGGCCGGCGCAGTCATCGCGGCCTTGCCGCCACCCGACGGCAGTGCCTCGACCGGCGGCGCGTAGCCTTTTTTCAATGCGTCCTTGAACAGTGCGGGCGCACTGCGCACAGGCGGCAAGGATGTGCTGCGCATGCGCTGTTCGGTCATTTGCAAAGCCGCGCGAATACGGTTTTCCTCGCTATCGGCATACAGCGTTTGCGCTTCCTTCAGCGGGATGCCGATCTTCACCATCCGGTCGACCAGTGTGCTGTCGAACACATTCGGATGCTCATCGAGTGCAAGCATGGGCTGCTTGCGCTCGGTCACGCGGAACTGGATCTCGGCAACGCGCCGTCCTTCCCGGTGCTCGATCAATTCGACGAAGATATTGGTAACCGCATTGACTTCCGCGATAGCCGGGCGCAAGTAATCACGTTTGAAGTACTTGTATTCGCGCTTCGCCTCGTCACCGGCCTCCGTATCCGGCGTGCCGGACAGGATAGGGCGCCACCATTCCCAAGACTCCCGCATGGTCAGATGACTCGGGTTGGTCAGGTAGCGCACGCAAATCTCATACAGCGCAAGCCCCGCGCTACTGCGCAACTGGCTCTGAAACTGGAGACTCAGACGCGCGTATTGAACGGGATCAAGCAGTTTCTTCTTGATCTTCGGCGCGAAGGAAAACTCCACCCAAACGCGGCGGGTGGTGGGATCTTCGAGAATTTCCGCGTCGGCGATCAGCGTGGAGATGCCCCATTTCCGGCCCGGCTTCTGACTCGACGTGCCGGTACTCCATTCGACCTGTACCGACACCATGCGCCGCAAGTGCTCCTTGACGAGCGCGGTATCGTTCGAGTCGAATGCGGAATTCGCGACGATGTCGGACAGCAATGCCCGGTAAGTGTCGCCAGATTCGTCGGCTTGCTGCGCCACGGCGAGCAGCACGTTGAACAGCTTGCGGGTAAGCAGCGTGATTTTGCCGCTTTTGGGCTGAATCGCTATCGCCTCGACGGCCTTGCGCAATTCGGCGGAGCTCGGGCTGACAACGTCGGTCTTCTTCGCGCGCTTCGTGGCCATGCGTCTGAATCGAGGAGGGGATTTGGCGAGAGCATACCGACTGTGGTGATACGCGTCTATAGCGCCAATCTCACCGTTCGGGGTGAAGCAAGTTTACGAGGCGAAACTCACCTCGAGTAGCTCCCGAAAACCCTCACCTCAACCGTTTGGCGCCAGGTTCGGGCCATCCTTGCAGGCTGCGGCCTGGAGAAAATAGGCGCTATTTTGGCGGGGAAACGAACAGGAGCCAACCAATCCCGAATCTTCTCACCTTAAAAAAATTTTGGATATTTCGCGACCCTGACGTGAAAGTCCGATTGATTCACGCCGCCCGGAGGGGGAGAACCGCTCGGATTGTCTGCAAACCAAACGAGAGCACGGGCAAACCGGCAGCGTGGCAAAACGCACTGTCGAACCGCCACCGCGCTGACAAGCAGCGCTCGAACCCGTGCGCCGAGCAAGGAACGCGTGTGCCGAGCCGGCGGGAACGCCCGCTGCCGCTTTGAACAATGGGCAGCAGATCGCACGCAGGGGCGACACGCCTACAACTGCGGCCTGCTCGACAAGATGGGCATATCAGAATGCAAGGCGATACAGAGCGCGAATGCCGCTCGCCAGCCGCGCGGCCATGAAAACCGTGCTCGCATGAATGGTCCTGAAATCCTTTGCGCGGAAGTCGCCACAATGACTGACCGGGGCGCCCAAGCGATTGCATCAGGAGTCAGCCGTCAAAGATCCCGAAAAGGCTCACCTTAATCCACAACCAGCTCTTGCAACGGCGCGGCCTTCCGACCGTCGTTGCAAGTGAACCGCCGAGAAGCCCTCCCGAAAAGCCTCACCTTTCCTTCGCTTGAAGTTCCAACCGGGCGCAATGATACGCTCCTGAAAAACCTCACCTCAACGTACATCGCTACAATTTCTCAATGATTTCATGGGCTTAGATCAATCGTATTGGCGGAGATCTCGTCTGGCGCTCCCGTAGATCCTCACCTCAAGCAGCCTTTCCATGAAATTCTGGATATCAACCGCTGTCCCCAGAGTCCCGAAAAACCTCACCATTGCAATCCGGCCGACAATAAAGATCGGACTCTCCGACGGCCTCCGTCGCGCCTTTCCGAGCTATCGCAGCTAGTTTCTTCCCGTATTGACTCACCTGATCGATCACAATGCTACGCAACGGCTCCCGAAAAACCTCACCTTTTGCCTCGAGCCAGAGGATTTCGCCGACCGATAATCGACGCGATTTGCTGCCTCCCGAATTTCCTCACCTCTGGCGACGACAACAGTAGCGACATCGATGTTCCCATTTGAACCGCATCACCAATACGCCGCCCGACTCCCGCAAACGCTCACCTTAAGCCCTGGATGCCCTTAATCTGGGCAAAAAAACCACGCAAGCCCCGCAAAGTCTCACCTCCGGCTCGCGTTTTCTCCCGTCTTGACTCACCAATCGCACTGCCAGGATCGAAATGAGGGTAAAAACCGGCGTACAAGGCTGTCCCGAAAGCGCTCACCTTCGGCATTCCTCCCTTCCATGCGAGCGTCGAGCCCTGGCGGGCAGTCTCCCAGATTCAGCTCCCGCAAAACCTCACCTTTGGAAAGCCGGCATTTTTAGGCGGTTCCTGAACTCGCTCACGTTCTGTCCCGCACCTGCTCACCGAGTCCCCCGAACCTCATCACTCAACGGTCCCGAGATACCTCACCCTGGCTCCCGAAAAGCTTCACCTCATCGGGCGCGAACGCCCGTCCAGCAAGGGTTTGCCGTGGCGTTAACGTCTTTAACTAGGGTTCAAGGGTGTTTACTTTTATTACTCTCTAGCTTTACCCCGCGTGTCCATGGACAAAACAGATCGACCCTGGCCACGACCCGGCGCTGGATCCGTGAAACAGTGCACAATCGTTTGGAAACGGATCAATTCTTTTCTACAACAAGGACTTATCGGCTATTCTTCGTTTTGTTTCACGGAAAAAACCCGTTAGACCTAGTCCATCACTCCACCTTCACCCCAAAAGCCGGGCAATTCGCCTCACAGCGTTGGTTAGCGCTAAATACGTAGCAAACGTTACGTAAATTGTTATGATTCATCCCATTTACGCAAGATCGGGGCACATATGAATCTGGACGAGGAAAGGCAGGCCATCCGCAATGAGCTTGAAGCGATGCGAAATACCGGGGCTCGACGGCAAGAACTTTCGCTGCATGCATGCAAGCGACTCTTCTTCGATCTGGGCATCCGTCCGTCGATGGCCGCAGTCCGCGATCTGACCCAGACCGGCAGCGCAAGCGATATTCCCAAAGACATCGACCATTTCTGGGAGCGCCTGCGCAACGTATCGCGTGTCAGGGTCGGCGCTGGCGCCATCCCGAAAGCGCTGGAAGATCGTGCTGGTGAACTGCTAGGCACGCTCTTCGAAGAAGCTGTTGTCCATGCACGCGCGACGCTCGACGACGAGCGCGAGGAAATTCGCGCCCAACTCTCCGCCGCCGACCAGCGTGCGCGAGATGCGGAAATTCGACAACATGCGTCTGAGGAAGCGATCCAGCGCAGCGAAATGCGGGCCGAGGCCGCATGGGAACGTGTCCGCGCGCTCGAGGCCGAGCTATCCAGCACGACGACGCATGGCAACGCCCACCAGGAAGGTTTGCAGGCAACGGTGCGGCGACTCGATCAGGAAAACGAGACGCTTCGTCAACGCCTTGATAATGAATTGGCGACCAATGCGACGCTGCGTGACCGGATCGACGCATTGCACATGGAACTGCGGCAAAGCACGGAACACTATGCGCAACAGATCAAAGACGCGGTGACCGAAGCCGAGCGGCGCGTGAAACCGATGCTGGTCGAACTCGATTCATTGCGAAGCATGGCGGCGACGTATCAGTCCGGGGTACGTGACGCGAGCCGCAAGGAGTTCGAGTTCATTCAACAACTCGCCGCGGCCAAGGCGCGCGGCGACCGGCTCGATGCCCAATTGCGCGAGCAATCCGACGAAGTGGATGCATTGACAAAAGAAGTCGCCGTGCTGCGCGGTCAGCAAGGCATCGATCCGGCAATTGCAACCCTGCTTTGTTCGCTTGTCGAAGCGGGCCGGCTCACACACGACGAATTGAAGGCAATCGGCACGGCGGCGGACGGCCACGTCAGATTGCCTCTGCGATGCCCGAAATGCGCGGAAGGCGAGCCGGAGTTGTCGCAAGTGGATCGCCAGTTTGAATTGCAGTGTCCGGAATGCGATCACTCGTCCGGACCGGGCGATTCCAGGCTGGAGGCGGTTAGCCGATTCCTGTCGAACGATTCCATCGCGGCATCTGCGTGACGATTCATTTGATGCAATCGCGGACAAATCGTCAAAGGTGAGGAGATTCGGGAGCCAAAGCGTGGGGCGTTCAGGCCTTGCGCGCTGCCGCTTTCCTCGTCAAACGCCCATCGCGCCTGGGTGCCGGTAATGGCGAGGATGCGGGATCCGGCTCATTCACGTTTAACGAATCCTGCTGATCCGTCCATATTTCCCAAGCACGATATAAGCGGTTCGCCGAAACCGCCTGTACAAAGCCCAGCCATTGCCCGACCAGTTCAGCCTCCACACCGCTCTCAAACAGATCCGCGGCAAAAGTATTGCGCAAGGTCTGCGGACTTGCTCGTGACACCCGCGATTCCGCGATTCCGGCCGCGTCGATCAATGCGTCGACCGCGCGCAGCATGGTGGCTTTATGCATGGGCCGCCCACACGACGACGCTGGAAAAACCAGGTTCCCGGCTAATTCGGATAAACGCTGCTCGGCGAGCCATGCGTCCAGAATGGCCACTGCAAACGGCGCGAGGCGAGTGCGCCGCATCAGCATGGGATTTACCGACTCGATTGTCACCCAGGGCGACCCGGTCCTCACGCAACTCATCGTTAGCGCCGCAGCTTCGCCCGTCTTGAGCCCACCGCCGAGAAACACGGCGATCAATGCGCGGTCACGCCGTGCTCTCCAGCGCTGCGTCGCGGACAAAGCCGGCAACGGCGAAAACAGATGCGCGATGAGCGCGGCCCGTTCGGCATGATTCAGAAAACCGGTGGGTTCATTGTCCCGGGCATTTCGCCATGCCGCTTCGCCATCCTGAGCAATGAAGCGGGCCGGATTGGTCGACGCGGTTTCGATTTCGCTCACGTGATCGAGCACTCGCTCGATCAGCCGCAAATACCGGACGCGCTGCGGTTTGCGGATGTCGAGGCTGGCGACGAAGTCCGCAATGGTCTGCGTATCGACGCTAGTCAAATTCTTTTGCCGCACGCTCAACCAGTCGAGAAAAAGCCCCCATTGAGCCTGATAGACCTCAGCGGAAGAGCGTCTGAAATGCTGTTTGGCGAGCCATGCGTCGAAAGCGACTTGCGGGTCACGACGCCAGTCCTCTCGCTTCTGATCGAAAAGATCGGTGGAAGGCGCTGGGCGCGGAACCGGATCAGACAGATGGGGAGGCGACATGAGCTGCTCTTCCGTCGTTGCGCGGGTAGGTGGCAACCGATCAAAAACGCAGCATTCAGTCGCCCCAAGCCCGCGCGCGTTTCAGAGGCGCGTCTTTGGAAGGCGGTTGCGCTGCGCGACGCGCTGCTTCTTCATAAGCGGAGACGGCGAACGCGAATACCGCGGGCAAGGCGGTGGAAGTGCCGAAGTCCACAGCCTCGTCCGTCTCCGGGTAAGGCAGATCGGATGGCCGTTGAAAGAGGCCCAGCATTAGCGCGTCGTGCCGGCTGGCAAAGCCGAGATCCGCCAGCGCCTCGGCTTCGATTGCATGCAGCAAGCGCCAGGTGAGCGGCACCTGCTGCACGATGTAGCGCGCGGCGATATTGCGCACGATGCGTTCGAGATCCCGCGCCGCGGTTTGATAGCGCAGCGCGGCCAGAGCGTGGTCGGCATGGTCGGTTGTCAGATCGTTCATTGTCGGCTCCAGTCGATACCCTGTACTGTACAAATATACAGTGGCGGACGCAACCTCCGACCGATGCCCGCCAATCGCGCATCCGCGAGTCAGCCGTGAATCACCACCAGCAGCGCTTTCGCCTCGCCCTTTCCTGCATTGCGGATGGCGTGCGGCTCGTCCGCGACATAGCGCGCGGTGTCCGCTGACTTCAGCCGCTTCGTCGTGCCCGCGGCCTCGATCTCGATCGATCCTTGCAGCACGGTCAGATGCTCGCGCGTGCCAGGCTCGTGCGCATTCGACACTAGCGCTCCGCCCGCCTGCAGCGTCAGCTCGTACCACTCGAACTTGCCGGCCAGTTCAATCGGCCCCCACACACGTAACTGATATTTGGCGTCGTGCCCGCTCAAGGTGGGAATGTCATGCGGACCGGAGACCGCGATCGCTTCCGGCGCCTTTTGTGGCGCGAACAGGGAATCGAGACTGACGCCGAGCGCATTGGTCAGACGCCACGCAACCGCGATGGTTGGATTAGCCTTGTCACGTTCGATCTCGGAGAGCATCGATTTGGACACACCGGCCGCGCGCGACAAATCGTCGAGCGTCATGCGCCGTTCGGCGCGCAGACGCTGAATCTGCTCGCCGACGCGCGGCGGCGCCGCGGTCGCCGCGGCGGACGTTACACCGGCGGTAGGCGCCGCGTTGGCCGCGGCACGGCGGATACCCGAACTTGCCATTTGCTGACCCATCGTTTAGAGTTGTTCGATATACCGGATTTTAGTTCGAAAAAACGAAAATATCCGGTAAAACTGAAGCCGACTATAACAGGCCGCCCCGTGCCGAACCTGCACGATACGTTGACGCGGGCGCCTCCACTTCTCAGGAGTCTGGTTCATGCGTGACCTTTACCTCGCTCATTTGCGCGGCACTCTCGAGCAGATCCGCGCCGACGGCTTCTACAAGAACGAGCGCGTGATCGCCAGCCCGCAATCGGCGGACGTGCGGCTCGCCAACGGCCGCGACGTGCTGAATTTCTGCGCGAACAACTATCTGGGCCTCGCCGACGACGCACGCCTGATCGAAGCCGCGAAACAAGGTCTGGATAACGACGGCTTCGGCATGGCCTCGGTGCGCTTCATCTGCGGCACGCAGACCGTGCACAAGGAACTCGAAGCCGCGCTCGCCGCGTTCCTGCAAACCGACGACTGCATCCTCTACTCGAGCTGTTTCGATGCGAACGGCGGCCTGTTCGAAACGCTGCTCGACGACAACGACGCGATCATCAGCGACGAGCTGAATCACGCGAGCATCATCGACGGCGTACGGCTTTCAAAGGCAAAGCGCTTCCGCTACAAAAACAACGACCTCGCCGATCTTGAAGCCCGTCTGAAAGAAGCCGACGCCGCTGGAGCACGCTTCAAACTGATCGCGACCGACGGCGTGTTCTCGATGGACGGCATCATCGCCAACCTCGCCGGGATTTGCGATCTCGCCGACCGCCACGGCGCACTGGTGATGGTCGACGACTCGCACGCGGTGGGCTTCGTCGGCGAACACGGGCGCGGCACGCCGGAACATTGCGGGGTGCTGTCGCGCGTGGACATCCTCACCGGCACGCTCGGCAAAGCGTTGGGCGGGGCATCGGGCGGCTACGTCGCGGCGCGCAAGGAGATCGTGGAATTGCTGCGGCAGCGTTCGCGTCCGTATCTGTTTTCAAACACGCTCACGCCGAGCATTGCCGCCGCATCGCTGAAAGTACTCGAACTGCTGGCAAGCGAAGAAGGCGCTCAACTGCGCGCCCGCGTGCGGGAAAACGGCGCGCATTTTCGTAGCGCGATGAGCGCGCTCGGCTTCACGCTCGTGCCCGGCGAACACCCGATCATTCCCGTGATGCTCGGCGACGCGCAACTCGCGTCGAACATGGCCGATGCGCTGCTGAAGGAAGGCGTCTACGTGATCGGCTTCTCGTTCCCGGTGGTGCCCAAAGGCCGCGCACGCATCCGCACGCAGATGAGCGCAGCGCACACGTCGGAACAGATCGATCGCGCCGTGAATGCATTTGCGCGCGTCGGCCGTCAACTCGGTGTGATCTGAAGGAGGCGCATATGAAAGCATTGGCGAAACTCGAACGCGCACCGGGCCTCACGCTCACGGACGTCAAGAAACCCGAAGTCGGCCATAACGACGTGATGATCCGCATCACGCGCACGGCGATTTGCGGCACCGATATTCACATCTGGAAATGGGACGACTGGGCGCAAAAAACGATTCCGGTGCCGATGCACGTCGGGCACGAATACGTGGGTGAAATCGTCGAAATGGGCCAGGAAGTACGGGGCTTTGCGATCGGCGATCGGGTGTCGGGAGAAGGACATATCACATGCGGCTTCTGCCGTAACTGTCGCGCGGGACGCCGGCATCTGTGCCGCAATACGGTGGGCGTCGGCGTGAATCGCGAAGGCGCGTTTGCCGAATATCTGGTGATACCGGCGTTCAACGCATTCAAGATTCCGCCGGAAATCTCCGACGACCTCGCCGCGATTTTCGACCCGTTTGGCAACGCCACGCATACGGCGCTGTCGTTCAATCTGGTCGGCGAAGACGTGCTGATTACCGGCGCCGGACCGATCGGCATCATGGCGGTGGCGATCGCCAAACATGTGGGCGCGCGTAACGTGGTGATCACCGATGTCAACGACTATCGCCTCGAACTCGCGCGCAAGATGGGCGCGACACGTGCGGTGAATGTGTCGCGCGAATCGTTGCGCGACGTCATGGCCGATCTGCACATGGCCGAAGGATTCGATGTCGGGCTGGAAATGTCGGGCGTACCGAGCGCGTTCACGAGCATGCTCGAAGCGATGAACCACGGCGGCAAGATCGCGTTGCTCGGCATTCCGCCCGCGCAGACCGCGATCGACTGGACCCAGGTGATCTTCAAGGGCCTCGAAATCAAGGGCATTTACGGCCGAGAGATGTTCGAAACCTGGTACAAGATGGTGGCGATGTTGCAAAGCGGTCTCGATCTGTCGCCGATCCTCACGCACCATTTCAAGGTCGACGACTATCAGCAGGCATTCGCCACGATGCTCTCGGGCGAGAGCGGCAAGGTGATTCTCGACTGGACGGCCGCATAGACCGAAACGGCCACGAACGGCTAACCATCAAACGCCCGCACCGCGCTCACCCGCCTGCGGGCGTTCTTCCGAACTCGGCCTGAATCCGCACGTGGATATCGTCGCCGACGGCCGGATACCACGTCGACAAACCAAACTTCGCGCGGCTGAAGCGACCGTCGGCCGAAAAACCGAGCGTGTCTTTTTTCGTGAGCGGATCGCGCGCGAAGCCGTTGAAAGTGACATCGAGCGTGACCGGCTGCGCGACGCCGTGAATCGTCAGATCGCCGGTCAATGTGCCGCGCGATTCGCCGGTGCGCTCGAACCGCGTGCTGACAAAACGGATCTCCGGATAACGCGCTACGTCGAGCATGCTGGTGCTTTTCACCATTTTGTCGAGCAGCGGCACGTTCGTATCGATGCTCGCGGCGTCGATCGTTATCGCCGCGGTGCTCTTCTGCAAACCGCCTTCGTTCCAGTCGAGCTGACCTTGCTTGCGATCGAAGCGCATCGTAAAGCGCGAGTACTTGAAGTGATCGACGTCGAAGGTGATGCTGCAATGATCATGGTCCAGATCGTAGCGCCCGGCCGGCACGCGCGTTTCGTTCTGGCTGACCGAGTGCGTGAGCACCTGTACGGGGGTGCAGGCCATCGCCGTCAGCAACGCTGCGCCCAGCAGCGCGCGCACGAGCGTGGCGCGAAGGATAAGGAGGCTCATGAATGAAGTCCGTTCCGGTTGACCGATCCTGCTCACGATAGCAGTTCGCGTGCTCGATCCGCAAAACCCGCGGAAAAACTTGACGAAGGAGAATGATCGTTCTACCCTTCGGGCATGCCTACCGAATCTCATCCTGATCCCGTGGCGCCCGGCAGTGCGCGTGATCGTCTGCTGGACGCTGCCGAAGCGCTGATCTACACCGGCGGCATCCACGCAACCGGCGTGGATGCGATCGTCAAGCAGTCCGGCACCGCGCGCAAGAGCTTTTACACGCATTTCGGATCGAAAGACGCGCTCATCGCAGCGGCACTTGAGCGGCGCGACGAACGCTGGATGAACTGGTTCATCGCGGGCACCGAGCGGCAGGGCAAGCGTGCGCGAAAACGCCTGCTCGGCATGTTCGATGTGCTGCGCGAGTGGTTTGCGTCAGCGGACTTTCATGGCTGCGCGTTTCTGAACGCCGCCGGTGAAACCGCTTCCGCCGACGATCCGATCCGGATCGTTGCGCGCGACCACAAGGAGCGCTTGCTTGCTTTCGTGCGAACTCAATGCGATGCATACGCTGCGGAGTCGCAAATGGACGCCCGCCGCGCCGCGCGTGTGTCGCGCCAGTGGTTGATCCTGCTCGACGGCGCTATCGCCGTCGCGCTGGTAAGCGGCGAGGCCGACGCCGCGCTCGACGCGCGCGCTACCGCCGAGGTTCTGCTCGACGCCGGGTGTCCCGGCGAGTCACGCCGATCCATAAGCAAGTCCCGAGGAAACCACCGCCATCACGGCGAACCGCAACCAGACTGAGGAACCATCATGGCCGATCCAATCGACACCCGCCCGCCGCTGCCGCCGTTCACGCGCGAAACCGCGATCCAGAAAGTGCGCGCCGCTGAAGACGGCTGGAACACCCGCGACCCCGAGCGCGTGTCGCTCGCCTACACACCGGACAGCGTGTGGCGCAACCGTGCCGAATTCACGCACGGCCGCGCGGAGATCGTCGGACTGTTGCGCCGCAAATGGGCAAAGGAACTCGACTATCGCCTCATCAAGGAATTGTGGGCGTTCACTGATAACCGCATCGCCGTACGCTTTGCCTACGAATGGCACGACGATTCGAACAACTGGTTTCGCTCCTACGGCAACGAGAACTGGGAGTTCGACGGGCACGGGCTGATGGCGCGCCGCCACGCGAGCATTAACGACCTGCCGATCCGCGAAGCGGACCGTCTCTATCACTGGCCTCTCGGCCGCCGCCCCGATGATCATCCGGGGCTGACCGATCTTGGTCTTTGAACCTTTCCTGAACGATTGGAGGTGAACGCGTGCCGCGCGTTCATCGCTCTGCCATCGGTTCTCCGTCAATGTTGTGTTTCCAGACTGAGGGCACGTCTTGTGCCCGCGTTTCCGGGCGCGTCCTCAACCTCGCCCATGCGGCTTGAGGTACAGTGCGCGACGGATGGCACGCACTCGTACCCGTAACATAGATGACGCCGGCGCGCGACCGGTGGCGGAGAAAACATGCATTTCCGGCAAATAAGAAAGCACATTCGACGCACGGCTCTCGCGCTCGTCGCAAGCGTGGCCGGCGTGTCTGCCGCGCATGCAGGCAACTGGTGCGAGGGCGGCGTATGGGTCGACGCCATGATCGGCTCGTATCACATCAAACCGGACGCAGGCACCGATTTCGAACCGTTCAATCCGGGCCTCGGCGTGGAATGCTGGCTCAACAATCAATGGGCGCTGACTGGCGGCGGCTTTCGCAACTCGCTGCGGCGGCCTTCCTATTATGGCGGCGGTGTGTGGGCGCCGGAGTTCGCGCACTGGGGCATCGTGCGAATCGCGGCGATGGGCGGAATCATTTCGGGCTACAACTACGGCGACTGGGGCCTCGGCCGCGACCATACGGTCGGACCGGTGCTCGCGCCACTCGTGATGGTGGAATACAAGCGCGTCGGGGCTAACTTAATCGTGATTCCACCGATCCCCTCGGACAACCTTCCGTTCACGATCGGGTTTCAGTTGAAGGTGAAGTTCTGAAGGCTGATCCCGATTCGCAAAACAGGTCGCGAGTTCTGGAAAACACTGGCGCTGGGCGTGGTCAGTTGTGATCGCCCATGCGCTCAGGCGGTAGATCTTTTGAGTAACGGTTAGTCTGTTCGCCGACTACATCAATCACGTCGTAGACGGCCCACGCGTGGAAGCCCCAATGAAAGAACGTGATCAGCATGGCTTCACGCGTCGCCGCGGGCGTGTCGCCAAGTGCGGTGGGCGGCTTCAGATAGTGCTGCATCGGCTCGCCGACACCGAAGTACATCAATCCGATACCCATACCTGCCGCAAATAGCATCGCGGTCCATGACTCAAAACTGAACTCTGGCCCGGCATCATCGGGGCCGAGGCGGATGTCGCCAAAACGGCTCGCGGGCACCACGATCAGGAATACGAGGAAGAGGGTGACGGCCAGCGTATAGAACCAGTCGAACTGACGGCTTATCCAGGCCCTGCGCATGCGCCCATAGCACGTTGGCTTCCTCTGGCCAGACAGCGCAGCGCAACAGCAATCCGCCGATGACCAGCAGCGAGGGAACGACGACGGGTGCGGACAGCGTAGTCGTGATACGCGCATTTTTGATGCCCTGATTCTGCACGATGAGCGATCTCCGTATGATGCCGTTTCGGACAGACAGCACCAGCGAGTTCAAGGCAGTCCAAATAATCTTGGATGATAGTGCTTCTGCACTACGTAAAAAGCATGGCAAGCGACGATATTAATTTGAGGTATACGGGACTCGTTGCGCCCCCCTCGGCTTCCCAAAGGTGAGCCATTCCAGGAGGTGAAGAATCGCCGCGATCGGCGCGCACCTTCGATAAGGTGAAGATCTCCAGGGAGTGCGCCTCCCAGCCGCTGAGGGTGATTCGCCGCGCGTTCAAAAACGCACTCGAGCGCGTCCCGGTGCACCGCCGATATCGTTGTTCCCCTTACATCCTCTTCCATATGCAAACAAAGCGTGAGCGCGCCGCACCGCGCCGAAAGGCGCACCCATACCGCCTGCGCTTTGCTGGACGCCGACGCTTGCCGCAGCCGGTTGCCACAACGATCGTTTTTCACACCGAGGTTGTAACGGCTCCGTAAAACATGATCTTTCGCGGATTGATACGTTGCGGGTGACACGTGCCGCCGCCAATCGGGAGACGGGTTCGCGTGACTATAGATATAGCGAAGGAGCAAAGCATGAAGAAGCTGTTGGCAATTGCGGCCCTGGCCGTGTTGAGCGCAACCTTGAGTGGATGTTGGTGGGGACCGCCGCCGGGTGGTGGCGGCGGTGGGCCTGGCGGCGGTGGCCCGGGCGGCGGCCGCGGCGATGGGCCGCATGGCGCGATCGTTATTCCTGACAGAGTTGGCAACGTCGCTCAGGGCTAGCCAGTCGGTAACCGATAGCGAGGGGTGTTCCGGTTCAAACGGAAGCTCAAAGGTGAGAAGGTTCGGGAGTCCGCGCGGTGAGAATAACGCTACCTGTCTGCGCACTTTGAAGTCAAAGGTGAGGGAATCCGGGAGCACTTGCCCGTCTCGATCAAATCGGCGATCGTTAACCGCAAACAGATAGACCATGCGATCCAACGCGGTTCAGATCGGGCAGTCATCGCGCAATGACACCCCATGCTTTCGGCAAGGAAATCAAGGCGGCGCTCGCCCCGCACGCCGACGCGCAGCGCTCGCTCGCGATGCGCGCCTGCATGCGAAACCAGTTCGCGTTCATCGGCGTGCCGGCGCCGTTGCGGCGGCAAGCGGTATCGCCGGTGTTCAAGCGGCTTCCCGCGGACAATGCCGGGCACTTGCTGGCCTGCGCCAATGTCTTATGGTCCATGCCGCAACGCGAATACCAATACGTTGCCACCGACCTGTTGGCGCGCAAATGGCAGGCGCTCGGAATTGCGGATATCGCGCATCTACTGGCAATCGCTCAACGAAACGCCTGGTGGGATTCGATCGATCCGCTCGCGGGCGTGGTCGGCGACGTGTTGAAAGCGGCGCGAGCACAGACCCCGCAGGCGCAGGCCGCGATGGACGCGGCGCTCGAGCATGAATTCCTGTGGGTTCGGCGCATCGCGATGCTTCATCAACTCGGCTGGCGCGAGCATACCGACGAAGCACGTCTGTTCGGCTACGCCCGTTCGTTGGCATCGGAAAGCGACTTCTTCATCCGCAAGGCGATCGGTTGGGCTTTGCGCGATTACGCGCGGCACGCTCCGGAGGCGGTGAGCGGCTTTCTGTCCGCTTCGCGCGACCTCATCTCACCGCTCACTGTGCGCGAGGCGTCAAAGCATCTGCCATCAATCCGCTGACGCCTCGCGTGCTGAACCAACTCAATCCGCGCCGTGCGCCAACGCGACGCGCGCCTTCGCCTCCGGGCTATCCGCGACGAAGTACTTCTTCGCCCATGAGCCGTTCGGCGCCAGCATCAAGCGCTGATGGGTGCCGCTGTTCTTTTCACGTATCGCCAACGCGCGCGCCCGATAGTGCTCGTAGAGCCGCAGGAATTCGGCGAGATAGGTGCCGGCAAGGCGGCGGTCGCGAATTTCCAGCAGGTTTTCGTCGTTGAAGTGTTCCGAGTTGTTGCTCATATTGGCGGAACCCGTGTAGACGACCGGATTCGCGCCTTCGGCGTCGATCACGAGAAACTTGTGGTGGATGATCACGGGCGCGTAGCCCGGCGCGCTCTCGCCGGGAAAGAGCCGCAGTTCGGGTTCGAATCCAGCGGGCACGGTGGCCGGCGAAAAGTATTCGGCATCGATCACATCGCGCTTATCGCGGCCGCGGTGATAAAGCTCCATGTTGGCCAATGCCGTGCTCGTGACGATCTGCCCGTTCTGCTGAGCCTTTTCCGCCGCTTCGGCGGATTGCGCGCTGATGTGATTTACGAGGCCGAACATCATTCGCCCTTTGTCGCCTGCCGCGAAACAGGCATCGCGCAGCGGCGCGTCGGTCGGCATGAAGAGACAAAACAACACGGAGTGCTTCGCCTTGCTGATTGCGTCGACGATGGTGTCGATCTGCAAACGCGAGTCCTTCGGTTCCGGCGAAAAACAGACGCGGACCTTCGCGGTGCCGATTTCGATCGAATCGGACCAGCCCGGCGCGAGCTTCGCCGTGGCGGCGATACTCGGGTTGGCGGCGAGGCTCTTCGCACGATCGCTGTAAAGCGCGGCGAGTTGCGGCGAATCGAACAGATGAAGCACGTTGGCCTGCTCGGTGATGCCTTCGGTGGTGAAGTTCGCCGACCCCGTCAGCACGCGCGCCGGCGTTGCCTCGCCGTTGCCGTCGTCCACGGCGACGAACTTGTCGTGCATGATGTGCGTCTTGTCGCGCGGCGCGAAGGTGGCGAGGTCGGCGAGCTGATCGACCGCTGGCTGATTCGGCGAAGGCGCGGGCGGCTTGCCCTTGCGCGCCACTTCATGCGAATCGTAGACGATCGCGAGCGACGCCTTGCCCTGCTGCTTGCCGAACGCTTCGAAAGCAGGAATCGCCCATAGCGGATCGGTGAGGTGATACACGGCCGAAGCCGCACGCCGCGCGTGAGCGAGCGTCAGGTCGAAAACGTCCTGCAAATCGTTCGCGAGCCACGTGCGCAGGCGCAACGCCTGGTCCGTCGTGGGAGCCGCATGCGGCGCAAGATGCAGCGCCGCGACTTTGCGCGCGAACGCCTGCGAACTGACCACGGCGCGGTTGAACCAGGTGCCGACCTTCGATTCGATATGCGCGGGCAGCGTTAACCTGCATTCGCCCTTTTGCGTGTCGAGCAATTGCGGCGCATCGGGCGTGCCGACAAACGGATAGACGAGATAAGTGAATGACGTTTCCCGATCGGCCTCGTCGATGCGCGCGTCCCACCACATGAATTTCTGAATCGGCGCCTCGTTCGAAGGCGCGTCTTTCTGCGTGTCCGGCACGGCGCCCTGGAACGTCAGGCGGTTCGGCAACCAACTGCTGGCTTCGCGCTCCTGTCCGTCGGCCGCGAAAAAACCCGGGCTCCGTTTGATTGCGAAGCCGAGGAAGTCTTCACGCGTGCCGCCTTCCGGCCAGTCGAAGGCAAGCAGCACGAGTGTCGGAGATAGATAGCTGCGAACGCTGACGCTCATCATTAGGCTCCTCGGTGACGGATGGTGAAGCTTTCAGTCTGGGCGCGCATTTTGTTGGAACGGTGAGAGACACGAATAAAGCGGCATCCATTAACGGCGCGGCATGCGAAAACTTTAGAAATTTATTCGGCGCTTTCGACCGCGCGCAAAACTCCGTAGTCATCGCTTAGTAACATGCGTCAGCAATACTCGGCGACGCTGCAAGTACGACCCATTTCGTAAAAAACGCGCTGCTCCGACGAGAGCCGACGCAAAGGCCACACCCCGGGGGTTTCACATGACTATCCGTCATCGCATCACGCTATTGGTGCTGTTGATGTTCGTCGCGTTGTCCGCGATCGGCGCTTACGCCGTCTATCAGACGCGCGGCAGCGCAGCAGAAGTGCGCAAGGTAACTGAAGGCGTGGTGCCCAGCGCGCTTGCCTCCGCCGACCTGGTATCGCAGGTCAAGGACGTGCAACTGGCCACGATGACGCTCGTGTATGCGCCCGACGGCGACGTGGTTGCGCAGGCTCGGGACGAACTCAGTAAGAAAAGAGTCTCGCTGCAACAGGCGCTCGCGCTCCAGGCCAGGGACGCCGCGAGCCACGCGCAAAAGGGTCTCGTCGACCAGGCCAACGACAGCCTGCGGAATTACTTTTCCGCCATCGCCGAGACGGCGAAAATGAAGGCCGCCGGCAAGAACGAACTCGCACAGGCGTATCTGTTCGCGAACGTCGCGCAGTATCGCGATGAGCTTGAAGGCATTGTCGAAACGTTGCGGGTCGAGAAAAACCGCGAGAAAGACGAAGCGATCACCGCGCTGAACGCCACGCTCGCGACCACCACGACGGCCATCGCGATCGTTACCGGCATCGCGATCATTCTGCTGACTTCGATCGGCTCGCTGCTTTACCGTCAGATCACGCGCCCGCTCAGCCGCATGCAGGCAATGATGAGCGAGATCGCATCGAGCCAGGATTTCACGCGGCGCGTGCCGGTAGGCCGGCTCGACGAGATCGGCCATTCGATCGTCGCCTTCAATGGAATGATCGAAAAGATCCGGGAAAGCTCCGCGCAACTCAAGCAGAAAACTGCCGACATTCAGGCGATGTTGCAGAACATGCAGCAGGGCATTCTGACGGTGATCGACGGCGCCGTGATCCACGCGGAGTACTCCGCGTATCTGGAAGACATCTTCGAAACGAAGGAGATCGCCGGCCGTGGCCTCATGGATCTGGCGTTCTCGGAGACCGATATCGGCCTGGACGCGCTTTCGCGAATCGATGCCGCGGTGCATGCGTGCCTTGGCGAGGATTGCATCAACTTCACGTTCAATCAGCATTTGCTGGTAGGCGAGATTTCGAAGCGCATGCCCGACGGCCGCGTGAAGATTCTCGACCTGAGCTGGTCGGCGATCACCGACGAAAACGACGTCATCGTGCGCCTGATGCTCTGCGTGCGCGACGTCACCGAACTGCGCAAGCTCGCGGCTGAAGCGAGCGAACAGCGCCGCCGTCTCGACATGATCGGCGAGATTCTCGCGGTGAGCGAAGAGAAGTTCCATCACTTCATTGAAAGCTCCGCAGGCTTCATTAGCGAGAACGAGCGGATCATCCGCAAGCATTCCGAGGCGGACCACGCGGCGATTGCCGAACTGTTCCGCAACATGCACACGATCAAGGGCAACGCACG
Organism: Paraburkholderia sp. 22099; assembly: GCF_052045835.1. Taxonomy (NCBI): domain Bacteria; kingdom Pseudomonadati; phylum Pseudomonadota; class Betaproteobacteria; order Burkholderiales; family Burkholderiaceae; genus Paraburkholderia; species Paraburkholderia sp. 22099. Next base: position 100,751 of record NZ_JBQEPU010000017.1, on the reverse strand, counting down.
CATCTACAACCTGCAGCATCTGACCAACGTCGTTCATGAAACGGAGCAGAGCTATCACGAACTGCGCCAGCCGGATGCGGACCGCCCGTGGGACCAGGAGCATTTGATGCGGGAGTTGACGCGCGTGCGCGAGGCCATCGAGAGCTACGCGAGGATCAACGAACAGAGTCTCGGCCGCAAGGGCAAAACCGGCGTGAACGATGCCGGTCACGCCGGACGCTATGTGATGGTCGAGAAGGAGCACATCCAGCGCACGCTGGGCATGCTGGATCGAACCGACGCGAACGAGCTTCAGGAATTGCAATCGATGCGCGACGCGATGCGCAAGACCTTGCTCGCGCTAGGCAGCGAAAGCGTGCGTGACGCGCTGTCCGGCGTGCTGGATTCGCTGCCGTCGCTCGCGAGCGAACTGGGCAAGCCGGCGCCGGTCGTGCACATCGACGACAACGGGTATCGTCTGCGCGGCGCGGCGGGCCGCACGCTGAACGACGTGTTCATGCACCTGCTGCGCAATTCGATGGACCACGGCATCGAAACCGCCGAGACTCGCAGCGCTCAAGGCAAGACACCGGCCGGCACGATCGGCATCGACGTGGGCGTGGACCGCGGCGCCCTACAGATCACACTTAGCGACGACGGCCGCGGCCTCGCGCTGGAACGCATTCGCGGCATCGCACTCGAGCGCGGCTGGATTCGCGCGGACGAACCGCTGGGCGACGAAGCAATCGCCGAATTCATTTTCCGGCCCGGCTTCTCGACTGCGGAAACGATCACGGAGGTTTCGGGCCGCGGCGTCGGCATGGACGCGGTCCGCGATTTCCTCGAGCGCGAAAACGGCCGCATCGAATTGCGTTTCACCGACGATCGAAAGGGCGCAGCGTTCCGCCAATTCCAGACGATCGTGTGCCTGCCGGATAGCGTCGCCGTCGATACGCTCGGCGCGGACGCGCGCGGCGCCGCCAGCGAACTGCGACTCGGTGCGATCGCCGGCTGAGCGCCCAATGCGATTGCGTCGCGACGAACTACAAAAGGATGAGCGGTGATTCAACAGTATGTATTGGCGACCGTGGCAGGCAGCGCGGTGACCGCGCTGTTGGCGTTGGCCGCGCACAAGCTGCAATCCGCGCGGCTGATAGCCCGCCTGCGCGCCGAAGCGCAAGCCAGCGCCGATACGCTCAAGGCCGAACAGTCGGACCGCGCCGAAGCGATCCGCGAACCCGAGCAGGCCGCGCAACACCTGGAAGCGTTGGCCGCGCAATTGCGCGACGAGCTTGCGCAGCAGTCCGCAAGCGCGGACGAACTGCGCGCGGCGCTGAAAGCCGCCACCGACGATAAGGACCAGTGGGCCGGTCAGGCGCAACGGATCGCGGGCGAAGCGGCGCGACTGAAGCATCTCGGCGCGACGTTCGAGCGCTGGCACGAACAGATGATCTCGCTGATGACGCAGAACCACGACATGCACGCGAAGAACCAGGAGCTGTCGTCGATCGTTCGGCATGTGGTGATCGTGTCGCTGAACGCGTCGATCGAAGCCGCGCGCGCGGGGCCGGCCGGCCGTGGCTTCGCGGTGGTGGCGAGTGAGGTGCGGGCGCTGGCTGCACGCTCCGAAGAACTTTCAAAGAGCTATCGCGACAGCCTGCATCGCAACGATTTGACCATCACGTCGACGTTTCAGGACATTCAGGCGGGCGGCAAGATGATCGCGGCGTCGCTGGCCAGCGTCGAGTCGCTGGCCAACCGGTTTAGCTCGACCTTGCATTAGGGGCGGATGTGATTACGGCACAAGCCAGGGACAGCTTCGAGCGCATTTTCCGCAAGGCCGCGCAGGCCCGCTTGCCGATCGAGCCGGGCGATACGTGCGAGATCGCGCCGGTCGGCGCCGGCGACGCCACGCGCACGGATGCGATGAAGGGCGCTCAGGTGGTCGTGCTGACCATCTCGTCGATCGTGTTCCGGCTGCTGCTGATCCTGCACTTCGACGAAAACGACGCCACGCGCGGCTATTACCTGAAAGACGACGTCGAGCGGCCTTTCCAGGAAGTCTTTCTGGAAATCTGCAATCTATGTTGTGGCGCGATGAATCAGGAACTGCTGCGCTATTTCCCCGACCTCGGCATGTCCACGCCCTATGTGCTCAGCGCGCACTGCTTGCCGTATCTGCGGGAATTGAACCCGGACTTCGTGTCGGCGTATTCGGTCACGCTCAACGGCTCCATGCAACTCGCCGCGACGATCTGCGTGTGCGCCGATGCGCCGGTCGACTTCGTCGCGGATACGAGTGCGATGGAAGAAACCAGCGGCGAGCTGGAGTTGTTCTAGGTGTAGTCATAGGAAAAAACATGTCGAAAATTCTGGTGGTGGATGATTCGAGCACGGTGCGCGATGAAGTGGCCGGCTTCCTGAAGAAGAACGGTCTGGACGCCGACACGGCGGTGGACGGCAAGGACGGCCTCGCCAAACTCAAGGCGAGCCCCGGCATCAAGCTGGTGATCAGCGACGTCAACATGCCGAACATGGACGGCCTGACGATGGTCGAGAAGATTCGCGGCGAGCTCGCGAACAAGACCGTCAACGTCATCATGCTGACTACCGAAAGCAGCCCGGCGATGAAAGAGCGCGGCAAGGCGGCCGGTGTGAAAGGCTGGATCGTGAAGCCGTTCAAGGGCGATGCGGTGTTGGAAACGTTCCGCAAACTGGCGAGCTAAACGCCGCTGGCGCGGCGACGCGGCGCAAAGGTGAGAGTTTTCGGGAGCCGTGCGCCGAGGGGTCTGCAACACGCGGTTCCCGGTGACGATAGCCGCTAAAACACGCTGATTGCGTGGATAAACCGGCTCACGCGATCGTCATGGCCGGCCTTTGTATTGCGTCCGCTCGCTCAAAGGTGAGGATATTCGGGACCTGCGAGTGATCGGCCAATCCGTGAGCCGCGCGCGCCATTCATCCTCACCTTCCAGATGTGAACAGCGCCGGCTGACACATCGTCCGATTCATCGTTCGACGAGCCGCCGCTTACCTGGGGATGCAGATTACTCACGCGGCCTTAAAGGTGAGGGTTTGCGGGAGTGGCCCGTTTGGAACCATCGGTGCCCAGCCCAGCATGCCTTTGCGGCCTGCCACCAAGTTCGAAAGGTGAGGGTTTTCGGGAGCGGTCCGATGCGTGGCTTGCGTCGGACCCCAATCGCCGCGTGCCAAAGGTGAGGGTTTTCGGGAGCACGTTCGGCGATCGGTTTCGAACTTCGGAAGCCGCCAGGCGCGACGCGAATAGTGCGCCCGGCGTGTTTGGTTGTCGGCATGTCAGCCGGAAGGTGAGGATTTTCGGGAGCGCTGCTTGCGCTCTTCAAGCCTGCTTCGCGAGCTCGCGAATGTCGGCCACCGGCGTTTGCCCGAATGCATCGCTGAGTGCGTAATCGAGCAATTGCGTGGCGCATTGCTCGGGCGTCGACAGTTGACCGTTGCGCTTGAGGTCTTCGAATTTTTCGCGCATGGGGAACTGCTCGGTGCCGCTATCGCGAATCTGCGCCTGCATGTTCGTATCGATCACACCGGGCGCGAGACTGCAAATGCGCAGCGCGCGATTCCTGTCGAGTGCGACGGCGCGCGCGTGGTGATCGAGCGCGGCTTTGGTCGCGCAGTAGATGCTCCAGCCGGCATACGCGTTGCGGGCCGCGCCGCTGGAGATATGCACGATGCGCCGATCATTCGCGTCGACGCTCGCCGCGGCCAGCGCGCTCGCGAGAATCAGCGGCGTAGCCACGTTCAGGCTCACCGCGCTTGCGATGACCGCCGCGTCCTGCCCTTCGAGCGGACCGATCGGCTGCACCATGCCCGCGTTGTTGATCAGCAAGACGGTTTGCGCGCCGCTCACGAATGCACGCAGCGCATCGGTTGCGACCCATTGCGCGACGCGGACCGGGTCGGCCAGTTCCAGTTCGATTTCGTCGAGTTGTGCCGGAAAGCGCGCCTTGAGCGCGGCGTGACGCGAGCGCGACAGGCCCAGTACCGTGACATCGCGCGCGAGCAGTTGTTCGGCAAGCGCCGCGCCCAGACCACGCGTGTGGCCGGTGACGATCGCGCGAATCGGAGAAGAGGCAGTCATGGCGTTCCTTGTGGTCGATGGCATGAGGAGCCTGCGATTTTCTCATGCAACATCGGGATGCGTGCGGCGGCGCTGCACATCGATCCGCGCGTTCATGCGGCATTCATTGAGAGCGGAAGCGCTCGCGATACTGCATTGGCGTTACCCCGCGGCGTTACCCCGATGTCAAAATAGACGGATCGCACAACCGCCCGGCGCTTCGCCATGGTCATCAAAAACCTTCTACGAAAGCTCGACCTCACCACGCTGCAACTCTTCCTTGCCGTCTATGAGGAAGGCACGCTCACGCGTGCCGCCGAGCGCGAAGCGATTGCCGTCTCCGCCGCGAGCAAGCGCCTGCTCGAACTCGAACAGGCCGTGGGCGCCACATTGTTCAAGCGCAACGCGCGCGGCATGACGCTCACGCCGGCCGGCGAAACGCTGCTGCATCACGCGCGCCGCGTCATGCGCGACATCGAAAATATCGGCATCGAACTGGCCGGCCATGCGAGCGGCGTGCGCGGCTATGTGCGGATGATGGCCAATCTGTCGGCGATCGTCGAATTCCTGCCCGAGGACTTGCGCGCGTTCCAGTTGCAGCACGAGCGCGTCAAGCTCGACCTCGAAGAGCGGCCGAGCGGCGGCGTGGTCGAAGCGGTCGACGACAGCCTCGCGGACCTCGGCATCTGTTCCGGCGACGCCGACACGCGCGATCTGCACGTCGTGCACTATCGGCGCGATTCGCTGGTGCTCGTGACGCGCGACGACCATCCGTTGGCCGCGCGCGCCAGCGTCGCGTTCGCCGAAACGCTGGACGGCGACCACGTCGGCCTGCACGCGGCCAGTTCGATCAACGCCCGCACTCACATGGCCGCGCGCCAGGCCGGCAAGCCGTTGCGGCTACGCATCCACGTGCCGGGTTTCGACGCGGTCTGCCGGATGGTGCAGGCCGGCATGGGCGTCGGCGTGTTGCCGCTCAAGGTGTATCAACTGATGGGGCGTCCGCTAGGACTGGTCGGCGTGCCGCTCGAGGACGACTGGTCCGAACGCAGCCTCGTGCTGGTGGTGCGCGACGTCGAGGCGCTTTCGCCGGTGAGCCGCCTGCTGTTCGAGCATCTGCGCTCGATCGAAGCCTCGGAAGCCCCTGAAGTCCCGCCCGCCGACGCCGCAAGCTGAGCGTTCGCCGTTCGCGAACGGTCGTTGGCGAATTGCGGTTGGACGCCGCCGCGGCGTCGCTTCTAAGCTGTCTCTCAACACGAAATCAGCTTGGGAGACAGCACAATGGGTGGACCCCTCCAGGGTATCCGCGTCGTCGAGATCGGAACCCTCATCGCCGCGCCGTTTGCCGCGCGTCTCATGGCCGAGTTCGGCGCCGACGTCATCAAGATCGAAGCCCCGCAAACCGGCGACCCCCTTCGCAAATGGCGCAAGCTGCATGAGGGCACCTCGCTCTGGTGGTATCTGCAGTCGCGCAACAAGAAGTCCGTGTGCGTGAATCTGAAGTCGGCCGACGGTGTCGATATCGTCAAACGGCTCGCCGCCGATGCCGACGTCGTGATCGAAAACCTGCGCCCCGGCGCGCTCGAAAAGCTCGGCCTCGGCTGGGACGTGCTGCACGCGATCAACCCGAAACTGACGATGGTCCGCATCTCCGGCTACGGCCAGTCCGGCCCGTATCGCGACCGGCCAGGCTTCGGCGCGATCGGCGAAGCGATGGGCGGCATCCGCTATACGACCGGTGAAATGGATGGCGCGCCGGCGCGCGTCGGCGTGAGCCTCGGTGATTCGCTCGCGTCGCTGCATGGCGTGATCGGCGCGTTGATGTCGCTGCTGCGCGTGAAGACAGGGCAGGGCGAAGGCCAGGTGGTGGACGTCTCGCTCGTCGAAAGCGTGTTCAATCTGATGGAAAGCCTCGTGCCCGAATACGATCTGCTCGGTCACGTGCGGGAACGCAGCGGCGGCGCATTGCCGGGCATCGCGCCGTCGAACACGTATCGCACGGAAGACGAAGGCTTCGTCGTGATCGCCGGCAACAGCGATCCGATTTTCAAACGCCTGATGCATGTGATCGGCCGCGCCGATCTCGCCGACGATCCCGCACTGGCGCATAACGACGGCCGCGCGAAGCAATGCGCGATGCTCGATCAGGCGATCACCGCATGGACCTCGCACCACGCCACCGACGACGTGCTGGCCGCGCTCGAACGCGCGGAAGTGCCGGCGGGGCGCATCTACTCGGTGGCCGACATCGTGGCCGACCCGCATTACCAGGCGCGCGACATGTTGTTGCAAGCGCAATTGCCCGGTGGCGCATCCGTGAAGATGCCGGGCATCGTGCCAAAGCTCTCGGACACACCCGGCGAAGTGCGCTGGTCGGGCCCGGCGCTTGGCGAACATACCGGCAGCGTGCTGAGCGAACTGGGTTTCGCCAGCGATGACATCGAGCGGCTGCGCCGCGAAGGAGCCGTGCAATGAACGACGCAAGCCATGCAATGAGCCATGCAATGAGCGCCCCGCATTTCGACAAGCTGATCGTGCAGGAAGTGGCGCCGCGCGACGGCTTGCAAATCGAGCCCACCTGGGTCGACACCGCCGACAAGATCGCATTGATCAACGCGCTTTCCACGGCGGGCTTCACGCGTATCGAGGCGGGCTCGTTCGTCTCGCCGAAAGCGATTCCCGCTTTGCGCGACGGCGAGGCCGTGTTCCAGCAGATCGAGCGGCATCCGGGCGTGATTTACGTCGCGCTGGTGCCGAACCTGAAGGGCGCGGAACGCGCGCTCGCATCGCGCGCCGACGAACTCAACCTCGTGATGTCGGCGAGCCAGGCGCACAACCGCGCGAACATGCGGATGAGCTGCGAGTCGTCGCTGATTGCGTTCGGCGATATCGTGCGGCACGTTCAAGGTTCCGGCGTGCTGCTGAACGCAACGGTGGCGACCGCGTTCGGCTGTCCGTTCGAAGGCAGGATCGACGAAGACCGGGTGATCGGCATTGTCGATAGCTATCGCGAGATGGGCATCGAGGGCGTCACGCTGGCCGATACGACCGGCATGGCGAACCCGCGCCAGGTGGCGCGGCTCGTCGCGCGCGTGCTCGAACGGCTGCCCGCCTCGGTGCTCACGCTGCACTTTCACAACACGCGCGGCCTGGGTCTCGCCAATGTGCTGGCCGCGTATGACGCGGGCGCGCGCCGTTTCGACGCGGCGCTCGGCGGTCTCGGTGGATGTCCGTTCGCGCCGGGCGCGTCGGGCAACATCTGCACGGAAGACCTCGTGAACCTGTGCGATGAAATGGGCATTCCCACGGCGATCGACCTGGAAAAGCTGCTCGTGTTGTCGCGCGCATTGCCTGCCTTGCTCGGCCACGACGTGCCCGGGCAACTGGCGAAGGCCGGCCGCAACCGCGACCTGCACGCGGTGCCCGAATACGTTCTACAGATCTAAACCCCCTAACCGATTACACGACCGGACGGCATCGCCGAATCCGGCATTGGAGACAAACATGAGTGACCTTGGCGCAGTCGCAACCGGCAACCATGAGCGCAACGCGGACGATGCCGCGGCCATCATCCGCAAAGTCGCGTGGCGGCTCATGCCGCTGATCATGATCTGCTATCTGTTCGCATTCTTCGACCGCATCAACATCAGCTTCGCGAAGTTCCAGTTGCAGAGCGACCTCGGGCTGTCGGATACCGCCTATGGTCTTGGCGCGAGTTTGTTCGTGATCGGCTATGTCCTCTTTGAAGTACCGAGCAACCTGTTTCTCTACAAGATCGGCGCGCGGCGCTGGATCGCGCGGATCATGATTTCCTGGGGACTGGCGACGGCGGCGATGGTGTTCGTCAGCAACGAATGGCAGTTCTACGGGCTGCGTTTTCTGATCGGCGCAATGGAAGCAGGCTTTGCGCCCGGCGTGCTGTATTACCTGACGCTGTGGTTTCCGCCGAGCTATCGCGGGCGTATTACGTCGATGCTGTTTCTGGCGTCCGCGTTTTCCGGGCTGGTCGGCGCGCCGGCGGCGGGTCTCGTGATCGGCCATATGAACGGCGTGCTGGGCATGCCGGGTTGGCACTGGCTGTTTCTGCTCGGCGGCCTGCCGTGCGTCGTGCTGGGGTTCATGGTGTTGAAGCTGCTGAAGGATCGTATCGACGAAGCGGACTGGCTGTCGCCGAAAGAGAAGTCTTTTCTGACGGCGCAGATTGCTCAGCAAAGCCGTCATCCCGAGACGGGGCATTCATTGTTGGGCGCGATCAGGACACCGGGATTCCTGACGCTGGGCCTCGTGTACTTTCTGATCCAGGTGGGTTCGTATGGCTTGAATTTCTGGGCGCCGCATCTGATTCGCGTGGCGGGAACCCACAATCCGACTGTGATCGGCCTGCTGACGGCGGTGCCGTATGTGTGCGGCGCGATTTGCATGGTGGTGGTGGGGCGCTTATCCGACGCGAGCGGCGAGCGGCGCAAGTTTGTGTTCGGCTTGCTGGTGATGTCGGCGATCGGGTTCTTTGCCGCGGGCTTCTTCGACAAGCAGACTGCGTTGCTGATCGTCGCGCTGGCCGTGATGGGAGCGGGGGTGGTGGCTTCGATCCCCGCGTTCTGGGCCCTGCCGCCCAAGCTCGTGACGGGCGCCGGCGCGGCCGGCGGAATTGCTTTGATCAATACGCTCGGGCAGTTGGGCGGGATCGTGAGTCCGATCATGGTGGGACGCGTGAGGGATCTGACGGGGAGTACGACGCCGGCTTTGTATGTGATCGGCGCGATGAGCCTGGTTTGCGCGCTGATTGTGTTGTGTGGCTTGCCGGAGTCGCTGCGTCAGAAGGATGCGCGGCATTGAAGCGGCCCTCTGCCTGCTGTTGAGCCGGGGGGCAATAGGCCTGCCGCATCAATCACCTGGCATCGCTGTGCGCAGGTTGTCCACAAGCTTGTTCCCAGTTTGTGTGGACAACTGGAGCCGGGAGCGCGCGCCGGTTGGAGCGGCGGCCTTCCGGCGGGGGCTGGCGTGTTCCGGGGTCGCTAGCGACACGCGATGCCTACTCATGAACCGCAAGGCGATACCGCTGACGCATCAATCACTTGGCTGGCCTATGCGAACGTTGTCCACAGGCTTGCAAACAGAAACGGGGGACAACTTTCGGAGAGCGGCTGGGCCTTACGAAGGTTAGCCCGGTCGGGTCGTCATCGTTCAATTGCGTTTCACTTGAGCGCTGCGCGCTCCGACTGTACCAAGGCCGGCCCGTACCCGATTACTTTTATGCAGGATCGGTCAGGCCGTCCAGTTACTCCCAATCTAGGCCTTCAACCCGCCCCCCGCCACCTCTTCCTGCGACTGCACCTGCAAAACCGCATCCCGCTTGTCGAGCAAATGCTGCCGAAGAATCGCGCTCAACTTCTTGCCATCTCGCGCCTCTAGCGCCTTCAACATCTCGTCGTGATCGTGAATCGCGCGATCCCACTTGGGAATCTGGAAATTCGACCGGAACCTCAGCGCCTGCAAGCGCCGATTCACCGCGATATACGTTTGCCGCAACGCCGAATTCCTGGCCGCTTCATTGATCTTGTCGTGAATCGCCTGATTGCGGCTGTAATACCCCGGCAGATCGTTCTGCGTGCGGCAGGCGAGCATCGCATAGTGCAGCGCCTTGATCTCGGCCAGCTCCGCCGCCGTCATCCGCTCGGCCGCCAGCTCGCCGGAAAACGCTTCGAGTCCGCTCATCAATTCGAAGGTCTCGCGCAACTCCGCTTCCGACATCTTCGACACCGAGGCGCCCCGGTTCGGCGAAATCTCGATCAGCCCTTCGGCGGCCAGCACCTTCAGCGCCTCACGCAGCGGCGTGCGTGAAATCCCGAGCGTTTCGCACAGTTCGCGCTCGTTCAGTTTCTTGCCCGGCTCGAGTACGCCTTCGACGATAAAGCGCCGAATATGCTCCACCACCGTGTCGTGCAGGCGTTGCCGCTCGACCTTCGGCATGAGCTGCGAAGCCCTCACGCCGGCATCAAAATCCGAATTTTGCATACAAAAATCCTCAACATCGCACTGCATGCAATTTTATCGGAAGCCCGCGGAATAGGTAAGCACGCGGGTAAACACCGGTGCCGGCAGGCGAATTTCGCCTTGGGATTGTCAAAGTTCGTCTGATATAGTTTTTTGAATGCAAAATTCAATCGGGGAATCCCAATGCTCAAGCTAGACTTTCATCCCGCTGGCCGCCACTTCCTGCAGATTCCGGGGCCGAGCCCGGTGCCGGACCGCATCCTCCGCGCGATGAGCTATCCCACCATCGACCACCGCGGCCCGGAGTTCGGCGAACTCGGCCTGAAAGTGCTCGAAGGCATCAAGAAAATCTTCAAGACGCAGCAACCGGTGGTGATCTACCCGGCTTCGGGCACGGGCGCATGGGAAGCGGCGCTGTCCAACACGCTGAGCCCCGGCGATCACGTATTGATGTTCGAAACCGGCCACTTCGCCACGCTGTGGAAAAAGATGGCGGAAAGCCTTGGCCTCAAGCCTGAATTCCTCGGCCTGCCGGGCATTGAAGGCTGGCGGCGCGGAGTGCAGCCGCAGATGATCGAGGAACGCCTGCGCGCCGACACCCAACACGCAATCAAGGCGGTGTGCGTCGTCCACAACGAAACCTCCACGGGCGTCACCTCCGACATCGCCGCCGTGCGTCGCGCAATCGACGCCGCCGGTCACCCGGCGCTGTTCCTCGTCGACACGATCTCGGGTCTCGCCTGCGCCGACTATCGCCACGACGAATGGGGCGTGGACGTCACGGTGTCGGGCTCGCAAAAAGGTTTGATGCTGCCGCCCGGCATCAGCTTCAACGCGATTTCGCCGAAAGCCCTTGCCGCCGGCAAGCAGGCGAAACTGCCGCGCAGCTTCTGGGACTGGACGGAAATCGTCGAGATGAACGAGACCGGCTACTGGCCGTACACGCCGAACACGAACCTGCTTTACGGGCTCTACGAAGCGCTCGACATGATTCTCGGCGAAGGGCTCGACAATGTGTTCGCCCGTCACGAGCGTCTCGCCGAAGCGACCCGCCGCGCGGTGCGCGCGTGGGGTCTGGAAATCCAATGCGCCGACCCGGCCGTGTACAGCCCGGTGCTCACCGGCGTGATGATGCCCGACGGCGTCGATGCGGACAGCGTGCGCAAGCTCATCTACGAACGCTTCGACATGTCGCTCGGCACGGGGCTCGGCAAGATGAAAGGCCGCATGTTCCGCATCGGTCATCTGGGCGATTGCAACGACCTGACGCTGCTCGCCACGCTGGCCGGTTGCGAAATGGGTCTGCGGCTCGCGGGCGTATCGCTCAAGGAAAGCGGTTTGCCTGCCGCTATGGAGTGGTTGCGCGAGCCGACGCATGCGTCGGGTCTGAAAGCCGCGGCCTGAACACGACACGCATCGACGCTCGAAAAAGCAACCAGCGACAGCGTTAGGCAACAAGCAGCAGACAAACAAACAGCAGGCAGCAAGCGATTCGCAGCAAGGGAAGGCGGGGGCACTTCCCTCACGAAAGCCGCGCATAGAACGCGGCTTGAAATAACAAACATGCGATGTGCCCGCGGCGCGTGCCGTCGATGGGCGAGGACGCAGCGCGCCATTCCGGGCGCGCCGTCGACAGACTGCAACGGAGAGAGACGATGAAGCGGTTTCGTGTGACCAGTGCGACCAGTATCGTTCTAGTGATGCTATGCATCATGTACTTCATCACCTACCTCGACCGCGTCAACGTCAGTACCGCGGCCGCGGGTTTCGGCAAGGAATTCCATCTCTCGCATACGGAAGTGGGCCTGGTGTTCTCGGCGTTCGCGTATCCGTATCTGCTGTTTCAGATCATCGGCGGCTGGGTGAGCGACCGCTTCGGCGCGAGGCGCACGCTGCTTTTTTGCGGCGCGGTGTGGGGCGTTGCAACCTTGCTGACCGGTTTCGCCGGCGGCCTGATCTCGTTGCTGGCCGCGCGCGTGTTGCTCGGCTTCGGCGAGGGCGCCACGTTTCCCGCCGCCACGTCCGCGATGGCGCGCTGGGTCGCGAAGGAGAAGCGCGGCTTCGCGCAGGGCATCACCCACGCGGCGTCGCGTATCGGCAACGCGGTTGCGCCGGGCCTGATCGTGCTCGTGATGGCGACGTGGGGCTGGCGCGAGTCGTTCTATATCTGCGGCATCTTCAGCTTGCTGTGGGTCGTCGTGTGGGCCTTCACCTTCACCGAACATCCGAAAGATCATCCGCGTATCACGAGCGAGGAACTCGCGGTGTTGCCGACGCCGAAGCCCAAAGCGGCCGGCGTGCCGTGGGGAAAACTGTTTCGCCGCATGGCGCCGGTCACGGTCGTCTACTTCTGCTATGGCTGGACCCTGTGGCTGTTCCTGAGCTGGATTCCGCAGTACTTCCTGCACAGCTATCACCTCGATCTGAAGAAGTCGGCGATCTTCGCGTCGGTGGTGTTCCTCGCCGGCGTGATCGGCGACACGCTCGGCGGCATCGTGACCGACTGGATCTTCACGCGCACCGGCAGCCTGAAGCGCGCGCGTAGCTGGATGGTGTCGGTCTGCATGCTGTTCTGCCTGCTCTCGCTCATTCCGCTGATGTTCACGCACAGCGTGTATCTGTCGATGGCGTGCCTCGCATCCGGCTTCTTCTTCGCCGAAATGACGATCGGCCCGATGTGGGCGATCCCGATGGACATCGCACCGGAATGCTCCGGCACCGCGAGCGGCATGATGAATACCGGCTCGGCCCTGGCCGCGATCATCTCGCCTGTGGTCGGCGGTTTCCTGATCGACTATTCCGGCAGCTGGGAATTGCCGTTCGTCGGCAGCATGCTGTTGATGGCGATCGGCGTGGTGCTCGCGTTCCGCATGCAGCCGGAAAGCCGGTTCGCGCTCGGCGCGGCGGACACGACACATGCGACCACGAGCGTAGGTGTGTAAGCGCCATGCGTGGTTTTACTCTCGCCCTTAAAGACATGGCCACATCACTGAGCCGGCGTCTCGCCGACGCCCGCCGCGATCATACGACGCTCGACGCGTTGACGCCGGCGCAAATACCCGCCAGCGCCGACGCGGCCTATGCGATCCAGCACGAAATCCTCAACGTGTTCGGCGCGCGCATCGGCGGCTGGAAAATTGGCGCGAAGTCCGACAGCGGACCGGTCCAGGGCGCGCCCTTGCCTCACGTCGATTTGCATGCCGATGGCGCGCGGCTGCGGCGCAAAGCCTTCGCGCCGTTGGGACTCGAACTGGAGATTGCGTTTCGCTTCGGGCGCCGCTTCGATCCTTCGGCCACGCCCTATGGCGAAGCCGAAGTGCGCGCGGGCATCGGCTCGATCGGCGCGACCATCGAAATCGTCGCGAGCCGTTATGCCGCGTGGCCCGACGTCGACAAGCTGGCGCAACTCGCGGACTTGCAGAACCACGGCGCGCTGATCGTCGGCGAATTCACGCCGTATCGCGAGGACTTTCCGTTCGTCGCGCCGTCGCTGCGTTTCAGTTTCGACGGGCACGACGTGCTGGAAATGGCGCCCGCCAATCCGGCCGGCGATCCGCGGCGCTTGCTGACATGGCTCGTCAATCACGCCACCTCGCGCGGCATTGCGGTGACGCCGGAGATGATCGTCACGACCGGTTCCTACACCGGCATGTTCTTTCCGCGCAGCGCGGGCACCGCGAGCGGGCGCATCGAAGGGCTTGCGCCCGTCAGCGTCACGCTGTACTAGCCGGTTTTCGATAGGCCGACGATATGACGAATCCCACTTCCGCCTTGCTCGTCAAGCCGATCCATCTGGTTCCCAGCGCCGCGCGTCCGTCGAGTCCGCTCGCGCAACATCTGCGCAAATCGTTGCGCGGCGACGTGCTGTTCGATGCGGCGAGCCGCGGTCGCTACGCTACCGATGCGTCGATCTATCAGATCACGCCGATCGGCGTGGTCGTGCCGCGCGATCAGGACGATCTGCGCATCGCGCTCGACATTGCCCGCAGCGAGAAAGTGCCGCTGCTCGCGCGCGGCGCGGGCACGAGCCAATGCGGTCAGACGGTCGGCGAAGCGCTGGTGATCGACACGAGCAAGTGGCTGAACAGCGTCGTCGCGTTCGATGCGGAGGCGCGCACGGTGACGGTCGAACCCGGCGTCGTGCTGGATCATCTGAACGCATGGCTCAAGCCGCACGGTCTATGGTTTCCGGTCGACGTCTCGACGGCCGCGCAATGCACGATCGGCGGCATGGCCGGCAACAACTCGTGCGGCTCGCGTTCGATCGAATACGGCAACATGGTGCACAACGTCGAGGCGATCGACGCGATTCTCGCCGACGGCGGCGAAGCGCGTTTCGCCTCGTTGCGCGAGCCGCCGCAAAGCGCGCGTTTGCAGCAGATACTCGCCGGCGTGACGCACATCGCACTACGCGAGCGCGATGAAATCGTCGCGCGCGTGCCGAAGGTTTTGCGCCGCGTGGCGGGCTACAACATCGACCTGTTCGATTGCCAGAATCCGCGCGCCTATACCGATGACGGCTTCGCGAATCTCGCGCATCTGCTGGTCGGCTCGGAAGGCACGCTCGCGTTCAGCCGGCAACTGACGCTCAAGCTCGCGCCGCTGCCCGCGCATAAAACGCTCGGCGTGGTCAACTTTCCGACCTTCTGGCAGGCGATGGATCTGACGCAGCACATCGTCAGGCTGAAACCCGTCGCAGTGGAACTGGTCGATCGCACGATGATCGATCTGGCGATGAGCAATCCGGCGTTTCGTCCGGTGATCGAAAAGGCGCTGGTCGGTCAGCCGCAAGCGATTCTTCTGGTGGAGTTCGCAGGCGAGGAGCGCGACGCGCAACTCGCGTCGCTCAAGCAGCTCGGCGAATTGATGGCCGATCTCGGCTTGCCCGATTCGGTCGTCGAGATGCCGGATGCGAACGAACAGAAAGCGTTGTGGGAAGTCCGCAAGGCCGGGCTGAACATCATGATGAGCATGAAGGGCGACGGCAAGCCGGTCTCCTTCATCGAAGATTGCGCCGTGCCGCCCGAACATCTGGCCGAATACACGAGCCGTCTGACCGAAGTGTTCCACCGCAACGGCACCGAAGGCACGTGGTACGCCCATGCGAGCGTCGGCACGCTGCACGTGCGGCCGATTCTCGACATGCGGCGCGACGGCGCGGTGAAGATGCGGGCGATCGCCGAGGAAGCGGCGGCACTGGTGCGTGAATACAAGGGCGCGTTTTCGGGCGAACACGGCGACGGCCTGTGCCGCGGCGAATGGGTCGCGTGGCAATACGGGCCGCGCCTGAACCAGGCGTTCGGCGAGATCAAGGCGCTGTTCGATCCCGACAACCGCTTCAATCCCGACAAGATGGTGCGTCCGCCGAAAATGGACGACGCGCGCAATTTTCGTTTCGCGCCCGGTTACGAGGCTCGGAAGATCGACACGGCGCTCGACTGGTCCGCATGGAACGTCGAGCGCGATCCGCTGACCGGGCAGGAGACGGCGCCGGGCAGCGGCAACGATCTGTCCGGCGGACTCGCGAAAGCCGTGGAGATGTGCAACAACAACGGCCATTGCCGCAAATTCGACGCGGGCACGATGTGCCCGAGCTATCGCGTGACGAAGGACGAGCAGCACGTCACGCGCGGACGCGCGAATACCTTGCGCCTCGCGATCTCGGGTCAACTGGGCGAGGCGGGCCTTGCCAGCGACGACGTGAAGGACACGCTCGATCTATGCGTGTCGTGCAAGGGCTGCAAGCGCGATTGCCCGACCGGCATCGACATGGCGAAGTTCAAGATCGAGGCGCGGGCGGCGCGCGTGAAGCGGCATGGTCTGCGTCTGCGTGACAGGCTGGTCGCCTTCATGCCGCGCTACGCGGCAACGGCGAGCCGCCTGCCGGGCTTGATGGCCCTGGCCGATAACGTGCCGGTGTTGTCGGCGTGGTTCAAGCGGACCGTGGGCTTCGCGCCGGAACGGCGCTTGCCGCGGTTCAGGAAGTCGTTTTTATCCGGCATGGCAACAACGGCTGCGGCTGCGAAGCCTGCTAAAACCGGTGCGCTGAAAGAAGTGCTGTTGTTCGTCGATACGTTCAACAACAACATGGAGCCGGAGAATGCGCGTGCCGCGCAGCAGGTGCTGGAGGCCGCCGGTTACACCGTGCACTTCAACACGCGCCAGGGCGAGAGGCCGGTATGCTGCGGCCGCACGTTTCTCGCGGCCGGCCTCGTCGACGAAGCGAAGCAGGAAGCGCGGCGCATGCTCGATCTGTTCGGGCCGTTCGTGGAGCGGGACGTGCCGATCGTCGGTCTGGAGCCTTCCTGTTTGCTGTCGTTGCGCGACGAGTTCCTGCACTACGGCTTCGGCGAGGAGGCACAGCGGCTTTCGAAACAGGCGTTTCTATTCGAAGAGTTTCTGGTGCGCGAGGAAAAGGCCGGACGCTTGCAGCTTGCGCTAAAGCCGTTGGCCAAACAGCAGGCGCTGGTGCATGGTCATTGCCATCAGAAGGCTTTCGACGCGTTCACGCCCGTGCAAACCGTGCTGAAGTGGATTCCCGGGTTGACGGTGTCGACGGTCGAATCGTCGTGCTGCGGCATGGCCGGTAGTTTCGGCTACGAGGCCGAGCATTACGCGAGCTCGCAAGCCATGGCGGAATTGTCGCTGCTGCCGGCGGTGCGCAAGATCGACAGCAACACGGTGATGGTGGCCGACGGCACGAGCTGCCGGCATCAGATTCACGACGGCGCGGGCGTCGACGCGATCCACGTGGCGCGCGTGCTGGCAATGGCGTTGCAGTAAAGCCTGGCGCGCCAGCCCACGCGGTTAAACGCCGACCGCCTGCCGAAACGCGGTCGGCGCGACGCCGACGCTTTCGCGAAAACGGTGGCTGAAATGGCTGGCGTTCGCATAGCCGCATTGCTCCGCGATTTGCGCGAGCGGCAGTGCGGTGGTGCGCAACAGCGTGCGGGCGCGTTCGAGCCGCTGCTGCGCGATCCACGCAGCGGGCGGCAGCCCGAACGACGTGCGGAACATGCGCGCAAGATGAAACTCCGACAACGCCGCGACGCCGGCGAGTTCGCCAAGTGTGAGCGTTTGCGCAAGATGGCTGTCGATATAGTCGCGCAAGCGCCGGCGTGTCGCGACCGACAGGCCGCCCTTGAGTACCGCGTCGGTGCGGCGCACGCCTTGCGCACGCAACAGCAGACTCAGCACCTGATGCGCGGTCTCATTCGTGCGCAGCAGGCCGTCCGGGTCCTGCCAGTTCTCATTGGCGAGCGATTGGCACAGGCTCGCGATGCGGGTGTCTTCGAAATAGGTGCGATCGGCGAGCGTGAGTTCGCGCGGCTCGCGGTCGAGTTCCTGAACGGCGCGCTGCGTGAAGTGTTCCGGCAGGAAATACAGGTGCATGAAGTGCATGTGCCCGCGCACCCACCAGCGTGATTCGTGATCGCCGGGCAACGCGCAGAGCCGGGACGGCGCACCGTAGCGTCCGGGCATTTTCTGACGCTCGGTGCGATAGCCGCCGTCCAGGTAGCATGACAGCGTGTGATGGCCGGGCCGCTCATAGGCGGTTTCGGCTTCTTCTATGTCGCGTGTCCAGACGGCAATGGCAAGCCGGTCGCCAAGCCACGCGAAGCGCTCGAGATTCGCGTTGGCGCTGCTCAGCGTGTGACAAACCGACTGAAGGCCGAACGGCATTTCAGTGGAATTCAACACGAGGGCGGGCGGTGTGGGGTCCACGGAACGAGCGAATCTTTCGACGACTGAACAGGCGCCAGTATACGGTGCGTCATTCGCGGCTGCTTGCCGCCGCGAAAAAGTGCGCAATCCTGGACAAGTGCGGCGCGCGGGCCTCCGGCATAGTCGAGTTCCCGTTTTCGCTGCCGTGCGCTTGCCATGAATCTTTCGCTCTATGCCGTCACCGTGCTCATTTGGGGCACCACCTGGATCGCGATCAAGTGGCAATTGGGCGTGGTGCCGCCGCCCGTCTCGATTGCGTGGCGCTTCTGGATCGCGGCACTGGTCCTGTTCGCTTTGCTGCGCATCATGCGCCGGCCGATCATGCCGCCGCGCGCCACATGGCGATTTCTCGCCGCGCAGGGGCTGGCGCTTTTCTGCGTCAATTTTCTGTGTTTCTACTACGCCGAACAGGTCGTGCCGAGCGGTCTCGTGGCCGTGGTGTTTTCCACCGCGCCGCTGCTGAATTCCATCAACGGCCGGCTTTTCATGGGCCGGCCGTTGCAGCCGTCGGCGATTGCGGGCGCGCTGCTGGGCCTCGTCGGCATCGTGTGTCTGTTCGTCCAGCAGATGGCGGGGCACCTGGGCGACCACGCCGCATGGTTGGGATTGGCGATCGCGTTCCTCGGCACGCTGTGCTTTTCGGCCGGCAATCTGCTGTCGAGCCGCATGCAATCGATGGGCTTGCACCCCTTCGCCACGAATAGCTGGGCGATGCTGATCGGCGCGAGCGTATTGACGGTGGGCAGCCTGCTGGCCGGCTTTTCGTTCGCGGTCGAGCCGTCGGCGCGTTATCTCGGCGCGCTCGCTTATCTGGCGGTGTTCGGCTCGGTGATCGGCTTCACGGCGTACCTGATGCTGGTCGGACGCATCGGCCCGGAACGGGCTGCTTACAGCACGGTGCTGTTTCCGATCGTGGCGCTGGCCGCGTCGACGATATTCGAAGGCTATCAGTGGTCCGGATTGGCGGTGGTCGGGCTGCTGCTGGTCGTGGCCGGCAACCTGGTGGCGTTCGATTTGACGCGGCGAATCTTCGTGCGGCGCGTGAAGGTTTCGTGAGCACGCGGCTCGCCGGCGAGCGTTCAAGGTGAGGGTTTTCGGGGGCCGCGCATGCGGCCGGTCAACCCGTGGATTAACCACTTGGGTAGACGTACCACACTCGCATCCGTATAATCCCTACACCCTAACCGCGACATCGCAGCTAGATAGCCCAAGTTAGAAGGGGTTGAATGCAAGCTGGCAGCATTGCGCATTCATCCCTTCGCCGGTGGAAAGACCGGTATTCAAGAGGGGCCCTCAAGCCCCGTCGGAAAGCGGCCTCGCGCAGCTATCCAAACATCATCGATGGATCTGGCGTCCAGTTCTAATCACTGGCACGTCACCGAAGGCGAAAGCAAACCACCGCCCTCGCGCCGGGCAAGACAAAACCCCGGCACCACTCGGTTCACCTCGCGGCACCTGCCGCGTCCCGAACTTCCCATTCGCAGCGTCGTCACGACGCCTGTGCGGCGTGGCTATTTGCGCGCGCCGCTCGAACAAGGAGGCGCATCTTCATGATTCAACGTCCTGCCAGGCTGATCGGCAGTCTTGTCGCCATCGGTATCGTCGTCGCATTACTGTGGCGCGCGATCGACCCCGGCGCACTGCATCAGTACGCGCCCGATCTCGTCTACTACACGAAACGGCACCTGCTGCTGGTCGGTTACTCGATGGCCCTCGCGTTGCTGGTCGGCATTCCGGCCGGCGTGCTGCTGAGCCGCCCGTCGTTCGCGCGGCATGCCGAACGCTTCATGCAGATCTTCAACATCGGCAATACGATTCCGTCGCTGGCCGTGCTGGCGATCGCGCTCGGCATCTTCGGTATCGGCGACATTCCGGCGCTCGTCGCGCTGTTTCTTGCGTCGTTGCTGCCGATCACGCGCAATGCCTACGAAGGCATGAAAAACGTCTCGCCCGCGCTGCGCGAAGCGGCGCGCGGTCTCGGCATGACGCCCTGGCAGTCGCTGGTGCGCGCCGAGTTGCCCAACGCGATGCCGATCATCATCGGCGGCGTGCGTACCGCGCTCGCGATCAACGTGGGCAGCGCGCCGCTCGCCTATCTGATCGGCGCGGACAGCCTCGGCACGCTGATTTTCCCCGGCATCTACCTGGACAATCAGCAGCAGCTTCTGCTTGGCGCGGCGGCTACCGCGATGCTCGCGCTGGTGCTCGACGGCATCGTTTCCGCTAGCAGCCGCTATCTGCTCGCGCGACGCGGGGTGACGGCATGATGAATCGGTTCAAACGCAGCCGCTGGATCGCAGCCGGCGCATTGCTTCTAGCGAGTCTGCACGCGGGCGCGGCGACGCTCGTGCTCGGCGGCAAGAACTTCACCGAGCAATACGTGCTGACGGAAATCACGTCGCAATATCTGCGCTCGAAGGGCTACACGATCGACGCACGCACCGGCCTCGGCAGCACGCTGTTGCGCAGCGCGCAGGAGAACGGCCAGGTCGACGTGGTGTGGGAATACACCGGCACCGCGGCCATCGTCTACAACAAGATCGCCGAGAAGCTCGACCCGAAGACGATGTACGAACGCGTGAAAGCGCTCGATGCGAAGCGCGGTCTCGTATGGCTGCATGCGTCGCCGCTGAATAATACGTACGCACTCGGCTTGCCGCAGCAACTGGCGCAGCAGACCGGCATCCGCACGATTTCGCAGCTCGCGGCGAAGATCGCGGCGGAGCCGAAAAAGAAGCACGTGTTCGCGATGGACGCGGAGTTCGCCAATCGTCCCGATGGTTTGAAGCCGCTCGAAGCGGCGTACGGCATGGCGTTCAGCCGCGCGGAAACGCGTCAGATGGATCCGGGGCTCGTCTACACCGCGCTGCATAACAACCAGGTGCCGATCGGTCTGATCTACACGACGGACGGCCGCGTGAAGGGCTTCAACATCGTGCCGCTCGAAGACGACCGCCACTACTTCCCCGCGTACAACGCGACGCCGGTGGTGCGCAAGGCGACGCTCGACCAGAACCCGCAACTCGCGACGCAATTGAACGCACTCTCCGACGCGCTGAACAACGACACCATGCTCGACATGAACAAGCAGGTCGACATCGACGGCAAGCCGGTGCGCGAAGTCGCGGCGCAATTCCTGCGCACGCACGAGTTGCCCTGAGCGGAGACCATTTATGACTGTATTCGACTATCTGTCGGCCAACTGGCCTGAACTGCTGCAACTCACCGCGCAACACGTGTGGCTGGTGGGGATCGCCGTGGGCTGCGCGATCGTCGTCGGCGTGCCCTTGGGTATCGTGATCAACCGCCACGAGTGGCTTGCCACGCCCTTATTGAGCATTGCGACGGTGGTGCTGACCTTGCCGTCCATCGCGCTGTTCGGTTTGATGATTCCGGTGTTCTCGCGCTTCGGCCAGGGCATCGGCTCGGTACCCGCGATCACCGCCGTGTTTCTCTATTCGCTGCTGCCGATCATGCGCAACACCTACCTCGCGCTGCGCAACGTCGACGCCGGCATCAAGGAAGCCGGCATCGGTATCGGCATGACGGTCTGGCAACGGCTGCGCCTCGTCGACTTGCCGCTCGCGGTGCCCGTGATTCTGGGCGGCGTGCGTACCGCGGTGGTGATGAACATCGGCGTGATGACGATTGCCGCGGTGATCGGCGCGGGCGGCCTCGGCACGCTGATCGTTCGCGCGATCGGCCAGAGCAACATGATGAAACTGTTGGTGGGCGCGGTGCTCGTGAGCGTGCTCGCGATCGTCGCCGACCTGCTGCTGCAAGCGCTGCAACGCTTGCTGACACCGAAGGGAGTGCAAAAGACATGATCGAACTCGACAAACTGACCAAGACGTTTACGCAGAAGGACGGCCAGCAGGTACGCGCCGTCGACTCGGTGAGCCTCACGGTGGGCGCGGGCGAAATCTGCGTGTTTCTCGGCCCCTCGGGCTGCGGCAAAACCACCACGCTGAAGATGATCAATCGCCTGATCACGCCGACTTCGGGCCGCGTGCTGATCGACGGCGAGGACACGTCGGGCCTGAACGAAGTCGAACTTCGGCGTCACATCGGCTATGTGATCCAGCAGATCGGCCTGTTCCCGAACATGACGATCGAGGAGAACATCACGGTCGTGCCGCGTCTGCTCGGCTGGGACAAGAAGCGTTGCCGCGAGCGCGCAACGGAGTTGATGTCGATGGTCGCACTCGATCCGAAGCAGTATTTGAAGCGCTATCCGCGCGAGTTGTCGGGCGGCCAGCAACAGCGTATCGGCGTGATCCGCGCATTGGCCGCCGACCCGCCGGTGTTGCTGATGGACGAGCCGTTCGGCGCGGTCGATCCGATCAATCGCGAGTCGATCCAGAACGAGTTCTTCCAGATGCAGCGTCAGTTGAACAAGACGGTGATCATGGTGAGCCACGATATCGACGAGGCGATCAAGTTGGGCGATCGCGTGGCCGTGTTCCGTCGTGGTCAACTGGTGCAATACGATCATCCCGATACGCTGCTCGCGCACCCGCGCGACGAATTCGTCGGCGCGTTCGTCGGGCAGGACAGCACGTTGAAGCGTCTCTTGCTGGTGAAGGCCGGCGACGCGGCCACGCAACCGGAAACCGCGCGTGCGGATACGCCGATCGCGCGCGCGTTCCAGATGATGGACGACAGCGACAGCCGCTATCTGACCATCGTCGACCAAAACCGCCAGGCATTGGGTTATGTGACGCGCCGCGCGGCGCGCGCGGGGCAGGGCGTGTGCGGCGATCATCTGAGCGCGTTCAAGGCGACGGTCAGCGCCGACGAGCATTTGCGCATCGTGCTATCGAAGATGTACCAGTTCAACTCGTCATGGATGCCGGTAATGGACGGCGACGGACGTTACGTCGGCGAAGTCACGCAGGATTCGATTGCCGATTATCTGAGTTCAGGCCGTTCGCGCCGGCAGACGGGGCAGCCGGCGATCGTGTCGCCGGCCGTCACGGCTGCGGAAAGTGCCGCTGCCGCGCAAGCCGCGGTTGCCGTTCAAGCCTGAAGTTCGCGGCGGCGCGAGCGTCGAGCCGCACCGCGGTTTTCGCCGCGCAATGGAGTGGAGCGAGGGCCGCGAACGCGGCCAGCCTCCGCCGCGCTCGCATACATCACGCAGGCCAGCGCGGCCGTCCGCCACACCGCCATCGGCTCGTTGAGCCCGCTGATCGCTACCAGACCACGCGTAGGCAAGTGCTGATTGCGGCGGCGGCCGAGGAATTCGCTCACGCTAATTGAAAAGCCAATAACGCTCGAATTGCCGCGCCGAATTGCCGCACAAGTGGTATGCCGATCAAATACCCATTCGGCCGCTTAAAAAATTACCCGAATTTTTTTACCAATAAATTTCCGCGTTTTCTATGCGACGATCAACGCCAACGTCTACCGTGCACGATAGTTGCGACACGCCAAGCTATCCGCATACACGCGAAAGCGCGCCGGATACGCTGGCTGTGCGCTTTCGCACTTCGCAAGGAATATCGTCGTGAAATTATTCACTCGCTTAGGCGGAGTTGTCTTTTTTTTACTCGGCCTGCTTCCCCTTGGTGCATTTGCCCAATCGCAACTGAATTACACCACTTCATGGATCGGCAATAGTTTCGGCTTTGGCGACGGCAAATGGGTGCAGCAGGATATTCAGGCCATTAGCGTGGGTGCCGACGGCACCGTTTACACCAATGCGCCGTGGGACGAAAGCGGCAGTGAAATCGCCGCTTATCGCGCCGGCGACAAGATCGCCGTGGCCGGCTCGACGCATGGCTGGGGCGCCGCGGGCGGCGATGCGGTCGCGGTGAATCGTACGTACCTGTACGCGGCGATGTCGATCGGCAGCGAAAACAACAGGCTGGTCGGCGCCGACTATCCGCCGGCGGGACAGACATGGTTCGGCATCACGCGCCGCACGCTGGGCAATATCGCGGTCGGCGCGCCGTTCACCGGCGGCATCGGCAACAGCGCCAATGCGACGAAGAACAGTTTTCTGCTGCTCGACACGGTGACGACCGGCACCGACGCCGGCATTCGCGGCCTGGCCGCCACCGAGAGCGAGTTGTACGTGGCGGATACCTACGCGAACCGGATCGTCGTATTCGATGCGGTCTCGATGCAGCGCTTGCGCTCGTGGAGCGCGAACTCGCCGGGACGTATCGCGGTGGACACCGATTCGACGCTCTGGGTGATCGGCGGCGTTTCATCGGGAACGCCGGTCATTTCGCACTACGCCGCCAACGGCGCTCCGCTTTCAGGCACCTTGACGTTGCCGGCGGGCGCGGTGCCGGCCGACATCACGGTCACGCCGTCCGGGCAGATTCTCGTGGCCGACATCGGGCCATCGCAGCAGATTCTCGTCTTCACCAAGGACGCCAACGGCAAGCCGCAAGCCGCCGCGCCGCTCGGCACTCGCAATGGCATCTTCCATGTGATCAAGGGCGTGCCCGGCAACGGGCGCTTCAATGGCGTGACGGGCATCGGCGTCGATCCGGCGGGCAATCTCTATGTGGCGCAGAACGGCGAAGGGCCGAGGCCGATCGGCTCGGCGTCGGTCGGTCAGGGCGCGGTGCTCGAAAGCTATGTGTCGAGTTCGCGCACGCTCAACTGGCGTCTGTACGGCCTGACCTTCCTCGATAGCGCAGCCTTCGATCCGGCCAACCCCGGCTCGGTGTACACCGGCTCCAAGCGTTTCACGCTCGACTACAGTCAGCCGCCCGGCCGCGAATGGTCGTATGCGGCATTTACGCTCAATCGCTTCGATTATCCCGGCGACCCCACGTTTCACCAGCCGCGCGGCGTGCGCGGCGAGCCGATGGTGCGGCGAATCAACGGCCAGCCGTTTCTCTATACGCTCGATCCGGGCGCGCATTATCTGAACGTCTACCGGTTCGACTCCGCGCATGGGGAGATGGCGATTCCCTCCGGTCTGCTCGCGCAGAATCCGCTGCCGGGCACGTGGCCCTCGGGGCAGCCGACGTATGGCGAATGGTTGTGGCGCGACGGCAATGGCAACGGCACGGTCGACGCCAGCGAGATCAGCAGCAATCCGTCGACGGGCAGCACGGTCGGCAACGGCTTCTGGTGGGTCGATACGCCGGGCAACGTGTGGCTCGCCACGCCGACGAGCGGCATCCGCGAGATGCCGTTGCAGGGTCTCGATTCCGCCGGCAATCCGATCTACACGTATGCGAGTTCGAAGATGTTCGCGATGCCGCAGCCGTTCACGCGGATCGCGCGAATGGTCTACATCGCGGAGACCGACACCATGTACATCTCCGGCTTCACGAGCGCGATCCCGTGGGATTCGACGCACTGGAAGGAGGCCGGTCCGGTGCTCGCGCGTTACGACAACTGGAGTTCCGGCACGCCGTCGCAGCAGTACACGGTTTCGCTGCCGTGGAACACGCAGAGCACGCCGCAGACGACTACGGTGGGCGTCGCGGTGGCGGGCAATTACATTTTCGTCGCGGAGTTGTACACGGCAAAGGTGGACGTGTACGACGCGCGTACCGGCCAGGCGGTCGGCTACATGACGCCGGGCGCGAGTGTCGGCAACACCAGCGGCTGGGTGGACGTGTATCTCGGCATCAGCGCCGTGCAGCGCGGCAACGGCGAGTACGTCGTGCTGCTCGAAGACGACGCCCGCGCAAAAATCCTGATGTATCGATGGACGCCTTGACGTGGATCGCGCTCATGCCCATCACGAATGGACGGCAACGCACGATCGGTATATAACAACGTGAAAGGATGACGGGTTCATCGATGCTTCAACAGGAGAGATGTTTCATCATGACGCAAGACGTATCGCCTAAGCCGCCCCCGGACGACCGGCCCGACCTGGAACACCTCGACGCAGCGCTGAGCCACGTGAATCAGCAGGTATCGTCAGGCGGCATTGCTTCGGGTGCTGCAAGAGGCATTCTGTATAGCCTGATCGAGACGCTCGGCACGTTGGTCGGCGATCCCGATCTGCCGGAGCATGCGCGTTCCGGCTATGAAGGGCTGCTGGAAGCCGCTCGCGAATTACGCGCGAAGCTCGATCGCTGAACGCGGCGCCTGTCGGCGCCTCGCGGTTCCCGGGTTCAGGAGCGGGCATGAGCGCTGAATTTCGGCGCACTCGCTCCGTGTGATAAAAAGGCGCACTGTTTCCAACATTGCGCCTTTTTTCTATGCTTTCCGCCTCCGCTATCGCATTGCTGGCCATCGGTATCGTCGTCGTGCTGATGACGCCGGGGCCCACCAATACGCTGCTTGCCGCGGCCGGCTTGCGCCAGGGCGTGCGGCGCTCGTTGCCGCTGATCGCCGCCGAGCTGGGTGGCTATTTCGTGTCGATCTCCGTGTGGGGGCGGTTTCTCGCGCAAGCCGCGCACGCGCTGCCCTGGTTGCCCTCGCTGCTGCGCGTGGCGGCCGGCCTGTACGTCGCCTATCTTGCCGTCGACATGTGGCGCGCGGCGGTCGCCTTGCCCGACTCGACGCAGCGGGCGAACGGCATGCGCACGCTATTCGTCGCGACGCTGCTGAATCCGAAAGGCCTGCTGTTCGCCGGCACGATCTTTCCGGCGATCGCCTTCGCGCATCTGCCGGCTTATGTCTTCTCGATGCTGATGTTCGCGTGCCTGCTGGTGCCGATCGCGCTCGCCTGGATCGCGTTCGGCGCGGCGCTCGGCAGCGGCAAGCTCGGCTGGCTCAATCCGGTGAAGATGCAGCGCGGCGCGTCGATCGTGCTGGGCGTGTTTTCCTTGTCGCTCGCGTGGACGGCGCTGCATTGAGCGTGTGCCGTTGCCGTCCGCTCAGGCTGGCGCGCCGCTGTCCGCGCTTAGCGCCGCTAGCCACTCCGGCGGCGCGGACGTGATTTGAAGTTGCGGCGTGCCGTGCCAGTCGGCGCAACGCTGCAACGCGCGGCGCAGATCGGCGGCGAGACGCGCACTCGCGCGCACGCCCGGTTCGACGTGCAGCGACTTCAGTTCGAACACGCCTTGCGTGCGATGCGCCTTCGCATCCACGCGGCCGACCAGGCGTCCCCGGCTCAGCAGCGGCAATACGAAGTAACCGTATTTGCGCTTCGCGGCGGGCGTATAGCATTCGATCGCGTAGTCGAAGTCGAACAGCGCGGCGGCGCGCTTGCGGTCCCACACCACCGGATCGAAGGGCGACAGCACCGTGGTGACCGTGGAAGCGAGCTTGCCGCTCGCGGCGTCGTCGAGCATCGCGGCGAACTCGTGATGGACGAACGTGTCCTGCTTCCAGCCGTCCACTTTCACCGGGATCAACTCGCCGGCGTCGGCGAGCGCATGCAGTTCGTCCCGATACGGGCGGCGCGGCAGCCGGTAGTAATCGGCGACCCAATCGGCGCGCGCGACGCCGAGCGCGCGGCAGGTGCGGCGTAGCGCTTCCTCGGTCACGGTGTGCGCCGGCGGCAGATCGCGCGCGTCGTCCCAGTCCGGCAACACGCGCTCGGTCAGATCGTAGACGCGATGAAAATTGCGCCGCTCCGCGACCATCAATTGTCCGATCGCGAACAGCACTTCCAGGTGACGCTTTTCCGGTTTCCAGTCCCACCAGCCGTTGCTCTTGCCGGCTTCGCGGGCGAAATCCGCCGAACGCACGGGACCGGTCGCGCGGATATGCGCGAGCAGCTTCTCGATGTCCTTGCGATGCTTCTTGTGCCACTCGGCCGCGTATTTCCAGCCCATGCCGCTCGGGTCGAGCATGCGGTGACGCAGCAGGCCGTAATCCTCGACCGGCACGAAACAGGCTTCGTGCGACCAGTATTCGAACAGCTTGCCCTCGGCGAGATGCTCGTCGAGCCATTGCTGCGGATACGCGCCGAGCCGGCTGAACAGCACGAGGTAGGGACTGCGCGCGACGACGTGAATCGTGTCGATCTGCAGTTGCGTCATGCGGCGGATGGCGTCGAGCACATCGGCCTTGGCGGCCTTGCGGCGCGGCGGCGTCAGCAAGCCTTGCGCGGCCAGATGCAGGGTGCGTGCTGCGGATAGCGGAAGCATCTTCACGCGGATTGTGGTCAGTGAGTGACGGCGAGGGGAGCGGACACAGGGTCCGGCATGGGTCGGCAGCCGCTACTTTAGCGTGAATTACCGCAGATGAACCGGCGCGAGGATCAAGCAAACCCGGCCAACCGCGGGGCAACGCGATAGACGCGTTACCAGCCCCGCCCATGCTTATCCCAGCCGCGATGATGACCGTGGTCATGATGCCAGCGGCGCTCGCGGTAGTAATCGCCCCGATACCCGTGGCCGTCGCCGTAGCTATAAACCGGCTGAGGCGCGTAGACGACGGGCGGCGAGTAGACCACCGGCGGCGGCGGCGCGTAGATCACCGGCGGCGGCGCATACATGGGTCCGGGCGTATTGACGAACACGCCCACGTCCACGCCGGCCAGGGCGGCAGTCGACGCGCCGGCGGCCGCGAGGCCGAGGGCGGCAAATACGATTGCGCGTTTGAGCATGGCTTGTCTCCTGTTCCGAAAGAGCGGGCCATTCGCTGTCGAATGGCTAACGACAATCTTACGAAGTAGAAAGAGAAGCAGGTGCTACCAGTTGAACGCGTGTGTAACAGGCAGTAACCCAGGCAGTAACCCCGTCGATAACCGGGCCGTTACCCGCCAGTTCATTGCCTTACCCGCGGCGTGCCGCTCAGGCCCCCAAGGCCACCGCTTCCCCGGCCGACGCCGCCAGCATCTGATGGATCTGCGCAACCACGGCCGCCCCTTCTCCGACGGCGGCCGCCACACGCTTCGTCGACCCCGCGCGCGCGTCGCCGATCGCGTACACACCGTCGACCGTCGTGGCGAGATCGCAGACGGACGCGCCGTCCCGGCCGGTGCCCGTGATCACGAAGCCCTTTTCATCCAGCTTCACGCCGCAGGTGCGCAGCCAGTCGGTATTCGGGTCCGCGCCGGTGAAGAGGAACAGATGCCGCGTGTCGAAATGATCGGTGCCGTCCGGCAAAGGCCGTTTCAGACTCACCGACGCGAGCCCGCTGTCGTCCGCCGCCAGCCGGCCGATCTCCGAGTTCGGATGCACGAACACATTCGGCAGCGAGCGGATGCGGTCGATCAGATAGCGCGACATGGTGGCCTCAAAGCCGCTCCGGCGAATCAGCACGTGCACATTGGCCGCGTGCGTCGCCAGATAGACGATCGCCTGGCCGGCCGAATTGCCGCCGCCCACCAGCACGACGTCCTGGCGCTTGCACAGCTTGGCTTCGACCGGCGACGCCCAGTAATAGACGCCGCGCCCTTCGAAGCGGTCGAGCCCCTCGAGCGTGGGCCGCCGATAGACCGCGCCGCTTGCGATCACGATGGCGCGGGCCGTGATATGGCCGCCGCACTTCAGTTCGAGCTGATACGGCGACTGCTCGCAGCGCAGCGCCTTCACGTGAACCGGAATCGCGACATGCGCGCCGAACTTCTGCGCCTGCACGAACGCGCGGCCCGCCAACGCCTGGCCGGAGATGCCGGTCGGAAAGCCGAGGTAGTTTTCGATCCGCGAACTGGCGCCCGCCTGGCCGCCCGGCGCGCGGCTGTCTAGCACGATCACCGACAGTCCCTCGGACGCGGCGTACACGGCGGTGGCGAGGCCGGCCGGTCCGGCGCCGACGATCGCGACGTCGTACACGTGAGAATCGTCGAGATCGGGCAGCAAGCCCAGGCAGGTGGCGAGTTCCGGCATGCTCGGATGATGCAGCACCGAGCCGTCCGGGCAAATCGCCAGCGGCATGTCTTCCTTGCGCGCGGCGAATTGCTCGATCAGATGCAGCGCGTCTTCATCGCGCTCGTCGATGACGGAATGGGGATGCCCGTTGCGCGACAGGAAGCCTTGCAGCATGACGAGCCGCGGGTCGGTGCTGTTGCCGATCAGGATCGGGCCGCCCGCGCCTTTTTCGATCAGCCCCACGCGCCGCAGGATCAGCGCGCGCATGATGCGCTCGCCGAGTTCCGCTTCGGCGACGATCAGCGCGCGCAGCCCTTCCGGCGGAATCAGCAGCGCGTCCACCGCGGAAAGCGCCATGGCGTTGACCAGCGCGGGCCGCCCCGACAACTGGCCGACCTCGGCAAGAAAACGCCCGGCGCCATGCTCGCCGATCAGCAGTTCGCGCCCGATGCCGTCGCGCTGATAGATCTTCACGCGTCCTTCCAGCAGCACGAACATGCCGGGACCGGGCCGGCCCGTTTCGAACAGCAGTTCACCGGTTTCCCAGTGACCCACTTCGCCGAACCGGCGCAGGCGATCGATTTCCGCGGCCGTGAGCGTGGGATACATCTGGTGCGTGCGGGTGGAGAGCGACGAAAACGGCGCATCGGCGACGACCGCCTGCTGTTGCCCTTCAGCTTCTTGAGTCGAAAGCATTGAACCGCTCCTACGGGAGTTCATTTGATTGGTCGAACGGGATCAAGCGGCGCGGCGCGCCGAGCGCGCGAAAATGCGGATGCGCCGCCGCGCTACACGGCCTTGGGCGCGACGTCCTCGACCGCCACTTCGGGCGGCGGCACGTGGGCCAGCGCTTCAACCGGCTTGCCCGAGTCGCGCCAGGCTTCCATGCCGCCGCGCAGCGGCAGCACGTCGGAGAAGCCGGCTCCGTTCAACTGCTTGGCCATCCATGCCGCAGAAATCTCGTTCGGGCACGAACAGTAGATCACCATCTTCTGATCGCGCGGATAGGCCGCGATGATCGCTTCGAGCTGCCGTTCGTCGGCGAATTGCGAGCCCGGAATCACGAACGGATCGAGTTTGCGCTTTTCGTGCGAACGGATGTCGAACAGCACCGGCGTGTTGCCCGCCGCAACCAGCGAGGCCAGCTCGTCGATTTCCATGCGTGCGGACGCGAGCTTCGAAATCAACTGACGCCGGCGCACCCACCGATAAGTCCCGTACAGCAGCAGCAACGCGACGGCCACGAGGCCCGCCGTTCGGCCGAGGCGCCCGGCGGCGGCGAACAGCATGTCGATCTGCTCGGCGAACAATGCGCCGATGATCAGACCCGTGCCGGACCACAGCGCGGCGCCGATGCTGTCGTAAGTGAGAAACGTGCGATAGCGGGTGCCCATTGCGCCGGCCATCGGAATCGACACGATCGCGAGGCCGGGGACGAACTTCGCCACGGCCAGCACGCGCACACCCCAGCGGCCGAAAAAGCGCTCGGTCTTCTTCACGCAGGTGTCACGCGAGAGCGACAGGCGGCAGATCGCCTTCAGCGTGTTGCCGCCGTACACGCGGCCGGCGAGATACCACGCGCTGTCGCCGATCAGCGTGGCGAAGATCGACAGGATGAGGACCGGCATCAACTGCGTGCCCACCGAGCCGGGATGCATGGCCGCCATCGCGCCGAACAGCACGAGCGACGGCATCGCCGGCACCGGCAACCCGAGGGAGGCGGCCAGCACGTTGACGAAAATGAGCGCCGGCCCGTATTGCTCGACGAGGTCATGTAGCATCGGCTTACATCCGCAGCCCTTTCGGGAGCGGCGCAGGTAGGGAATGCAAAGGGAGAATTCAGGAATTATGGACGCATTTTCAAGGCGTGCAAACGCTCTGAAACGATGCCCGTTATTCGTGGGGTGAAAGCGCTATCGCGGTGTTGCCGAAGCAACTAGAAGCGTGGATTCGAAGCGCGAGCAAAACAAGTAAAAGGATTGACGCCGGCGCGCGATGCAAGTGGCGGAAATAAAAGCACGAGTGCGTTGACGACTTGTTACCGCGCTCGACTCGGGCGGCGACACTCATGCCGCATGCGGCGTACTGCCTGCAACGCACGACATACGGCATCAGGCCATGAGGCGCTCGCGCGCGAACGCCGCGCGCTCCCAAACTCATTGACGATGATTATGCTGTTCGCCGGGTAATTCGGCGCCATGCGCGCGAATCGCGGCAATCAACTCGGCGGGCGTGATTTCATAGCGCACTTCACGATGAATGCCAGGCTTGCGCTCGTCGACTTCGACCAGAAGAATGCCTTTGCCGTCTTCTGTCGATTCGAGGCGCAGCGAGCGGAGTTCGCGCGCCGTTGCGTCGTCGTATTCGGTGAGCAGGGCCATTGACCCGGAGGACCCGGTAGTGCGCATCGAAGTTGTCCTTGTTCCGTTGTTGATCGAATCATTGTACGGGCAGGATAGCGCGCCGTCTGTCGCGCCATGTTCACGCTTGCTCGTGCGCCCGTTCATTTGCCGCTTGCCGTGACGCCGCCCTTGCGCCGTGCGCAGCGCGTTGGCTGGCGCGGCTCGCCGGGCAGCGGGAGAGGTGACATGCGGCTGTGACAACCAGTTTAACGCGACTCCCGCGAGAGGCGGACGCATTTTTCGTGCCCCTCGGCGGTGCAATCGTTCTGCCCGGCTGTCATGCGCATGACGCGCGCTTCGGTTAGGCGCAGGCGGGTCTATCGGGGTATGCGTTGCGACTCATGCAGACTCACGCATGCTGTTCAGATCGCGCAATTCGGCGACGCGCAACGGCGCGTCGGCAGCGAGGAAAAACTCGTCGAGTTGCGGCGGCGCGGCCGTCGTGCCGCTCAACATCGCGTGGACTTGCCCGCGATGATGAATCTGGTGGACGAAAACATGCGGCAGCACGCCGCCGATTTTCTCGCGCTGCACGCCGACCGCTGGTCCGCGATCGATGCGCACTTCGCGGTGCAAATCCTCGTCGCGAAGCGATTCGCAAAAAGCCAGCAGTTGCTGGTCGCTTCGCGCTTGTGCATCCCACAGCTCGGCTGCGCGAGGATAGGGCAGTTCGTTGTCGAAAATGGTGAGGCCCTCGCCGCCGTCGACGAGCGCATCGAAGTAATACCGGTCCACCAGAAGAATGTGATTCAACGTGAGTTGCAGCGACGGGAAGAAACTCACCCGGTGTTCGGCGAACGCCTGGTCAGTCAAGGTGAGACAAGCGCGGTAAAGGCGCAAATTCGACCACGCGTTGTTGCGCGCCATGTCGGCGAAGTGCGCGGACAGCAGGTTGGTTGCCGGAGCGTCGGATGGGGTCACGTCGGCCTCCTGTTACGGGGATCGGTGGAAGGTTCGCGCTCCGTGCAACCCTGTGCGCGCGTGGCGCATGTGGCTCGAAGGTGGCTCGAAGCGCTGCCTGCGTAGCGTAGCATCGCGCGGCGATCCGCGGCCGACGGCTCCCGTATTCCCTCACCACTAGCCTCGCCGCCTGGCCTGCCGGCAAAGCCGAACTTCAACGATTACGGCAGGCGCCGCGACGTGGCAAAAAAATAGCCCGTCCGGAATGGGACGGGCCGTTAAACGCCGTTGTTACTCGGGTCAGCCGGCCCGTTGCAAATTGGGCGCTGACGGGTCAATCCTGAGGCGTCGCTACCCCCCTGTCGAGATGGGACTAATGCCGATCTATCAGACCAATGTGGCTTCGGCTCGCTCCGCATCGCGTGCGATTCCGGGCGCGGGCTTGTGTGTCCCGTTCGACGCGAGCGCTTGACGCTTCGGCGTGGCGGCGCGTTGCGCGGGCGCTGCCTCGGCGACGGTGAATAGACGCACCGCTTCATCGAGCACGTCGGCCTGTTCCGCGAGGCGCTGCGCGGTGGCCGCGGCCTGCTCGACGAGCGCCGCATTCTGCTGCGTGGCGCCGTCCAGATGCGAGACCGCCTGATTCACCTGGCGGATGCCTTCAGCCTGTTCGCTACTCGCATTCGCCACTTCCACGATGATCGACGACACGCGGCTTACCGCCTCGTCGATCACACGCATTTGCGACGTGGTGCGAGCAACCAGTTCGGTGCCCGCCGCCATTTCGGTCGCGCTTGCCTCGACCACCGATTTGATTTCCTTCGACGACGCCGCGCAACGTTGCGCGAGCGTGCGCACCTCGCCCGCGACGACCGCGAACGAGCGGCCCGCCTCGCCCGCGCGCGCTGCTTCGACGGCGGCATTCAGCGCCAGAATATTAGTCTGGAATGCGATGCCGTCGATTACGCCCGTGATGTCCGCAATGCGCCTCGACGCCGCGGTGATGCCGGCCATCGTCTGCTCGACCTGGCCCGCGATCTTGCCGCCGACGGCGGCCGCCGCTTGCGCCTCCTTTGCCAGATCGAGCGCGCGCACGCTGGCGTCGGCATTGGCCTGCACGGTGGTGGTCAACTCTTCCATGGTGGCGGCGGTTTCCTCCAGCGAGGCCGCCTGCAATTCGGTGCGGCGCGCGAGATCGACATTGCCGCTGGAAATCTCGCGCGCGTTCTCGAGCATGCCGGTGATCTGCGCGCGCACGTCGTAGACGATCGCCGCGAGATTCGCCTTCAACTGGTTCAAGGCCTGCATCACCTCGCCGAGGTCGTCATGACGCGCGATCTCCAGATCGGCCGTCAGATCGCCGGCGGCGATACGGGTCGCGAAACCGGACACGTCGCGGATCGGCGCGGCGAGTTGCCGGTCCAGCAACCGCCACGACACGATACTGAGCGCCGTCGTGACGCCGAACGCGAGCCAGAACGGCGCGGGCGGCGCGCCTTGCCAGGCCGCGAGGCCGGTCAGCAGCAGCGCCAGCGGCGTGACCGCATAGCCGGCCGCCGCGCGCGTGGCGACCGGCAGACGCATCAGCGCCTGCAAACGTCCGGCCAGGCCGGTGCGCACCACCACGCCGCGACGCAACTTCACGCCAGGCGACTCGCCGCCGCGCATGCGCGCATACAGCGCCTCGGCGGCGCGCACCGCGTCGCGCTCCGGCTTCACGCGCACGCTGAGATAGCCGACCACGGCGCCTTTCTCCACGACCGGCGTGACGTTTGCCTTGACCCAGTAATGGTCGCCGTTCTTGCGGCGGTTCTTGACGAGGGCGGTCCACGGACGGCCGTCGCGGATCGTCGTCCACAGGTCGGCGAAGGCTTCGCGCGGCATGTCCGGATGACGGATCAGGTTATGCGGTTGACCGATCAGCTCGTCGCGCGTGAAGCCCGAGACGGCCATGAAGGCGGGATTGCAATACTGGATGCGGCCGGTGAGGTCGGTCGCGGAAACGAGCATTTGCGACGAGGGGTATTCGTACTCGTGCCCGGTGACAGGCTGGTTATTGCGCATGGCTTTCCTTGCTGGTGCTCACCGAGGAGGTGAGCGTGGTGCTTACGTCTTGCCAGCAATAACGACAATTAACCTCGCGCGCTTGAGGGTTTCCCAGTAAACCACTCAGGTTTATACCGCCGTGCGCCGTTAACGCAGGGTTGTTTTATGCGGGGCGGATGGCCGATCAGGCCGGTCGCCTGGCGATGAAGTCGATCTCGACCAGCGCGTCGCGCGCCAACGCCGTGACGCCGATGCAGGTTCGCGCGGGCAGCGCGTCGGCGGGGAAATAGGCGCGGTAGGTGTCGTTCATGGCCGCGTAGTCGCGCTTGAACTCGGTCAGGAAGATGCGCGCGGCAACCACGTTCGGCAGACCGAGGCCGAGTCCTTCGAGGACCAGCACGAGGTTGTCCATCACGCGCCGGGTCTGGGCGACGACGCCGTCGGGCAGCGGGGCGGTGTCGTCGGTCGGCCAGGTCGGCATCTGGCCGGTGAGGAATACCCAGCCGTCGGCTTCGGTGGCATGGGAAAACGGACCGACCGGAGTCGGTGCCGCGGGGATCATCCAGAAAGCGGGGGTTGAGCTCATGCAATGCGCGCCGGTTGGGTTGAGAAAGCAGGGTGACAAAGTAACCGATCAAAACTCCTGACGCCGTTACTTTGCCCCGCCTTCACGCCGCGGCCACGCATGTCCGCTCAAACCAGTCCGGTCAGGTAATAAACCGCGATCACGAAGAACACCGCCAGCGTCTTGATCACCGTCACCGCGAAGATGTCGCGATACGACTGACGGTGCGTCAAGCCCGTCACCGCCAGCAGCGTGATGACCGCGCCGTTGTGCGGCAGCGTGTCCATGCCGCCGCTCGCCATTGCGACGACCCGGTGCAGCACTTCCATCGGGATATGCGCGGCTTCCGCGCCCTTGATGAACACGTCGGACATGGCCGCGAGCGCGATGCTCATGCCGCCCGACGCCGAACCCGTGATACCCGCCAGCGAACTCACCGACACCGCTGCGTTGACGAGCGGATTGGGAATGCTCTTCAACGCGTCGCTAACCACCAGAAAGCCCGGCAAGGCCGCGATCACCCCGCCGAAGCCGTACTCCGACGCGGTATTCAACGAAGCCAGCAGCGCGCCCGCCACCGCGGCCTTGGTGCCGATCGCGAAACGCTCGCGCACGCGGCCGAACGCCGTCGCCACGACCATGACGATGCCGAGCAGCAGCGCGCCTTCGACGGCCCAGATCGCGACCACGCTCTTGATCGTCGTCGTGATGGGTGCATGCACGCCCGGCAGGATTTCCGGCGGAACCGAGTACGACGCGCCGTACCAGTTCGGAATCCAGCGGGTCAGCAGGAAGTTCGCGACGCCGACCAGCACCAGCGGCGCGAGCGCCAGCAGCGGATGCGGCAATTGCTTCGATTCGACGCGCTCCGGCTCGTTGACGAGTTCCGTGCCGTAACCTTCGCCGGCCGCCATCGCCGCGCGGCGGCGCCACTCCAGATACGAAAGGCCCACCACGATGATGAACAGCGAACCGATCACGCCGAGCGCGGGCGCGGCCCACGAGGTGGTCTTGAAGAACGTGGTGGGGATGATGTTCTGGATCTGCGGCGTGCCCGGCAGCGAATCCATCGTGAACGAGAACGCGCCGAGCGCGATCGCGCCAGGCATCAGGCGCTTCGGAATGTTGCTCTGACGGTAGAGTTCGGCGGCGAACGGATACACCGCGAACACCACCACGAACAGCGAGACGCCGCCGTAGGTGAGCAGCGCGCACACCGCGACGATCACCGCATTGGCGCGCGAGCGGCCGATATAGCGGATCGCGGCGGCCACGATCGACTCCGAGAACCCCGACAGTTCGATGACCTTGCCGAACACGGCGCCCAACAGAAACACGGGGAAGTACAGCTTCACGAAGCCGACCATTTTCTCCATGAAGATGCCGGAGAACACCGGAGCGACGGCGGAAGGGTCGGTCAGCAGAACGGCGCCGAGCGCGGCGACCGGCGCGAACAGAATGACGCTGTAGCCGCGATAGGCGGCAAACATCAGAAACGCCAGCGCGGCGAGGACGATAACAAAGGACATTGAGTCTCCAAAGCTTGGTTGTTCTACGTGTACGCCGTCCCGATGGCGACGGCATGGCGGCGTGGGAATGCAGGTTCCATGCCACACACGCCGCAGCGGCCCGCCTGGTGATTCCGCCGGCCGAAGTTCGAAACGCGCTGCGGGCGATTGTACCCAAACGTCTCCAAATCGGGACGCAAATCAGCTGAACATACGCGCATTACAGGTTAAACCCTTATGCGACAAGCTTGCTGGCGATCTCGTGGATGAGATAAGCTCGTCTCCGAATTGAGACAGCCACAATAGAACGATACCTGGAGACAGCGACACGATGATGAACGACTGGGCGGGCCTTCCCGCCGCCTATGGCGACGTACTGCGCCGCGCGATGGATTCGCTGTTCCGCACGTTCGAAAATTTCAGCGAAGGCACGTTCATCGTCGATGCGGACGCGCGCGTGGTCTGGATCAACAAGCGCTATGCGGCGCGTTTCGGTTTTGCCGACCCCGAGCAGGCCATTGGCCGCGATTGCGAAGCGGTGATTCCGAACAGCCTGATGCGCGAAGTCGTGACCACCGGCAAGCCGATCCTGCTCGATATTCTCGAAACCGACCGCGAGCCGCTCGTCGTCACGCGTCTGCCGCTGAAGGACGATGCGGGACAAACCGTCGGCGCGGTCGGCTTCGCGCTGTTCGACGAACTCAAGGCGCTGACACCGCTTTTTTCCCACTACTCGCGCGTGCAGCAGGAACTGATCGCGACGCGTCAGTCACTCGCGCAGGCGCGGCGCGCCAAATATACGTTCGGCAGTTTCGTCGGCACGAGCCCGGCGAGCCTCGAAGTGAAGCGCCAGGCGCGCCGCGCGGCGCAACTCGAATCGCCCGTGCTGCTGCTGGGCGAAACCGGCACCGGCAAGGAGTTGCTCGCGCATGCGATTCACGGCGGCTCGGCGCGGGCCAATCAGCCGCTCGTGACCGTCAACGTCGCGGCGATTCCGGATAGTTTGCTCGAAGTCGAATTCTTCGGCGCCGCGCCCGGTGCCTACACCGGCGCGGACCGTAAAGGGCGCGTCGGCAAGTTCGAGCTGGCGAACGGCGGCACGCTGTTTCTCGACGAGATCGGCGACATGCCCCTGCCTTTGCAGGGCAAGCTGTTGCGCGTGTTGCAGGACAAGGAGTTCGAGCCGCTCGGCTCGAACCGGATCGTGCGCGCGGACGTGCGCATCATCGCCGCGACGTCGGCTGATCTGCCGGCGCTGGTCGCGGCGGGGCGCTTTCGCGCGGACCTGTTTTACCGGCTCAATGTGCTGACGATCCACGCGCCCGCATTGCGCGAGCGTCTCGCCGATATCGAGGCGCTGGCCTACGCGATGCTCGAAGAGCTATCGATGCAGGCGCGCGGCGGCCGTCACTTCGAATTGCAGGACGATGCGCTGCGGCTGCTGTGTTCGTACGCATGGCCCGGCAACGTGCGCGAATTGCGCAATACGCTGGAGCGAGCCGTGATGCTTGCCGACAGCGAGCGGATCGACGCGCGCGCGCTCGCGCCGTTTGTCGGCTCCGCGCAGGGCGGCGGCCACCGTCCCTACGTGCCCGAGGCGGTCTCTGTTGCGCGCGCCGCGAACGAGGCCACGGGCGCGCCCGAACCGGCGTCATGGAGCGACGCAATGGCGGCGTTCGAGAAACGCTTCCTGAGCGACGCCTTGCGCGCCAACGGCGGACGCGTGATCGACACGGCAACGCAGATCGGCATGGGCCGCGCGACCCTCTACAAGAAGATCGCGGCATACGGCATCGAGGTGTGACGAAGTCCCGCGACATCGAGTCAGCGCAGCGTAATGGCCACATGGCACAATCGCGTGATCGAAAAACAAGATGTTTCGGGGTTTCCAATGAAGCGCAGTCTTTCCTCATTCGCGCGCCGGGCTTGCGCGACGCTGGCAGTGAGCGCGCTCGCCGCGCTGAACGGTTGCAGCAGCCCCACGCCGCTGTTTCTGTCCGATGGCCGCGCCACCACGCTGGTTCAATGCCCGGCCCGCTCCGACTCGTGCGCGCAGCAGGCCACCGCCAGCTGCGGCGGTGCATTCGACGTCGTGCGTCAATCCACTGAGAATGGCACGCTTAGCCTGATTTACGCCTGTCGCGCGAAATGACTGCACGCCGGCTTCATGCCGGCACGGCGGCTTTCGCAGATTGCCTTTCGTTGGTTCGCGGCCCAGCCGCGGCGGCGGCATTTCCATTGCTGAGATTTATTCTCAACCAAACAAATGTTGTCCCTGTTTGGAGCAAGGTATGAATTCTGTTTCAGGCATAAACGCGCGGCCGTCATAAAACGGACGCCAATGTATGCCGTCGACGGGCAATTCATGCAGTGGGCATTATTTCAAAGTGGAACTTTTCGTTTATCCTTCTTTCCTCCGGCGCCTGCGCGCGCGCTCGCATGGGCCGTGCGCAAGTCGGTGCGGCAGCCAACGGAAGTGCGCGATTAGCCGCTGTATTCTGTTTCAGCCGGCTCGCGATTTTAGCGTCGGACAGATTTGCCGATTGAGCATCGCCGCAAATAGCATTTAAGAAATATTTTCGCGTCGCCGAGATAACCAGCGGCATGGTTTATGCTTCGATTCACGCTTTGTATTAGTTCGATCTGAATCCCGGGGAAAGCAATGAATCACCACCAACTCGAAAAAGATATTGAACACCTTGAGCATGTCATCTCGCATCTTTCGGCTGAAGACCGCATCCCGCTTTCGTATTGGCGTAATCGGATCGACTCGGTTTCCGGCGCGGTTCGCGTGCCGGCGCAGGCCAGCCGGCTCAAGCGTCTGAACGCCGCCCTTTCGGCGCTGGAGGCGCGGCAAAAAGCCTAGGCGCTCGCCACGGCGGGCCGCTGCGCATACCGTCCGGGCGAACGACGGTTTCGGTGGAAACGATTCAGGACAATCATGCGACGAGCGGGATTTTCAGCGGCTCGGCTGACGGCGCTGACGAACGCCATGCAGGGCTACGTGCAACGGGGCGAAGTGGCGGGCGTGGTGTCGATGGTTTGGCGGCGCGGCGAAACCGGCTATTTCGAGCCGCTCGGCTGGCGCGACGAAACCTCGCAACTGCCGATGGAGCGCGACACGCTGTTCCGCATTGCGTCGATGACCAAACCTGTGACGAGCGCCGCGATCCTGATGCTGATCGAGGAGGATCGGCTCGCGCTCGATACACCGCTCTCGACGTGGCTGCCCGAACTCGCCGCGCCTCGCGTGCTGCGCGACCCCACCGGTCCGCTCGACGAAACCGATCCGGCGAGCGCGCCGCTTACCGTGCTCGATCTGCTTACGCATCGCGCCGGCTTTGCCTATCACTTCACCGCCGAGGGGCCGTTGGCCGAAGCTTATGCGGCCGCGTTCAACGGCCTCGAAGCGGGCGCCGGCAACAACGCGTGGCTGGCTCACATCGCGCGGCTGCCGTTGATGTTCCAGCCCGGTTTGCGCTGGCACTACGGCATTGCCACGGACGTGCTCGGCGTGCTGATCGAGCGTGTGAGCAGCATGTCGCTCGGCGAGTTTTTCCGCACGCGGATTTTCGAACCGCTCGGCATGCGCGATACCGGTTTCTCGGTGCCCGATGCGCAGCTCGCGCGGCTGGCGACGGCTTACGGCGTCCAGCCGGGCACGGGGCGGCGCGTGGTCGAGGATCATCCTTCGTCGAGCCGCTGGGCCAACCCTGACCGTTTCCAGAGCGGTGGCGGCGGCCTCGTTTCCACGGCGCAAGACTATCTGCAATTCGCGCAGCTGCTGCTTGGGCGCGGGCGTGTCGGCACGACGCGTTTGCTGTCGCATCGCTCGGTCGATCTGATGCGCTCGAACTTTCTCACGCGCGACCAGCGCCGCGTTCCGGCCTTCGGTCATGTGCTCTGGGCCGGCCAGGGGTTCGGGCTCGGCTTGTCGATCGTGGACGACCCCGCGCAGCAGTTGCCGCACGGCTATCGTTCGATGGGCTCGTTCGGCTGGCCGGGCGCGTTCGGCACGAGCTGGTTCGCCGATCCTGTGGAAGAGCTAATTGGTTTGATGCTGATTCAGCGCCGCGCGGTTGAACCGTTTCCAATGGCGGTCGATTTCGAACGCCGCGTGTACGATGCAATTGACGATTGAGTACATTGGGTTCGTCAGGCCGGGCCAAGGGATCGAACGGCGGCAATGCGCGGTTCGCTATCCGGCACGTTTTTCGTCTGCTAGTGTGCGCACAGCATGCAGTTCGTCAAACCGATTGGAGCATCTGTCATGGCCTCGTACAAACAGTTGACTACCCAGCTCGAAAAGCTCCACAAGGAGGTAGCGGCAGCCCGCGAAAAGGAAATCGCGCAGGCGATCGCCGAGATCAAACAGAAGGTGGCTGAATACGACCTCACGGCCGAGGAACTGGGTTTCACGGTCAAGCGTGCGCCGGCGCGCAAACCGGCTCTGGCCGCCAAGTACCGCAATCCGAAAACCGGCGAGACGTGGAGCGGCCGCGGCCGCTCGCCGGCCTGGCTCGCCGGCAAGAATCGCGAGCGCTTTCTGATCGACGCCTGAAGCGCGGTACTGCATGGCGCCTTCGTTCTGAGGGCGCCCATTGTTCTGAAGTGAGGCCGCGAGCGGATTTTTTCGCACCGCGAGCCGGGTCCCGAAAACGCTCACCTTTGGTTTGAAATCGCCTCGCGAGCCGCGCGTTTTCCGGAGCGGCTGACGCGGGGCTACTTTGCTTCGGGCGACCCCGGTTTTGTCGAACGATGCGGCTGGTGATTCCTTGGATGCTGCCGCTCGTCACTACGGCACGAAGTCCGGTGAAATCCGCGCGAGCCTTTGCCAGCGGGCGTTTCCAGGCTCCGCGAAAAATTGCATCGACGATAGTTCGATGACGTGCGCAGCGATTTCGCGAAGCTCGATCAACTCCCGGACTTCATGGTGATGGTGCGCGAGCGGACCTTCGATGCGTTCACCTTTTGCCTCGATTCGAGGTGCGCCGCCGCAAGTCCCGAAAACTCTCACCTTTGCCTTTGCCCGAGCGCGCCGAACCCTGTGCTCAGGTCAAACCGTGTCGTTGACCGGCATGCTCGTGCTGGTCGCGTGCGCGCCAGCATTTCCCAACGCCTCTCCCCATGACGTGTATCATTCGTTCCCTGCGCTGTTCTGCGCCGGTGATTCCCGTATTGTCGAACGCTCGTTCGTGACCTTGTTCCGACGCAACCGGGTTGCCATGTGACGCGGGTCTCCAACCCGGCTTCCGCAGTTCGGCGCCGCCGCGCAACGCGTGGCAGAGCGGCCGCACCAGCAGCCGTTGACCGCCCGAACCCCTATCCGTGACCGCCAGCCCGATGTCAGTCTCCGAACTCAAACGCCGCCGCACGTTCGCGGTTATTTCCCACCCGGACGCGGGCAAAACCACGCTCACTGAAAAGCTGCTGCTGTTCTCGGGCGCGATCCAGATCGCCGGCACCGTGAAGGGCCGCAAGAGCAACCGTTACGCGACGTCCGACTGGATGGAGATCGAAAAGCAGCGCGGCATTTCCGTCGCCAGTTCGGTGATGCAGTTCGAGTACGGCGACGCCGTGATCAACCTGCTCGATACGCCGGGCCACGAAGACTTCTCCGAAGACACGTACCGCGTGCTCACGGCGGTCGACGCCGCCGTGATGGTGATCGACGGCGCGAACGGCGTGGAAGCGCAAACGCTGAAACTGCTGGAAGTGTGCCGCAGCCGCAAGACGCCGATCGTCACCTTCATCAACAAGCTCGACCGCGAAGTGCGCGAGCCGCTCGAACTGCTCGACGAAATCGAGCAGCATCTGGGCGTGGCCGCCGTGCCTTTCACCTGGCCGATCGGCATGGGCAAGGAATTCCAGGGCGTCTACGACATCCAGCGCGACCAGGTGCGCGTATTCCGCGCCGGGCAGGATACCGCCGGCGGCGCGGTCGAAACGCTGCAAGCGTTGAGCGACGAGGAAGGCGAACGCCGCTTCGGGCATAGCTGGATCAAGGCGAAGGACGAGATCGATCTGATCACGGGCGCCACGCCCGACTTCGATCGCGAGCAGTTCCTCGCCGGCCAGCAGTCGCCGGTGCTGTTCGGCTCGGCGATCAACAACTTCGGCGTGAAGGAAATTCTCGACGCGCTGGTCGACCTCGCG
This sequence comes from Paraburkholderia sp. 22099, assembly GCF_052045835.1. Classification (NCBI taxonomy): domain Bacteria; kingdom Pseudomonadati; phylum Pseudomonadota; class Betaproteobacteria; order Burkholderiales; family Burkholderiaceae; genus Paraburkholderia; species Paraburkholderia sp. 22099. The sequence continues at coordinate 57,693 of NZ_JBQEPU010000017.1, read as the reverse complement.
CCGCCGCCTTCGATGCGCATGACCGTGCAGCGTCCGGTGATGCCGGACGAGCCGAAGTTCACCGGCGTGGTGTTCAAGGTGCAGGCGAACATGGATCTGGCGCACCGCGACCGCGTGGCGTTCATCCGCGTGTGCTCGGGGCGTTTTGAGCGCGGCATGGCCGTCAAGGTGACGCGTTCGAACAAGACGTTCCGCGCCAACAACGTGGTGACGTTCCTGTCGCAGCGCCGCGAGACGGTGAGCGAGGCGTATCCCGGCGACATCATCGGTATCCCGAATCACGGCACGCTGAGTCTCGGCGATACGCTGACCGAAGGCGAGCAGTTGCAATTCGTCGGCTTGCCGTTCTTCGCGCCGGAAATTTTTCAGACCGTCGAAGTGGTCGACCCGATGCGCGCCAAGCAACTCGGCGAAGCGCTCAAGCAGCTCGGCGAGGAAGGCGCGATTCAGGTGTTTCGTCCCGAAGTGGGCGGCTTGATGATTCTCGGCGCGGTGGGTCAGTTGCAGTTCGAAGTGGTGTCGCATCGTTTGTCGACGGAATACAAGGTCGACGTGCGCATGGCGCCGGCGCGTTACCGGATGTCGCGCTGGGTGACCTCCGACGACCCGGCCGAACTGCGCCGTTTCACCGATTCATACGCGGCGCGGATCGCGCTCGATGCATCCGATGCGCCGACTTATCTCGCGTCGCACGTGTCGGAGATCGAAGTCGCGCAGAAGGCGTGGCCGAAAATCGTCTTCAACGAATTGCGCGAGCATTCGGGCGCGCCGTTCAAGAAGGCGATGTAGGTCGCGCTGGCCGCGCGCTTATCGGCGAACGGCACGGGGTGAAACAGAGAACCGCGTCGATCGACGCGGTTTTTTTACGCGCTGAGTTTGTCGCCAGCGCTTTCGGGCAACGACGTTGGCATCTCGCATGAGCCGCGGTTCGAGAAGCCCCCGCGCAAGCCGCCGACTTCGCCTATCCTGACGAAGACATGCGCCTGCCTCCGGCGCGCCACTCTCCATTCGCGGAGCGCCCGTGACCGTTCGCAATCTCGATGCCTTGTTCCGACCCAAATCCGTCGCCGTGATCGGCGCGTCCGAGCGGCCGGGCAGCACCGGCGCGATGGTGTGGTCGCGCGTGCTGGAAGGCGGCTTTGGCGGCCCGCTCTGGCCGGTCAACCCGAAGTACGAAACGCTCGGCGGCCACCCGGTTTTCGGCGACACCGGCGATCTGCCGCAAGCGCCCACCGTCGCGCTGATCTGCACGCCGCCCGATACGTGGCCCGGCATCATCCACAAGCTCGGCGGGCTCGGCACGCGCGCGGCGATCATCGTCGGCGAGGCGCGTTGCGATGCCGACCGGCTGCATCTGCGGCACGCGCTTTCGGCGGCGCGGCCGAATCTGCTGCGCATCGTCGGGCCGGGCAGCCTCGGCGTGGTGTCGCCGGCGCTGCGCGCGTATTTCGGCGCGCCTTCGTGCACGGTCAAGGCGGGCGGCGTCGCGTGGGTGTCGCAATCGAACGCGCTGACCAATGCCGTGCTCGGCTGGGCGCACGCGCGCGGGCTCGGTTTTTCGCATGCGGTGGCGCTCGGCGGCGAGGCCGATGTGGACGCCGGCGACGTGCTCGACTATCTGGCGAGCGACCCCGGCACGCGCGCGATTCTGCTCGAACTGGATACGGTGCGCGCGGCGCGCAAGTTCATGTCGGCGGCGCGCGCGGCGGCGCGTAACAAGCCGGTGCTGGCGTTGCGCTCGGGCCGTGCCGATCCCGCCGACGGCCTCTACACCGCCGCATTCCGCCGCGCGGGCATGGTGCGCGTCGACGCGCTCGACGATCTGCTCGACGAGATCGAGACGCTCGGCGTGGGCCGCGTCGCGGCCGGCGCCACGGCGACGCTGATCACGAGCGACCGCGGCCTTGCGACGCTCGCTTGCGACGCCTTCGCCGCCGCAGGCGACACGCTCGCCGCATGGCCCGCCGCCGCCGACGCGGCATTCGCCGAAGCGCTGCCGTATGCGGTGACGGGCAATCCGCTGCGACTCGGCGACGACGCGCGGCCCGAGCATTTCGGCACCGCGCTGAAGATACTCGCGGACCACCGCGGCGCGGGCACGGCGTTCGTCGTTCATGCGTCGACGCATGGCGCGCCGGTCGGCGAGGTCGCGCAGGCGTTGATCGCGAATCAGCGCTTTGCGTATCGCGGCTTGCTGGCATGTTTCTTCGGCGGCGTGGACGCGGCGACGCGCGACGCGCTGCATGCGCAAGGCATTCCGGTTCATACGACGCCACAGCGGCTCGCGCGCGCCTTCGCCCGTCTGGTCGACTACCGGATGGGCCGCGAGTTGCTGATGCAGACGCCGGAGGGACTGCCGGCGCGGATTCCCGAGGCGATCGACGCCGCTCAGGCGCAGGCGCGCGCGGCGCTTGCCGCGAATGCGGATCGACTCGCCGGCGAGGCGGCGGCGCAGTTGCTCGAACGCTTCGGGCTGCGCGTGGAAGCGGCGGAAAGCGCGGCGGCCGCCGCGCCGAATTCCATTGTCGACATCACCGTCGAACTTCACGACGACGACAACTTCGGCCCGGTGTTCCGTTTTACGGCGCCGTCGGCCGACGGCGTGTCCGAGCCGCTGCGCGTCTACGGTTTGCCGCCGCTCAATCCGACACTCGCGCGGGACATCGTCACGCGCTCGCCTTATGCGCGGCTGGTAGCACCCGAGCCGGTATTGGCCGCGCTCACCGCGCTGTCGCAGGCGGTGTGCGACGTCAAGGAAATCGTCGGCCTTGCGCTGACGCTGCGCGTATTCCGCGACCACGTCACGGTGCTTGCCCCGACGCTCAGCATCGCGTCGACGCGCAGCCGTCTCGCCATCGTGCCGTATCCGCGCCGCTTCGAGGAGACGTTGGAGTGGCAAGGCGTGCGCATGACGGTGCGGCCGATCCGCCCGGAAGACGAGGCGGCGCATCACGATTTCGTCGAGGCGATGACGCCCGAGGATTTGAGGCTGCGTTTTTTCGGCGCGGTGGGCAGCTTCGATCATTCGCAACTCGCGCGCATGACGCAGATCGACTACGACCGCGAAATGGCGCTCATCGCCACCGTGCAAACCGACGAAGGTTTCGCGCGGACGTTGGGCGTGGTGCGCGCGGTTGCCGATCCCGATAACGAAACCGCGGAGTTCGCGGTTGCAGTGCGCTCGGACCAGAAAGGCCGGCGCCTTGGACAATTGCTGATGGACCGCATCGTCAACTACGCAAGGGTGCGTGGCATCCATTGGCTGGTGGGCGAGGCGCTGCGGGAGAACACGCCGATGATCGCGTTGGCGAAAGCCAGTGGCTTCACCGTGACGCCGACGGAGGATCCGGGTGTGGTGGGCTTCAGGATGGCGTTGGATGAGCCCGGTTCGCAGCAGTAACCGGCGGCGCGGCGCGCTCTTGAGAGATGCTCAGCGCCGTGCCGCTTCTGGAACGCGGCAATGACGCCGATAGGACCGTCCGCGACGAATCGCGGACTTGCACGCGTGAATGCCTGAACTTACGCGGCCAGCTTCCCCGCCGCTTCCTCAACCTGCGTGCGCGTCACCGACAACTCTTCCAGCCACGCATCCGCATACACAGCGCCGGTCTCGCGTTCCAGGCGCGCGATCGTCGCCGCGCAACGGTTTGCATCCTTCGGCGTTGCGATGAACGACTTCACCGATTCACCCGCCTTGAACGCATCGAACAGCGGCACGCGAATCTCGTCCGGCAGCGCACGCGTCGTCCACTGGTACGGCTTGCCGTTGAACGTGAACGACGGCGGCAGCACGCGCTCTTTCCTGGCCGCCGGAATCAGGCCGTAAGTGCGCGCGGCGTCGCCGATCTGCTCGGCTGAAAACAGCTCGTCCGGGCTGATGTCGAATTGCTGAATGAAGGTTTCGATGCTTTGCATCGCCGCGGCGCGGTCGTCGCGGCGCTTTTGCGCATGAGCGACGATGTCGCGCAGTTCGTCGGCTTCTTCAGGCGTGATCGTGAAGCTCGACTGCTTCTGCTGGAGTTCGGAAAAACGCTGGAATTCGGAATCGGTCAGAAGTTTCGCCATTGCTTATCGATGAGCGGCATGAGGAACCCCATGCGGCGTGATTTTTGAGGGGTCGCCATTCTAAACCATGCGCGAATGCACGCGATGTTCAACGGCTTGCCGTGCGCATGCTGCGTGCGCGAGCATCACGCTAGACGGACACTCTCCCGAAACATCGACAGCGCCTGCACCGTCTCGCGCAGCAGCGCGGTCGCGACTTCGAGCGTCGGCGCGACGTATTCGTCGATGCGCCGCAGATACGGGCAGGTCAGCGCCGCGATCGCCTGCCCGGACGGTCCTTGGATCGGAAACGTGAGATCGGTCACGCCGAAGATCTGCTGGCTGTCCTTCTGCGAAAAACCCGCCGCGCGAATCCGCTCGCACGCCTCTTCCAACGCCTCACGGTCGATCGTGACCTCGCCCTTCACCTTGGTGTGTTCGGCGAGCATCTGTTCGCGTTGCTCGATGCTTTGAAACGCGAGCATCACACGGCCCGAGCCGGTGTCGATCAGGCCCACCCGCGAACCGAGCCGCACCGACATGCCCCACGTGCCCGGTCCATCCACTTGCGCGATCACCAGCAGATTGCCGCGGTCGTACACGACGAGATGACATGACTGCTCGGCGGCATCGGCAAAGCGCAGCATCAACGGCAGCGCTTCGGAGATGAGCCGGTTCATCGGCGGATGACGATGCGCGAGCGCGTACAGCTTCAGGCTCAGCGAATAGCGGTCGCCCGCCGCCGAGCGCACGACATACTGCCGCGCGACCAGCCGTTCGAGCATCCGATACATCTCGCTCGCGTTGCGTCCGAGCAGCTTGGTGATCTCGGCGCGCGTCAGCCCCTCTTTCTGCTCGGCGAGCAGTTCGAGGATGTCGAGACCCTTATCGAGCGCGGGGGCGCGATAACGGTCGGCGTCGTCTTTGTCTTCTACGTCCATCGTGAGCGAGTTCTCGTGTCGTTTTCGCATTATCTGGCGCGAGAGGGTCGGTGCGTACTGAATCTTGTGCGATGCAGCGCTTGTCCAGGGAAAATACGGACGATTGGTGCAGTGCACTTCGCTTGACTTGGGAAAGTTCGTATATGAATAATACGTTCATTGGTGAATGAGCGCACGCCAATACTTCATAAAAGCGCAGGACGCAGTGTCGGCCATCCTCGGCCGGATCACGCAGTTCAACAACGCATATAGGACAGGAGACAACCATGTCGTTTGTGAAAAGGCCGCTCGCGGCCCGTCGTTCATTCAGGAGTTCGCTCTTCACCGTGGCGGCGGCAGCGTGCGTCGCCAGCTTCGGCTTCACCGGCGCTGCGCAAGCCGCCGAGACCGGCAAGATCGGTCTCGATCTGCCGCTGCTGACCTCGCCGTTCTGGCAGTCGTACAACACCTATTTGCCCAAGTACGCGAAAGACATGGGGCTCGACATCCTCGCGCCCGTCAATTCGAACGGCGATCCGGTGCAGCAGATCACCGACATGAACAACCTGTTGAACCTCGGTTCGAAGGGCATCGTGGTCGGCCCGCTGGATTCGGCGGCGATCAGCCGCGCGCTCGATTCCGCCGCGGCCAGGAATGTGCCCGTCGTCGCCGTGGACGTCGCGCCGACGCAAGGCAAGGTCGCGATGGTGGTGCGCGCGGACAATCGCGCGTACGGCGAGAAAGCGTGCAAGTACATCGGCGAACACGTGAAGTCGGGCAAGGTCGTGCAGATCATGGGCGACCTCGCATCGGTGAACGGGCGTGACCGCTCGGAAGCATTCCGCTCCTGTGTGAAAGGCTATCCCGGCTTGACGCTGCTGGAAATTCCGGCGAGCTGGAAGGGCGACGTCGCGGCCACCGCGCTCGACAGTCTGCTTACCGCCAATCCCGACGTGAAGGGCATCTACATGCAGGCGGGCGGCGTTTATCTGTCGCCCACCCTGCAAACCCTGCGGCGCAAGCAGATGCTGTTTCCCGCCGGCGACGCGAAGCACGTCGTGATCGTCAGCAACGACGGCATTCCCCAGGAGTTCGACGCGATTCGCCGCGGCGACATCGACGCAACGGTTTCGCAGCCGGCCGATTCGTATGCGAAATACGGCCTCTTCTACATCAAGGCCGCGTTGGCCGGACAAACCTTCAAGCCGGGCCCGACCGATCACGGCAGCAACATCATCCAGCTGGCGCCGGGCATTCTCGAAGATCAATTGCCCGCGCCGCTCGTCACGAAGTCGAATGTCGACGACAAGGCGTTGTGGGGCAACACGGTCAAATGAACGCGCCGACGCCCTCCGTGCCGGTCGTCGAAGCGTTCGAAGTCACCAAACGCTTCGGCTCCACGCCCGCGCTGAAAGACGTGAGCATCCGCGTGATGCCCGGCGAGTCGCATGCGCTCGTCGGGCGCAACGGGGCCGGCAAATCGACGCTGGTGTCGATCCTCACCGGCCTGCGCAAGCCCGATACCGGCGAGGTCCGTTTCAGCGGCGCGGCCGCGCCGTCGATCGCGGATCGCGACGCGTGGCGCGAGCGCGTCGCCTGCGTTTATCAGCATTCGACGATCATCCGCGATCTGAGCGTCGCGGAGAACCTGTTCATCAACCGGCAGCCGTTGCGCGGCGGCGTGATCGACTGGCAAGCGATGCGCCGCGACGCACGCAAGCTGCTCGACCACTGGAAGATCGACGTGCGCGAGGACGCGCGCGCCGGCGATCTGACGGTGGAAGCGCGGCAACTCGTGGAAATCGCGCGGGCGCTGTCGTACGGCGCGCGCTTCATCATTCTCGACGAACCCACCGCGCAGCTCGACGGCGACGAGATCAAGCGCCTGTTCCGGCGCATCAGCGAGTTGCAGCGCGAAGGCGTGACCTTCCTGTTCATCTCGCACCATCTGCAAGAGGTCTATGAGATTTGCCAGGCGGTGACGGTGCTGCGCGACGCGCGGCATATCGTCAGCGCGCCGGTTTCCGCGTTGCCGCGTGAGCAGTTGATCGAAGCGATGACCGGCGAACGCGGCGGCCTCTCGGTCGCCGACGCGGCGGCGCGCGACGCGTTGCCCGCCGATACGGCCGTCGCGCTGGAAGTGAAGGAGTTGGCCGGTTCCGATTACGAAGACGTGTCGTTCACGGTCAAGCGCGGCGAAGTGGTCGGCCTGACCGGCGCAACGAGCAGCGGCCGCACGAGCGTGGCCGAAGCGATTGCCGGTTTGCGCGCCGCGAAGCGCGGCACGATCAGCGTGGATGGCGCAAGCCTGCCGCCCGGCGACGTGCCTGCGGCTTTGGCGCGCGGCATCGGCTGCGTGCCGAAGGACCGTCATCACGAAGGCCTGGTGCTGACGCAATCGGTGGCGGAAAACGCGTCCATGACGATCGCGCGCATGCTCGGCAAATTCGGCATCGCGCCGCCCGCGAAGAAGAACGCCTTCGGCCAGAAGATGATCGACGCGCTCGGCATCGTCGCGCAAGGCCCCGAGCATGTCGTATCCGGGCTGTCGGGCGGCAATCAGCAGAAGGTGGTGATGGCGCGCGCGCTAGCCACCGACCCGAACGTGCTCGTGCTGATCGACCCCACCGCGGGCGTCGACGTGAAATCGAAAGAAGCGTTGCTCTCCGTCGTGGACCGCGTGCGCGAGGAAGGCAAGGCCGTGCTCGTCGTGTCCGGCGAACTCGACGATCTGCGCACCTGTGACCGTGTGCTGGTCATGTTCCGTGGCCGTGTCGCGGCCGAATTTCCCGCCGGTTGGCAGGACCACGATCTGATCGCATCCGTTGAAGGAGTCAGTCTCCATGAAGAATAGTGTGCCCAGTCCCGCGTTCGCCGCGGCTCCCGGCCAAACGCAGCCGGCCGTGAAAGCGACGCGCGGCAAGCGCGCCCGCAGCGAATTGGCGCGCTTGCGCGAGCTGGCGTTGCTGCCCGCGCTTGCCTTGCTGATCGTGATCGGCGCGTTCGTCAGTCCGAGTTTTTTGACCAGGGCGAATCTGATCAGCGTGCTGGGCGCCTCGGCGGCTCTCGCGCTGGTCGTGCTCGCCGAATCGCTGATCGTGCTGACCGGCAAGTTCGATTTGTCGCTCGAATCGACCGTCGGCATCGCGCCCGCCGTCGGCGCGATGCTGGTGATGCCGGCAATGTCCGCGGGATTCGGCACGCAATGGCCCGCGGCGGCCGGCCTGCTCGCGATCCTCGCTGTCGGCGCCGTGATCGGCTTCATCAACGGCTTTCTGGTGGTGCGTTTGCGGCTGAATGCGTTCATCGTCACGCTGGCCATGCTGATCGTGCTGCGCGGCATGCTGGTGGGCGCGACCAAGGGCGGCACGCTGTTCGACATGCCGCCGTCGTTCTTCTCGCTCGCCACCACGATCGTGCTCGGCCTGCCGCTGTCGGTATGGCTCGCGGCGGTGGCGTTCGCGATCGCGGCGTTCATGTTGCGCTATCACCGCCTCGGCCGCGCGTTGTATGCGATCGGCGGCAATCCGGAAGCGGCGCGCGCGGCGGGCATTCGCGTCGAGCGCATCACGTGGGGCGTGTTCGTGCTCGGCAGCATGCTCGCGGCGGTGGGCGGCTTGATCGTGACCGGCTATGTCGGCGCGATCAACGCGAACCAGGGCAACGGCATGATTTTCACGGTGTTCGCGGCGGCGGTGATCGGCGGTATTTCGCTCGACGGCGGCAAGGGCTCGATGCTCGGCGCGCTTTCCGGCGTGCTGCTGCTCGGCGTCGTGCAGAACCTGCTGACGCTCGCCCAGGTGCCGTCGTTCTGGATCCAGGCGATTTACGGCGCGATCATCCTCGGCTCGCTGATGGTGGCGCGGCTTGCCAGCGGCGAAGGCCAGAACTAATTCGAAAGACGATGCCTGACGGAGAACTCACTTGACCAGCCGCCCATTGCAAACCGATCCACGCCTGATCCTGCTCAGTCCCGCCGATAACTGCCTGATCGCGGCGGCGCGTCTCGATGCGGGCACGCAAGTGGAGATCGAAGGCGCGCTCGTAACGCTTACGAAAACCATCGAGCTCGGTCACAAGGTGGCGCGCCGCGAACTCGCGAAAGACGACAAGGTGCTGCGCTACGGCGCGGTCATCGGCCACGTGACCGAAGCGGTCGCGCCCGGCGCGCATCTGCATACGCACAACCTCGAAAGCGATTACCTGCCGACGTACACGCACGACGCGGGACACGAGTTCGTACATCACTGATTTGCGCTCAATGACGCGGCCTTGCGCCGCGCTGGAACGATCATGACTGACACTTCCGTAGCATCTGTCGCCGCACAGCAACCCATGCTGCAAGGCTATCCGCGCCGGGACGGCCGCAAGGGCATCCGCAATGTGGTCGCGGTGGCGTATCTGGTGGAGTGCGCGCATCACGTCGCGCGCGAGATCGTCACGCAGTTTCGCGAGCCGTTCGACGCCTTCGACGACGCTTCCGCCGAGCGCGAACCGCCGGTGCATCTGATCGGCTTTCCCGGCTGCTATCCGAACAGCTACGCCGAAAAGATGCTGGAGCGGCTTGCCACGCATCCGAACGTGGGCGCGGTGTTGTTCGTGTCGCTCGGTTGCGAGAGCATGAACAAGCATTACCTCGTGGACGTGGTGCGCGCGAGCGGCCGTCCCGTCGAGGTGCTGACGATCCAGGAAAAGGGCGGCACGCGCAGCACGATTCAATACGGCGTCGACTGGATTCGCGATGTGCGCAAGGAGCTCGCCGCGCAACGAAAAGTGCCGATGGCGCTCTCCGAACTGGTGGTCGGCACCATTTGCGGCGGCTCGGACGGCACCAGCGGCATCACGGCGAACCCGGCGGTGGGCCGGGCGTTCGATCATCTGATCGACGCGGGCGCGACCTGCCTCTTCGAGGAAACCGGCGAGCTGGTGGGCTGCGAGTTTCATATGAAAACGCGCGCGGCACGGCCCGACCTTGGTGACGCCATCGTTGCGTGCGTCGCGAAGGCCGCGCGCTACTACTCGATTCTCGGGCACGGCAGTTTTGCGGTCGGCAATGCGGACGGCGGCCTCACCACCCAGGAAGAAAAGTCGTTGGGCGCGTATGCGAAGAGCGGCGCGTCGCCGATTGTCGGCATCATCAAACCCGGCGATATTCCGCCGACCGGCGGCCTGTATCTGCTCGACGTAGTGCCCGACGGCGAGCCGCGCTTCGGCTTTCCGAACATCAGCGACAACGCGGAGATCGGCGAACTGATCGCGTGCGGCGCGCATGTGATTCTGTTCACGACCGGACGCGGCTCGGTGGTCGGCTCGGCGATTTCGCCGGTCATCAAGGTGTGCGCGAATCCGGCGACGTACCGCAACCTCGCCGGCGACATGGACGTCGACGCGGGCCGTATTCTCGAAGGCCGCGGCACGCTCGACGAGGTTGGCCGCGAGGTGTTCGAGCAAACGGTGGCGGTGTCGCTCGGCGCGGCGTCGAAATCGGAAACGCTCGGTCATCAGGAATTCATCCTGACGTACAAGACTTTTGAACCGGTTGGGCCGGCGTGCCTGCCGTCGAGCGCCGCGGCGCCGCATCGCGTGGTTGCGATCGAGCCGCATTGAGCGGCCGGACCGCGGTCCCTCCGCAGGCGGTTCGCACGCGCGGCGGGCATATTTGGCTCGCGCGTGCTAAAACACGGTGAAACAGGAGACAGCTTCAATGACGGCAGCGATCGGTTCGAAGGTCGGGCGGCGGCGCGGCGTTGGCCGCACCGCCTTGCAAGTGACAGGATTGGGACTCGGCACGGCGCCCCTGGGCGGCCTCTATCGCGACCTGTCCGACGAGGAAGCGCACGCGACCGTCGCCGCCGCGTGGGACGCCGGCGTGCGTTACTTCGATACCGCGCCGCATTACGGCAACACCAAGGCCGAGCATCGGCTGGGCGACGCGTTGCGCCGTTATCCGCGCGGCGACTATGTGCTGTCCACCAAGGTGGGCCGCCGCTTCGTGCCGCGCACCACGCCTTACGAGGGCAAGGAAGGCTGGCAAAACCCGCTGCCCTTCGAGGCGATCTACGACTACACGCACGACGGCATTCTGCGTTCGTTCGAGGACAGCCAGCAGCGCCTCGGCATCGTCGATATCGACATTCTGCTGGTGCACGATATCGGCCGGGCCACGCACGGCGACGAGAACCCCCATTACTGGCGGCAACTGACCGAAGGCGGCGGTTTCCGCGCATTGGACGAGCTGCGCTCGGCGGGCGCGATCAAGGCCGTCGGTCTCGGCGTGAATGAAGGCGCGGTAATTCTGGAAGCGATGGCCGAGTTCGATATCGATTGCGCGTTGCTTGCAGGCCGGTATACGCTCCTCGAGCAGATCACGCTCGACGATCTCTTGCCGGCCTGCGAGAAGCGCGGCGTCAGCATTCTGTTAGGCGGCGCGTTCAACTCGGGCATTCTGGCCCGCGGCGTCGAGGGCGATCTGAAATTCAACTACGGCGATGCGCCGCGCGAGGTGATCGAGCGCGTCGCACGGCTGCAAGCGGTGTGCCGCGAACACGGCGTGCCGCTCGCGGCCGCCGCCTTGCAGTTTCCGTATGCGCATCCGGCGGTCGCCACCGTGCTGACCGGCGCGCGCAGTGCCGACGAATTGCGCGAGAACGCCGCGTCGTTCGAGCAGCCGATCCCCGCGGAATTGTGGTCCGCGTTGCGCGACCAGGGCTTGCTCGACCACCGCGCGCCCGCGCCAGAGGATTGATCCGACGATGCATATCGATGCCCACCAGCACTACTGGGACCCCGCCCGCGGCGACTACGAGTGGCTCACGCCGGAACTGCAGATTCTTTACCGGACGTTCGGCCCAACGGACCTCAAACCATTGCGCGAAAGGGTGGGCATCGAGCGAACGGTGGTCGTGCAGGCGGCGCCGACCATCGACGAGACGCGTTATCTGCTGGACATGGCGCGCAACGAGCCGTCGATCGCCGGCGTGGTGGGCTGGGTGCCGTTGCTCTTGCCGACCGCGCCGGCCGTGATCGACGCCTTCGCGCATGAACCGAAGTTCAAGGGCGTGCGGCCGATGCTGCAGGACTTGCCGGACGACACGTGGATCGCCAATCCCGACCTCGCGCCGGCGATCGAAGCGCTGATCGCGCACGACCTCGCATTCGACGCGCTGATTTACGCGCGCCACGTCGAGCCGATCGAAGCCTTCACGGCGCGCTTTCCGGCGCTGCGCATCGTGGTCGATCACGGCGCCAAGCCGCCGATCCGCTACGGCCGCGCCGCTTGGCAAGCATGGGCCGACGCGATCACGCGGCTTGCAAGGCTGCCGCAGGTGCATTGCAAGCTGTCGGGCCTCGCCACCGAAGCCTCGCCCGGCTGGACCGAGGAAACGCTGCAACCGTATGTCGAGCATCTGCTCGCCGCGTTCGGTCCGGCGCGTTTGATGTGGGGCAGCGACTGGCCCGTGCTGGATCTGAACGGCGACTATCTGCTGTGGCACTCGGTGGCGAACACCTTGCTCGCGTCCTTGAGCGACGCCGAGCGTGAAGCGGTTTTCGGCGGCAACGCCGCCGCGTTTTATCGGCTTTGAGCATACGAAGACACAAGAAGCCCATTCAACTGGAGTCGTAGATGACACAAAGACTGGCCGGCAAGACGGCCCTGATTACCGCAGCGGGACAAGGCATCGGTCTCGCCACCGCGGAACTGTTCGCGCGCGAAGGCGCGCGCGTGATCGCCACCGATATCCGCATCGACGGACTCGCCGGCAAGCCGGTCGAAGCGCGCAAGCTCGACGTGCGCGACGACGCGGCGATCAAGGCGCTGGCCGCGGAAGTCGGCGCGATCGACGTGCTGTTCAACTGCGCGGGCTTCGTGCACGCCGGCACGATTCTCGAATGCACGGACGAAGACTGGGATTTCGCCTTCGATCTGAATGCGAAGGCGATGTACCGCATGATCCGCGCGTTCCTGCCGGCGATGCTGGAAAAGGGCGGCGGCTCGATCATCAATATGTCGTCGGCGGCGTCGAGCGTAAAGGGCGTGCCGAACCGCTTCGTGTACAGCGCGTCGAAGGCGGCCGTGCTCGGCTTGACCAAGTCCGTCGCGGCGGATTTCATCACGCGTGGTGTACGCTGTAACGCGATCTGCCCCGGCACGGTGGCTTCGCCGTCGCTCGAACAGCGGATCGCCGAGCAGGCTGCGGCGCAGGGCGCGACGATCGAGGCGGTGCAAGCCGCCTTTGTCGCGCGCCAGCCGATGGGCCGTATCGGCAAGCCCGAGGAGATCGCCGCGCTGGCGCTGTATCTCGCCTCCGACGAATCGTCGTTCACCACGGGTCATGCGCATGTGATCGACGGCGGCTGGTCGAACTGACCCGCACCGGCACCGAGATTCGAACGACTATCACTGAACGTATAAAGGGAAGTGCACCGATGAAACTGCTTCGTTATGGGCCGAAGGGCCAGGAAAAGCCGGGCTTGCTCGACGCGCAAGGCAAGCTTCGCGATCTGTCGAACGTGGTCGCCGATATCGACGGCGCCGCGCTGACCGACGCGGGCCTCGCCAAACTGCGCGCGCTCGATCCGGCTTCGTTGCCGCTGGTGGAGGGCAATCCGCGCATGGGCCCGTGTGTCGGCAAGATCGGCAAGTTCATCTGCATCGGCTTGAACTACGCGGACCATGCCGCCGAATCGAATCTGCCGGTGCCGCCCGAACCGGTGATTTTCAACAAGTGGACGAGCGCGATTTCCGGCCCCAACGACGACATCGAAATTCCGCGCGGCTCGAAGAAAACCGATTGGGAAGTGGAACTGGGCGTGGTGATCGGCAAGCCGGCGAAATACGTCGACGAAGCCAACGCGCTCGATTACGTCGCGGGTTACTGCGTGATCAACGACGTGTCGGAACGCGAATGGCAGATCGAGCGCGGCGGCACGTGGGATAAGGGCAAGGGCTTCGACACATTCGGCCCGATCGGCCCGTGGATGGTCACGCGCGACGAAGTCGCCGATCCGCAGAACCTTAGCCTGTGGCTCGAAGTGGACGGCCACCGCTATCAGAACGGCAACACCAGGACGATGGTGTTCGGCGTCGCCAAGCTCGTGTCGTATGTGTCGCAGTGCATGAGCCTGCAACCGGGCGACGTGATTTCGACCGGCACGCCGCCGGGCGTCGGCATGGGCGTGAAGCCGAATGCGGTGTATCTGAAGCCGGGGCAGACAGTGCACCTGGGTATCGAAGGATTGGGCGAGCAGACGCAGCGCACTTACGCGGCGGAGTAAGCCGTCGGCCGGCGCGTGGATTTTTTCAACCCGCCGGCTCGTGCTCGCCGCTGTCGCTGATCCGGTTGACCGTGCCTTGCGCCACGGCGATCAACTTTTCACGGTCGCCTTCCATCACATAGACGTTGCACTGGCAGGTCGCCTGATAGCGGCCTGCGTAGACCACCTTCGCCCGCGCGATCAGCGTGCCGTTCATTGCCGGCCGCAAATAGTTGATCTTGAATTCGCCGGTCACCACCTTCGGCCCTAGCGACAACGCCCCGGCGAACGTCAGCGCGTTATCGGCGAGGTAGCTGATGACGCCGCCATGCACGAAGCCATGCTGCTGCCGCAAGTCGTCGCGGATCGGCAGGCACAACGTCAGTTCGCTGGTGCCCGTGTGCATCAGGTCAGCGCCCAGCAGCATGCTGAACGGCTGGGCATGCAGTGCGCCGCGCGCCCGGTCGAGTAGGTCGGTCATCGTGATTCCTTCGGTGAGCCCCGCGGTGGTGGGTACTTGCACTGGCCTGCGTCATGCAGTTCCCTACCCACTCTAGGAAGCGCCGACGCACCGCGTCAAGCTGAATCGGAAATATGTGCTCGACACGCGTGCGCAAAGTGGCGCGAATTTCGAAGTTAGCCGAGGTAAGGAGGATGTAAGGCGATTTTTGACGACATTGGCCTTAAGCAAGGCGTTGCTGTGCCGTTAACCCTGACGTAGCTCCCGTTATTCTCTGCTTTCAGGTGTTCTCGATGTTCAGCAAGATCAAGGTCGCCTCTGGCCTGTTGTGTGTTCTGGCCGCGTTCTGCGTATTCCAGCTTGTTACCGTGGGTTTGGGTTTCTGGTCGCTTACCCGCTCCCATGACGACGTCGGCGACCTGTCGAACATCGCGTTGAAGCAGGTGGACGCGGTCAATGAAACGACCCAGCATTTGATGGACGCGCGGATCAACCTCTCGCGCGCCGGTACGCGCATGGTGCGCGGCGGCGCCGAGCCGACCGACATCGTCCAGCATGCCCGCGAACAGCTCGCGGCCGCCGATCAGTCGTTCGGTGCGTTCATGAACGCGCGCAAGACCAGCGATGAAAACAGCACTCGCGCCACCGCGCTCGCCGATCGCTATAAAAAGCTGCATGACGCGCTGGCCGAACTCGTGCAGTTTCTCGATGCGAACAATATTCAGGCTTTCCTCGATCAGCCGACCCAGTCGTTCCAGGACGCGTATCTCGTCGAACTGCGCAACTTCGTGCAATTCGGCGACGCGGCGAGTCGTGTGTCGCTCGATTCGATCGACGCGCGCATGGAGATGTTCCGCGGCGTGAGCCTCGTTATCCTGCTGCTGCTGGTGGTCGGCACGGCTGCGGTGTATGCGGCGCTGCGGCGCGGCGTGGTGGCGCCGCTGGAGGAAGCCGGCCGTCACTTCGAGCGCATCGCGCAAGGACGACTCGACCAGCCGATCGCCGCGCGTGGCACCAATGAAATCGGCCGTCTGTTCTCGGGCCTCGCGAGAATGCAGGCGAGCGTCGCGCGCACCGTGCAAACCGTGCGCGAATCCGCCGACTCGATTCACCTGGGCGCCGACGAAATCGCGACCGGCAACGCGGATCTGTCCGCGCGCACCGAAAACCAGGCGGCGTCGCTCGAGGAAACCGCGTCGAGCATGGAAGAGTTGACCGCCACCGTGCGCCAGAACGCGGAGCACGCCCGCGAGGCCAATGCGCTCGCCTCGACCGCGCTCGAGGCGACCTCGCGCGGCAGCGAAGTGGTCAACGAGGTGGTCGACAAGATGCGCGGCATCGCGCAAAGCTCCGACAAGATCGCCGAGATCATTTCGGTGATCGACGGCATTGCGTTCCAGACCAATATTCTTGCGTTGAACGCGGCGGTGGAAGCGGCGCGCGCCGGTGAGCAGGGGCGCGGCTTCGCCGTGGTGGCGGGCGAGGTGCGCGGGCTGGCCCAGCGCAGTGCGCAGTCGGCGAAGGAGATCAAGACGCTGATCAGCGAATCGGTCGCCGAGATTCAGGGCGGCTCGGCGCTCGTCGAGCATGCCGGCGAAGCGATGAGCAACGTGTCGGCATCCATCTCCCGTGTCACGCAGATGATGGCGGAAATCAGCGCGTCGTCGCTCGAGCAAAGCACGGGCATCGAGCAGGTGAACCAGGCGGTGGTGCAGATGGATGAGATGACGCAGCAGAACGCGGCGCTCGTTGAAGAGGCGGCAGCAGCGGCAGCTTCGCTGCATCAGCAGACGCAGGAATTGAAAAAGGCGGTTGCCGTGTTCGAAATTTCTGAATCTGTGTTGCGCACGCAACAAATCGAGGGACCGCGCGGACAGACGGCGGGGTTCGAGTTGGCCGGAATGCGCGCAATTTAACCGCGCAGGCGCTCAAAAAGAAGGCAATGAACCAAAGAAAATGGCCCGCGTTCGCGGGCCATTTTGCATCAGACGCAAGCGCCTAAGGGTGCCTCAAAGTACCTGACGGTACTTAGGCCGGCTGGATGTTCGCAGCCTGCTTGCCCTTCGGGCCTTGCTTAACTTCGAACGTCACCTTCTGGTTTTCCTGCAGGGACTTGAAGCCGCTGCCTTGAACTTCCGAAAAGTGCGCGAACAGGTCTTCGCCGCCGTCGTCCGGCGTGATGAAGCCAAAGCCCTTTGCATCGTTAAACCACTTCACAGTACCTGTTGCCATTTTTAATCCAGTAAATGTTGTGTATTGCATTCGCGACCGCTATTTCTCAACACGAGATCGAGCGCGAAGTACGAGTTGTATCACGTCTTTATGACGGATGCCAATCAACCAGTATTCGGGTATTCCCAGGTTCGTGCCTTTTGGGAGCCCTGAAAGCGTTTTCAGGAGCGCTTCGGCTGGTAGGGTAAACTGGTCGCCTTACTCTTCCAGGAAAAACATTGACACATTATCTGCAGGAAGAACTCACCTCGTTCTGGAGTCGTTTGACCCCCTATCTGGCGATATTGGAGTCCAAATCACCTCAAGAGGGCGGACCGGACCCGGTCGGCCGCATCACCGTCGACAGCGAGGAACGTCAGGCCTTTGCCCTTCACACCACCGACCGGAAGCCGCACGGCGACACGTCGGATACCCCCACCGGACACAGCGCGACTTATATGCGTTTTAAATCCGCCGACGCGACCTGGGGACCGTGGCAGCGCGAAGAGTACTGATCGACTGGCGGGCGGCGGCGCGAGTACCCGCCGCCTGGTCTGATCGACTTTGCTCAGTCCGGTAACGCCTCGTAGGCGGTTGCGAGGTGATACGGCGTGGTCGACGGCATGTCGGCGCGCGCCACCTCCCCGGCCGGCGTCTTGCACTCGAACCAGCCCTGCGAACGCAGGAAGCGTTGCTGGAACAACTCGATTTGCCGCGGCAGCGCGGCGAGCGAGGCTGGGTTGTCATGACTTGCCAGCGCGCGCAAGTATTCCGTTTGAGCCCAGATGCGCTGGGTCGCGTCCTTGATCGTGCCGGTTTCGTCGAGCGATGCGTACACGCCCCCCGTTTGCGGATCCACGCCACATTGCTGCGCGAAGGCGAAGGCGCGCGCGAGTGCTTCGTCAAGCCCTGAAGCTTCGAACAGGTCGGGCGCCTGCTTGACCAGCCAATACCACTCGAACTGATGACCCGGCTCCAACCGGTTATCGTCGGCGCCGATCGGCAATTCGGCGATGCAACCCGTGGGCGCATGCACGAAATGACGCGCGACGGCGCCGGCCAGGCGATGCAGCGCGGCGTCGAACGCGTTGTCGCGCGTGGACTCGCGTGCGGCCAGCCAGGCTTCGGTCAGATGCATCAAGGGATTCTGGATCGGCGTGCCGCTCACCCCGGCGAAGTCCGCGGTGAGCGCGGCGTTGAACAGATCGTCTTCGGCGAGGAAGTTCGACTGAATCAGCGCTGACGTGCGATGCACGACTTCCAGCGCGTCGCGATTGCCGGAGCGCCGGCCGTATTGCGCGCACGCGAATACGATGAACGCATGCGTGTAAAGGTCTTTGGTAGTGTCGAGCGGCGCGCCTTGCGCGTCGACGCTATAGAACCATCCGCCGTGGCGTGTGTCCTGAAAGGTGTGCATCAGCGAGTCGAACAGCACCTGCGCATGGGCCGCATCGCCTGCTTGCGAGAACACGAACAATTGTCGCGCGCATGCCATTGCCCGATAGCGTTCGGCGGGCAGCGGCCGGTGGTCGTCGGCGCTGACGGCTTCGTAGGGCAGCTTCAACCCGGCGTTGAAACCCGGTCCGCGCCACAGCGGCAGCACGACGTTCGTAAAGTGATCGCGCAGCGCACCTGCAAGAGCGGTCGTGGAGGTGGCGGTGGCGGAAGTTTTCGTGCTCGGCATGGTCAGGTGGATCAAACGCGGTGTTTCGAAGCGCCCACGCACGTGGGCGGTCGCGGTCGTCGCGACGTGCGGCCTAGGATAAAGCAAACGCGTTCCACTGACACTCCGTCACGGGGGCACAAACGCTTCGAATAATTTCAGGCAAGGAGGACAGAACAATGTTGCCGAACCTCGAACTCCTCTCCCGTCTGGTGTTGGCCGCGGCGCTCGGCAGCGTGATCGGCTTCGAGCGCGAGCGGCTTTCGTGGGCTGCGGGCTTGCGCACGCACATGCTGGTGTGCGTCGGTTCGGCGGCAATCGGCCTCGCGGTGGGCGGCGGACTGTACACCGCGTCGATCGCGGCGACCATCATCATTCTGACCATCCTCGCCGGCATCAAGCCGCTCGAGCGCCGCTTCATCACCGTCAAGCAGCGGCGTCAATTGACGATGATCGTCGAGCGCGGCGCCATGACGTTCCATTCGCTGCACGACGAACTCGGCGCCGCGAGTCCGCGTGTCAAGCAGTTCGTGATGCAGCAAAGCGACGACGAACCCGAGTGCGACGAGGTGATCATCACCTTGCACCGCGTATCGAACGCCGAATACGAGGCGATCTGCTCACGCTTGCGGCAACTGCGTGGCGTCAAGCACTTCAGGCAGGACGACGCGTCGTCCTGAAGCGCAAAATCGTCGGCGAATGGCTTCAGGACGTGCGGGCGGCCATGCGACAATGCGGGCTCGAAAAATTCCAATGGCATTCACGAGCGGTGCCCGGCGCCCGCTTTCCGGCGACGACCGCTTTTTTCTTTATGGCAGATTCCGCAGCATCCACGCAGTCCCGGCCTCCGCGCGCCGCTTCCAGGAAGCGGCGTCAGGCCACCGTCTCGACCGAAACCGAAAACAAGCTGGCACGCGCCGCGCGTTCGGCACAACGCCTCGCGCAACTGAGCGACGCCACGCGCGACGACAGCACGCTCGACCTGTTCCCCGACGACCCCACCCGCGCCACGCTGGAAGCGATGAACATCGACATCCGCCAAGGCACGCTGCATGGTTTCGAATTGCCCGACGTGGTGTTGGCGGCGGTCGGCGCAATTGAAGCCGGCGACGGCGCGCCGCTGGACGCGAAGGCGGCGCGCCGCGCGCCTCGCGCCGCGAAGTCCGATGAACCGGTGCCGGTGAATGCGCAATTGAGCGGACTGGAAACCGAGCCGTTGCCAGTGACGGGTTCGTCGGCTGACGGGCTGGCTGTTGCTGATATGACGCCGATCGCGGGCATGGCTGCTGAAGAGAGATCAGCGACATCGGCGGCGGCGCGCGACGCGGCGCCGCTCACGCCAGCCATGGCGGCAGCGACCGTGGCGCGCAGCGTGACCGCGCTGCGCCAGGCGGTCGAGCCGGGCGCGACGGCGGCGGATCATGTGCGTGGATCGGTCACGCGCGGCGGTCAACCGCAGCCGCGGTCCGCGGCGGCTGCGGCTGCGACCAAAGTGGCGGCCGCCTCGCTGGAAACGTCCGATGCCGAAGTTGCGAGCGCGCCTGCCGACCACCGTACTTCGCCGGAATCAGGGGCGGTGGCTGCGGAGCGCAAGCCGTCGGTCAACGCATCCGCGTCCGCACGCATGAATGCCAGCGCCAGCGCCAGCGCCAACTCAGCCTATGCCGCACCCTTGTGGGAAGCACAACGCGCTGAAGCATCGGCAGCCGCACAGTGCGCCGCGCCTGAACTCGACCGCGCGCGGGCGACCGCCTTCGCCGATACCGTTGACGCCCTGTATGGCGTGATCGCCGATCAGCGTCGCGCCGCGACCGACCACTCGCGCCGTATGAAATGGATGTTGTCGATCGTGGTGGGCGCGTTGCTCGTCACGGTCGCCATTGGCATTACGCAGACCGCGCTCCTGATGCGTCTGACGCGCGAGACCACCGCCCAGCAGCACCGCATCGAAGCGTTGATGCAGAACCAGCAGGCGGCCATGGCCAGCCTGCTCGACACCCACATGGCAATGGCCAGGGCAGCGGCAAGCGAAGCCGCATCGGCCGCCGCGGTCGCAGCAGCGCCCGCCGCGGCTCAGCAGGCTGCGGCTACGCCGGCTCAGGCGAAGCGTGCCGCGCGAGCGCAGCACGCGCATAAGCCGAAAGCAGCCACCTCCCACTGAAAATGGGACGCCGCGCCGGCGACAAGCCGGCCGCGGCCGCCCATTTCAACGCCCCGTCTGGTCACAGGTTCTGCCGCTTAACGCGTTCGTCGCCGGATAGGCGCCGTAAGGCGCCGCCCGCCGCCGGCGCATCGCACCTGCAAATCCCCGCGTTTACACTCCTAGTGCTGTTGCGAAGCCGGACCGGATACGCCAGCGCCTCTTCTGACGGGAGCCACCATGCCGACTAGCGAACACAAATTTTCCATTGAGGAACTGTTGACCGCGCTCATCCGCGACAAGGGCATCCACGAAGGGTTTTGGGCCTTGAACGTGGAATTTTCCGCGACCGGCGCCACGGTCAAACCGCAAGACAACCCCGCGCGGACGCTGCCGGGACTGATCGTGTCGATGAATAGCGCCACGCTGATACCAGCGGCAAGCGCGGCGGCGGGCGCCGTCGACGCCGCGGTGGTCAATCCACGCAAGAGCGTGGAGAGCGCAAAACCGGTTCGCGCCAAAAGGCAGCCGGCAAGGACGCTTCAGTAGGCCATCCTTTTCGCCCCGGATTAGGAAAACAGGGACGTTGTCATGATGCAACGCATCATTGCTTAGAAGCCCGTGGCAACGCGCCGCGCCCCGAAGATTGTTGCATCGCACTAGCTTTTGCCTAGGGAAAACCCTATAATCATTCTTAAGGGAAACCCCTAGCAAATGCAGTAACTAACCGGGAGTCGCCATGAGCTTCATTTTTGCACTGTTCCAAAAGGTCAGCGACCTCTTTGCGTCGCCCCATCTGCCGCTCGATTCGGACTATTCGTACGCAGCGCGTAGCCGCGAAGCCGAGCGTGTTCGCAAGGCACAAGCTACGTTGTTCGGCATCAAGCTGAGCGACTAAGAGCCAAGCTTAAAGCCCGAGCGCGGAGCGCCGCGCATGGGTCGCGCACCCGAGTGCGCTCGCATCACTGAAGCCACGGCCCGCGAAACGCGGGCCGTGGCTTTTGTTTATGCGGCGGACTCGGCTGCGAATATTTCCCTGCGGAAATGAATGTAACGGCGGAACGTCGCGGGGCTTTCTACAGGGCCGCCGCGCGGCGCGGACGTTTCACCGCGCACGGCGTTGCAGCGGGGTATTGAACCTGAAAACGAGCGCTACCCTCGGTCACCGCCTTTGAAATGTGCGCTTACACGTGCTCACGTATTCACGCGGTTCGTCCCGTTAAAGTTGGTCTCAAGCGCACGGCGTCCGATTTGGGCTCGACATGGCGGTTAAAGGTCGACCGAACCCCAACGCCGGCTTGATACGAAACCTTGACGGGAGCTCACTATGAAAACCTTCAACAAGACATCGCGTTCGATTATTGCGACCCTGCTCGCGGGCGGCGCATTGCTCGCGGCCGGCAGCGCGTTCGCGCAGGAACGCGTGGTCATCGGGAATGGCCCGGCACCTGTGGTTTATGGTCAGCCGCACATGATGCCGGTAGGCGTGTCGATCGACATCGGCTGGCACGGCGATCGTTACTACGACGGCCGTCGCTACTGGGATCACGACGAGTGGATGCGCCATCATCCGCGCGACTACGATCCGCGCCACCACGGCCGCGACGATCACAACGATCATCGCCCGCCGCCGCGCTATTAATGCGCGCGTAACGACGCCGCTCGAAGCGGCGCGAAGTCCGCAAAGCCGGTCTCGCCTCGCGCAAGACCGGCTTTGTCACGCTTGGATTGGAAGAGGCGTGATCAACGCCTCCATTCTCAAGCTGCCGCGCCCCGCAAATCTCTGATGTGTTGATACACGGTCGCGCGCCCCATCCCCAGCACGTTGGCGACATAGTTTGCCGCGCTCTTGCCCTTGAACGCCCCTTCGGCCCATAACGCTTCGACCAGTTCGCGGCGGTGATCGCGCGTCAGCGAGTTCAATGCCAACTGGCGTTCCTGAAGCCACGCGTGAAGAAAGGTGTTGATGCGTTCCTGCCAGTCGTCCTTGAACAGCTCCTCGGGCTGCCTGATCACGCCGGCACCGGAAATCACGCGGTCGATCACATGTTTCATGTCCTCGAAGACCGCTATGTTGTAGTTGACGCACATCACGCCGACGGCGCTTCCGGCGTCGTCGAAGAGCACCGTGCTGACACAGCGCATCCGCCTGCCATCCCAGTTGATCTTTTCGTATGGACCGATCGTGCCCGACTCGGCTGAATGGTCGATTTCCTCGAGTGCCGATTCGTCGCCGAGTTCGCGCTTGGACAGATTGTTCGCGATGTAGGCGATCGTCTGGCTTTGCAAGTCGTGAATGACGATCTCGACGTAAGGGAAAAAGAGCAGCGCGATACCGTCGGCGACACGGCCGTATCGATCCAGAAGAAGCCGGCGTGCGGCCGTTGTCTTGGTCTTTCGCATGGGGATGGGTCGAATTCCAGTTTTCGGAAACTCTGGCAACGTGTTGCGCCACGTGCCGCGAGCTTTGCGTTCCACGATTATTTTGCCACGCGGAACCACGCCGCCATTAGCCACACGCTTTTGCCGCATTCATCCCGAACCGAACAAAACGCTCGAACTGAGACAGCGTCCTTGTCACGTTGACGGGCGGCGAAGGTGCCGGAACAACTCGAAGGCGATTGCAACATCTTCGAGCCCGAGTCCGATCGAACGAAAAAAAGCGTGCTTCTCGTAAGACGGCTTTAAAGCCACGCCGGAGACAAGTTCGGGCAGATCGCCGAGCACGCTTTGCGCAGACCAGCCGTGCTGCTGCGCGGCCAACTTCAATTCGCCCGCGCTCGCCGGCGTGGTTTGC
Organism: Paraburkholderia sp. 22099; assembly: GCF_052045835.1. Classification (NCBI taxonomy): domain Bacteria; kingdom Pseudomonadati; phylum Pseudomonadota; class Betaproteobacteria; order Burkholderiales; family Burkholderiaceae; genus Paraburkholderia; species Paraburkholderia sp. 22099. The sequence goes on along the minus strand of NZ_JBQEPU010000017.1, from coordinate 34,203 downwards.
CGGTAATCGCAATAGACGTCCACGTGCGGAATCCAGGCAGGCGGAATCTCATGCGCGTTGGCGGCGTTCGTGCTGATCGACGTGATGAGCGCCGGTTTTGTCAGCATGCTTTCCGACAAGACAGGCGTAGCCGAGGATGTGCACAAGGCCACGACATCGGCATCGCTCAGGCAATCTTCCATCTTCGTGCAAATCGTCACGCGCTCGTCGAGCGCCGCAACCGTTGCGCGCTTCGCCTCGTCCTTATCGAGCGCCGGGGAAAACACGCGGATCGAGTCCCACGCCCGCAGCGGTGCGAGATGACGCACATGCGCTTGAGCGACCGCACCCGCGCCGACGATGGCAAGCCGGCGCGCGTTCGATGCCGCCAGGTGCTCGACGGCCAACGCAGTCGTGCCGGCGGTTCGCTCGACGGTGAGCAGCGCGGAGTCGCACCACATCAGAGGCTGTCCGGTTTCCATCGACATCAATGCCGTCCACGCCGTGATGACCGGCTTCGATTCGGTCACGATGTACGGCGACAACTTCGCTCCGAACACCTTGGCGTGCGCCATTGCGCCGAGGTAGGTGATGAAGTCTCCCTGACCCTGGGGAAACGGAGTCAGCGTTTGAGGTGGTTGGACGGCCGTGTCGTTGCCCAGCGAGTGAAACATCCGCGTCAGCGCACGTCGCACATCCAGGTGGGGTAGCGCCTCGCGTACCGCGTCCTCGTGGACTATCAACGGGCTTGTCTTGTGTGCGTTGCTCATTGGCCTGCTCTCCCAGATCGCCTTCGGGCGTTGCTGCGATTCTATGTTCAAAATGTCCAGTCTGGACAAGTATTTTGAAATCGCTTGCATTTGGGAGTGTCCAGAATAGACTGTGGGTCCAGGGCGAGCCGTTTCCAGTCTCGACCTCGCAGCGAAGTTGCCTCGAAGTTGTCTGTCAATCAGCGACCGCGGCGACCCGGATTTGCTATCCAACCCATCAGGTGACCACCATGCGTCTGAAGTTTCCGCTCTCAGTTTTCCTTGCCGTTGCCCTGGCCGGCGCTGCCAGCGCCCAGGCGCAATCCACTTTGCGCTTCGGCGTCGAGGCAGCGTATCCGCCGTTCGAAAGCAAGACGCCCTCGGGGCAGTTGCAGGGATTCGACATCGATGTCGGCAACGCGGTCTGCGCCAAGCTGGAAATGAAATGTGTGTGGGTCGAGAATTCGTTCGACGGATTGATTCCCGCGTTGCAGGCACGCAAATTCGACGTAATCAATTCCGCGATGAACATCACCGAAAAGCGTAAGCAGAGCATTGATTTCACACGGCCCATCTACGTCGTGCCGATCGTGATGGTGGCGAAGCGCGGCGCCCCCTTGCTGCCTGATGTGAAGAGCCTTCAGGGCAAGCGCGTAGGTGTTCTGCAGGGATCGTCGCAGGAAGATTTCCTCAAGCGCCATTGGGCGAATGCCGGCGTGTCGGTCGTCTCTTATGCGGACCAGGACCAGGTCTACGCCGATCTCACCGCGGGTCGCCTGGATGCGGCTGTTCAGGAAGCGCAGACCGTTCAGGACGGTTTTCTGAACAAGCCCGAAGGCCACGACTATGCGATCGTCGGCGAGCCGCTTTCCGATCCCGCAACGCTCGGTGAAGGTACGGGTTTCGGTTTGCGCAAGAGCGATAAGGCGCTGGCCAAAAAGATCGACACCGCGCTCGCCGCGCTGAAGAAGGACGGCACGCTGAGCAATCTCTCGCAGAAGTACTTCAAGCGCGACATCATTGCCAAGTAACGGCACGGATAGCGAAAGCAGAGCGAGTTTATGGACTTCGATGTGATCGTGCTCGGCGCCGGCATTGTCGGCGTGTCGTCCGCGCTGCACTTGCAGGATCGCGGACGCCGCGTGGCGCTCGTCGACCGGCGCGGTCCGGGTGAGGAAACGAGTTTCGGCAACGCCGGCCTGATCGAGTGTTCGTCTGTGGTGCCTTATGCGTTCCCGCGCGAACTCGGCACGTTGTTGCGCTACCTGCGCAATCAGTCGACCGATCTTTACTGGGACTACAGGGCGCTGCCGTCGTTTGCGACATGGCTGGCACGCTTCTGGTGGGAGTCGTCTCCCGAACGGCTCGCGGCGGCGGCGCGCGACATGCTGCCCTTGATTCGGCAAAGCGTGGCCGAGCACGATGCGCTGATCGAGCGGGCGCGCCTCGCGCATCTCGTCAGCAACAAGGGCTGGATGGAAGCGTTCCGCACGCCTGCGGAATTCGCGAAGCACGTCGCCGCTGCCGAGGTCATCGCACGCACGCATGGCCTGCATGTGGCGCCGCTCGATTCGGCGGCGCTCGTCGCGCGCGAGCCCGGTCTCGAAGCGGGATTTTGTGGCGCGTTGCATTGGCAGGACCCGAAGAGCATCGTCAATCCCGGTGCGTTGACGAAGGGTTACGCGCGTTTGTTCGAGGAAGGCGGCGGCACGCTGCTGATCGGCGAGGCGACCACCTTGCGGGCGGAAGCGGGGGCATGGACGGTGCAGACAGCGTCGGGCAGGCTCAGTGCGAGCGAGGTCGTGATAGCGCTCGGACCGTGGTCGGATCAGGTGTTCGCGCCGCTGGGGTATCGCATCCCGCTACGGGCGAAACGCGGGTATCACATGCATTATCAGCCCACGAAGCCGATGCTCTCGGTGCCATTCGTGGACGCTCAGGAGGGGTACGTGATCGCGCCGATGGAAGGCCGGCTTCGGTTGACCACGGGCGTTGAAATCGCGCGGCGCGACGCGGCGCCAACGGGTGTTCAACTGGAGCGGGCGGAGGCCGTCGCCAGGTCCACATTCGGTTTGGGCAAGCGGCTCGACCCCGCACCGTGGCTTGGCTTGCGTCCCTGTACGCCGGATATGCGCCCGGTCATCGGCCAGGCGCCCCGGCATCGCGGGCTCTGGTTCGCGTTCGGACATAACCATCATGGATTGACGCTCGGCCCGGTAACGGGCCGTCTGCTGGCGGAAATGATGACGGGCGCAACGCCTTTCACCCCTGCCTATCCATTCCGCCCGGAGCGATTCGGATAGTTGCGAAGCGTTAGCGCAACTCGAGCCACATCGGCTGATGATCGGACGAGCGGCTATTCTGATCCACGCCGCAACTCGCAATGCGCGGCTTCAAATCTTCAGTGACGAAAACGAAGTCGCATGCGAACGGTCCGTCTTCCCATTGTTCGTGATCGTATAGACCGACGGTGGCGGCGCGCGGCGCATTCGGGTTCGCGCAAGCCCAGGCGTCGGCGAACGCGGGCGCGTCCGGAATCGGTTCGAGCATCCTGCAATAAGCAGAGCCTTCAAACGCGCTGTTGAAATCACCGCAGACAATGGCGCTCAGCGGGCGTGCCGTATCGGCGAACGGACTGTCCGGTTTTTCCGCTTTCGCCGGACGGCGTGCATGGTCGCATGCCTCCTTGTGCAATTCGCGCAGCCTTGCCACCTGTGCCAGCCGTTGCGCTTCCGAATAGAACTCGAGATGCGTGCTGATGACGCGCAGCGGGCCGATGTCCGTTTCGATCACCGCTTCGAGCGCGACACGCAGCATCGACGGCTTGGCAGGGTCGGCCGGCCAGGGCAGCGAATGACGCAGCACCTGTCGGACAGGCAGAGGGGTCACGATCGCATTGCCGAACTGACGCCGCTGTCGCGCCGCTCCGACCGGAGGAAGATCGGAGCCGATCGCCTCGATCACCTTCGCGTGCGGCAGCAACGCGGCAAGCTCGGCGAACTGATCGGCAGAGGGGCCGCCTGCCAGTCCACCCGCGGCCGGACCCTCGTGAAAACCGCGCGTCACTTCCTGAAGGCAAAGAATGTCGAAATCGCACAGTGCTTTTGCTTCGCGCACGATGCGAGCGAGGTCGACGCGGCCATCCACACCGCGTCCCCACTGAATGTTCCAGTCAACGAGACGCATGACGTTCTCCCGTCAAAAGCCGTGCTTGCAGTTTACTGCTGCGACGTCCCACCTTCCATGCAAACAGCCGCCTCAATAAACGGTATATACTGTTTATACCATTACAAACCTGGAGGCCTACATGAACGCACCCGTCGTCCGGAAAGCCGGCAAGAAAGCATCTCGCTCCACTGAAAATTCGAACGGCGTCGCAGCAGGCGACGGCAACATCGTCGTTCAATCCGAGCAACCGGTTGTAGACAAGCCTGTCACCACGAAGAAAACCGCGAAACCGAAACAGCAGCTCGTTGCCGATGTGGCGTCCGCGCCGGCCGTCGCCCCTGCGGAACCACGAGCAAAGCGGGCCAGGAAAGACAAGGTCGTGCGAGACAGTTTCACCATGCCGAAATCCGATTACGACAAAATCGCGGCACTGAAAAAGAAGTGTCTGGATGCCGGCGTTTCGGTCAAGAAGAGCGAGCTGTTGCGCGCCGGGCTGCTGATGCTCGAGTCCGCCGCGCCGAAACGGCTTCTCGCCGCGGTGTCGTCGGTGGAAGCGGTAAAGACGGGGCGGCCCGCGAAGGCATAAGCGCTGTCCGCCGCTGTCCGCGTTAGCGCTTGGGGGCGGAGAGGTCGGTAATCGCCAAATCGCTGAACGTTGCGTTGCCGCCTTCGGCGAAAACCGAAACGCGGTTGTCGTCCTCGCCCGGAAAGACGAGATCCGTGATGACAGTGCGGCCATGATCCGCGAATACTTCCACGGAATCCCTGTCGACCACCACGGTGAGATGCAGCTTCCCGTCCACTAACGGCAAGTCGACGATGTGCGCTTTGCTGAACGCATTCGAGAACCCGCTCTCGCCGGACTTCGAGCGATCGAGCGTCAGTGTCCGACGCTCGGTGTCGTAGACAATCCGCGTGCCCACCTCGCCGTTCGCCGAGCCTCTGACGACCAGGCCCGCACGCCGCGCGGACTGCGGACTGATCGTCACGTCGATGTTTTGCACCACACCACGTGTGGAGGGCGCGAGTTCTTCCACACGCGAGGCAACGCTGAGTTCGTTAATGCGCGTGGTCGAACCTGTGCTGACGAACCGCGTGTATTGCTCGACTGGTCCGGATATCAATCGCGGCACGCCGTCGACCGTTTTCAGCGCGAGTACCCGAGGCAGCGCGGTTGCGCCTTTCCACGGCGTGGTCGGTATGCGTTCGGCGTAGTCCCAGTTGCTCATCCAGCCGATCGTGACCGCCTCGCCGCCCGGCGCATTCGCGAATGTTCCGGCTGCATAGTAATCGGCGCCGTGATCGAGCCACTGGTAGCGCGAAGGATCGGAACCGGCCGGCGCCACGTTTTCCGGCGTGAACGTTCTGCCGTCGAAGCTGCCGACGAAATACATCGCGCCGGACCCGCCCGCGATCGACCACGGGTTGACGTTCACGATCATCACCCACTTCTGCTTGCGACTGTCGCCGTCGAGGGGCAAGGGGAACAGATCGGGCATCTCCCAGAGCGCCCCTCGATGAGGAATGTCGGGAAGAGTGAAGTCGCTGAGAAAATCCCAGTCGATCAGATTATTCGAGCGGTACATCTTGACCACGTGCGCGTCCGCGACCACGGTGGTCATGAGCCAGTAACCCCCCGGCGCATACCACGACACCTTCGGGTCACGAAAGTTTTGCGATTCGGGATCGAGCGTCAGCACCGGATTGCCCGCGTATTTGCGCCACGTCTTGCCGTCGTCGGTACTGTAGGCGAGCGATTGCGCCTGCGTGCCTGGTCGATGTCCCGAGCCGGCCTTATACACGCTGGTATAAAGCGCGATCAGCGGCGAGGAATTCGCCGGGCCCAAGCCGGACGTGTTGTGTGTATCCACCACGATGGAACCGGAAAAGATCTCCTCGGTTGCATTGACGTGCATCGCAACCGGTTGCTCGCTCCAATGAAGGAGATCGGAACTCGTGGCATGTCCCCATGACATATTGCCCCACGAATTCCCGTTCGGATTGTATTGATAGAACAGGTGATAAAGACCGTTGTGGAAGACGAGTCCGTTGGGATCGTTCATCCAGTTTCGTTGCGGCGTGTAGTGAAACGCGGAGCGCCATTGCGGCGTGCCGGCATCGGTGGTGTGCCGCGAGGCGGGCGGCGCCGCGAACGCGCCGAACGAAACGCTTAGCGATGCAAGCAGACACATCGCCAGTGCGCTCATTTTTGAACCGAAGGGACGTTGCGGGTCGTACATGGAATGGCTTTGCCCTATCTACGCACGCGGACGAACGGCGAATGCCGTCACGTCCGCGAGTGCAGTCAATGAGTATTCGTCGGCTTGGCCGACGATCAGGCGGAAAGCCTGAGAATGATGGTCCCCTTGCGCCCGCTGCCGACCGTCAGGCCGCGGCGCGCGGTCTCGCGCAGTGCGCGATTGACCGTGTTCACGTGCAAGCCGAGGAAGTCGGCCAGCATCCGTTGCGAAGGCAAGGTGTCGCCGGGTTGGAGACGGCCGGTCCCGATCGCCGTTTCGATTTCGTCGACCACGGCGAGATAGACCGGGCCCCGGTACGAGGACAAGTCGGGAATCCAGGATTTCATGGCTGCCGTTCTTCGCCCGCTTCGAATGTCGCCGGGTCGGCAGTGCAAGCGGAAAGCTTCCGCTCGCACTGCATCCAACCGTCCGGCTTACTGACCGTTGTTCGCGCCGCCCTGGCCGGGAGCCGCGCGAGTGGCGGAAATGTCGCCGTAGCCACCCAGACCACCCTTGCCGTAAGTCCGGTCGATGTCGGTCGAATCGCCGTGAATGTTCAGCTTCACGGTCGGCGCCAGGGTGCCGCCGCGACGCGGGCCGACGGCGTCGATGAACGATTCGACGAGGCCGCCCGGCATCACGTAATGCGAGTACGACTGGAATGCCCGGGGATTCTGGTTCGGGTCCAGCGCGTACGGCGCACCGATCGGCTGGTCGAAATCGGTCGGGTTGCCGAGCACGAGGCCGCTACCCTTGTTCAACGGCAGGAAGTCGCTGCGGATACCGTTGCCGACGAAACCGTACACGCCGTCAGGACCGTCGACGCCCGCCGCGTAGGTCGGCCGGTGGCTGATCGTGAACAGGTAGTACTTGCCGTCCTTGATATAGATTTGCGGCCGCTCGGTCTGATCGTTGACGCAGTTGGCCGACAGCAGCGGCGGAAGAAACTTCCACTCCGTGAGCTGCTTGTTCGTCGCCACCGCGAGACCGACGTTCGCCTTCTGGTAGGTCGCGCCGGAGTTCATCACCGCATTGAGATCCTCCTTGTACGGATCGTTGGGCGCATAACCCAGATCCGCCTCGGTGCAGGTGCGCGCGCCGCGCGGGCCGCCCGTGTTGCCTTCGAACACCATGAAGGTCTTGCCCGGATGCGCCGGATCGGTGAACACGAACGGATCGCGGAACGAGTAGTACGTGTTCTGCTCGCGCGACTGGTACAGCTTGCCGTCCGGTTCGAGCAGCGCGTCGTGCTTGTCGAATCCGTCGAACCAGACGTGCGTGTCGTCCGCGTGAATGTGCCCGTCGGTGCGCGTGATGATCGCGATAGGCGGCGTGATGTCCTGGCCGCCCTCGGCCGAGCGGTTGAACGACAGCGCGGTGTAGTAGAGGCTGAGGTTGTTGCCGTTCGTCAGCCGCGCGGAGCCCGACCATTCCGCGTTCTGCGTCATCGGCGCGGTGCCGAAGACCTTCGCGCTCGTGCCGTCCGGGAACAGATGTCCGCCGTAGGTCCACCCGCCGTTCGCCGGGCGCTGTGACGCCGGAATCCCCGCCCGGCGATAGAAGAAGCCGATGCGAGCGTGCACGTGGCGATCGTCGAACGAATAGCCCGCGTGCGGATCGGCGGTCAGCGAGAAAATGACTTCCCAGCCCTTGTAGCTCAGGTTGTCCGCTTTGACATCCGACAGCGGCCATGTGTCCCACACCCACACGTTCGAGTTGATCAGCGGGAAGTCCGCCGGAATGTCCGGCATGGTCAGCGCCGCGGGCAGCGAGTTCTTGTCGGCGGCGGTCGCCGTGTGCGATTGCGCCTTGATTTGTCGGACATCGGCGCGCGTCCAGCGCATCGTGAAACTGCTCTCGGGGTCGTAGGCCTGCTGCGTATGCGGCGTCGGCGCGGGGAAGCCCGGCGCGGACGATTGGGCCAGCGCGGGAGCCGCCGCGGCGGCGAGCAGCGTGCCGCACACCGCGGTCGAGCGCAGGCGGGCGCGAGTTGACGGGAATTGCGGGGATCGAAGTCTGTTCATCGGGTTCACATCCTGGAAGAGTGCGCAACGAGGGCCGTGGGAAACCGCCGGAGCGTTGCCGTTTGACTTGTTGGTACGAAATATCTGCTTCAGAACCTGGTGATGCCGGAGACGCCTGTGGCGCTGGAGCCGGATTGCGGAAAGCTCATTGCCGGAAACAGCAATAGGAAACGACGTTTGTCGGCCGGCCTTGCCCGTGTTGCTCATCGGGCAAGGACCTGCCGGACGTCTGTTTTAGGAACTACGAATGGTCTCTCGCGGGCCCAAGGAACAGCCGTGACTCCAATACGTCGGAGACGCGAGGTATCCAAACCGGTTTGGATCATAGTCCAAACCGGTTTGGATTGTCAAAGGATTGGTAAGTTTTGAGGTACCATGACGCTTGCCCAACCGGCGCCAAATCCCCGCCACGCAAGGCCGCCCCAGGGGAAAACAGAGCAACGCCAAGGTGGAAACGTGAAGGTGAATCTAAAGACGCTGTCCGACTCGCTCGGACTTTCCCGCACGACCGTTAGCCGGGCGCTCAACGGCTATGACGACGTGAATGAAGCAACCCGCCTGCGAGTAATCGAGGCGGCGCGCGAACTCGGCTACCACCCCGACCCAACCGCGCGGCGGCTCGCCACCGGCCGCGCCGAAGCGGTGGGCATGGTCTATCCGTTCGGTACGGGCGACCTTGGCGATCCGCGTCTGGGTGAGGTCGTGGCCGGCATGACCGAGCGCCTCGGCGAAAGCGACCTCGATCTGATCATTGTTTCCGCACGGCCAAACGCGGAACTCGAGACGTACCGTCGGCTGGTCGAAGGCAAACTGGTCGACGGTCTGATCGTGGCGCGCACGCTCGTCGACGATCCGCGCATCCGGTTTCTTCAGGCGCGTCAGTTTCCCTTCGTCGCTTATGGGCGGACCAACAGCCCCACGCCTTATGGCTGGTTCGACTTCGACAACGAGGCGGGAGCGCGGGCCGCCGCGCAACGTCTGATCGCATTCGGGCACCGACGAATCGGCTTGCTCAGTGCGCCGCTGACGATGAGCTTTGCCGCTCAACGGCGCGCGGGTTTCGTCAGCGCGCTGCAAGAGGCCGGCATTCAGCCGGAGGCGTCGCTCATGATCGAATGTCCGTTCAACCGGACGGGCGGGTATGAAGCGGCGCGAGCGCTGCTCGAACTGGCCGAGCCGCCGACGGCATTGGTGGTGGACAACAACCTCGCGGGCGCCGGCGCGTGTCGCGCGATCGTCGAGAGCGGCAAGCAACTGGGTACGGAAATCTCGCTGATCGTCTATGACGGCGTGCCGCCGGACGTCGCTTCGTCACACACGGTGACATCCGTCGTGCAGCCGACCGGGGAGTCGTCCGGCAGGGTCATCGCCGAACTGATTCTGGCGACGATAGCCGGCAAGGAGCCCGAGCCGCGGCTCGCGCAGCCGCGTATCGAGCCAGGCGATACGGACGGGCCACCGCGTTGACGGCCGGTGGCCTCGCCCAAACACGCGTTTCCCGCCGAAAGCGGACAGCACGTCAGGCCGCCCGCGTCGCCGCGGTAGCCACCAGGCTTCGCTCCACAAGGATGACGAAGCGCTCTTCCTCATGAATCTCGAAGCGCCGGATCTGCGCGATCTGATCCGCGGAAAGCACCTTGCCTTTCGTCATCAGCAGCGTGCCGCGTGAAGTGCGGAGGTCTTCCGCGAGCTTCATTCCCTCTTTCAGATGCGACGCGTCGACCGTGTCGGGCACGCCTTCCGGCGACAGTTCGGCGTGGCTCGTGACCAGCTCGATGTATTTGTCGGCGATGGCCGGGTCATAGCGAATGCCCGACTGCGAACGCACGGTGGACACGATTTGCGCGTCGGTCATCTTTTGCGGCGCAATCGCGCCGATGCGCAAATCTTCCACGTCGCGGGCCAGCGCGAGAATGCGAGCGCCGATCGGAATGGAACTGCCGGCGAGGCCGTCGGGCGCGCCGCGTCCGTCGAAGCGCTCATATTGATGGCGAATCATGGCCTGCACATTGGCGAGTTGCGACACGGGGCTCAGCGCCATTTGTCCATGCAGCGGATGCAGGTGATAAAGCTTGGCTTCCTGCGGCTGCATCTTCGCGATGGGCGTCTTCAGCAACGCGTCGGGAAGAAAGAGCTTGCCGATGCCGTGCAACAGGCCCGCCATCAACAATTCGCCACACGCGTAGTCGCTCATTCCAATCGACGCGCCGAGTTGTTTCGCCAGTTCGCCGATTCTCGCGGAATGACCGGGAAGACCGCAGCGCATCTCGACCATGTTCGCGCAGACCTTCACCATCGTTAGAAAATTGCTCTTCAGATCTTGCTGGGCGCCTTCGAGAAACATGACCGTTTGGCGGATTTCCTCCGTCCGCGCATGAACGTCGCGCTCGAGTTCCGTGTTGAAGCTCGCCAGCCTTTCGTTCTGCCGTTGCAGCAATTCGGTCAGGCGCACGGTTTCGCGTTGCAGCCGCAGTTGTTCGAGCGCGCGCTGGATGGTCAGCAGCAGGTCCTGGTCGTCCCACGGCTTGTGCAGGTAGTGATAGACGTGCCCCTCGTTCACCGCGCGCACCACGGCCTCCACCTCCGAATATCCGGTCAGCAGAATCCTGATCGCGTCGGGCGCGATCGAGCGGGAGCGGGACAGGAATTCGGCGCCGTCCATGTTCGGCATGCGCATGTCGGAGATGATCACATCCACGCGCGCCGTTTCGAGTAACTGAAGCGCGTCGGCGCCGCTGTACGCCGAGAGCACCTCGTACTTGAGCGGCCGGAACAGCCGCTTGAGCGATGAGACGACCCCTGGCTCGTCATCCACCAGCAACAGCGTGGGGACCGGCGCTTCGAGGGGTTCTTGCGATGCCGCGGGCGATTCGCTCGCGCCGGGCATCTGGTCGGTTACCTGAAGTTCGGACATGGATTTCCTTGGTGATTGTTCGCCGGCATTGCACTAGATCGAGCTGAGAAACTGGTCGAGCGCATGCTTCATTCCGCGGATGGCTTCGTCGGGCAGCAACATCACCATGCGTGCGCCGAAGCCGCCTTTTTCGAGCGTGAAGTGAATTTCCAGCAGCAGCGCGAGGCCCCAGCGGCCGTTCTCGAAGTGGCCAAGGTTGGACCCTTCCGTGACCGGCAGTAGCGTCGGGCTCGAAAAGCTGATGCGCCTGCCGAGTTGTTCGAAGACGCTTTGAACACAAGCACCCACCAGCAGGTTGGCGATGTCGCACAGCGCTTCGTTGCCGGCGTCGCTGTTTTCGAGGTCGTAGTCCAGCAATTGCCGGAGTTCGCGTTGACCGTCCGCGCCGAACAGCACGATGGTTTCCCCCGAAATATCCGACTGAAAAGCCTGGCGCACAGGCGGCAACTGACTGACGCCATGCCCTCGCAATGCTTCAGGCAACTGGGCGGTGCTCACCAGCCTGATGCCCGGCACCGACAACGTGACGAATGCGCCGAGTAGCGTTGCCAGCGCGGCGGCTGCCTTTCCCATTCCGACATTGCAGATCTCCTGCAGAGCATCGCGCTGGTCTTCGTTAAGACCCTGTTCATTCATGGAGACCATACTCCCTCAGGATTGCCCCGATCGCTTCGGGCGAAACGGGTTTGCAGACAAAGCCGATCGCACCGAGCGCTTTCGCACGCTCGACCGCACCCGACTGAATGTCCGCCGATACGACAATGACAAAGGCATCGAGTCCTTCGTGCTGGATTGCCTCGAGTACTTCGAATCCGGTCATGTGCGGCATCGTCAGATCGAGAAAGATCACGGCGCCTTTGCCGGCTCGATAGGATTCGAGTGCCGCGGCGCCGTCCGACGCCTGCGTGATGTCCACCTCCCAGTCATCGGGCAAGGATTTAATGAGCAATTTCCTGGCGAGCGCCGAATCGTCGGCAACGAGTATTGGCAGAGCCATAGGGTCCTCTATCTGCCGGTTGAAGCCAGCGTGGATTGGGTTCGGGCATCCGGCGCGCTCGCATGCGCGACGACCGGCTCCGTCTTGCCGGGTTGGGGCGACTCTTCCGCTGCGTCCACCGGTAGCGTGACGCGGAATGTCGTGCCGGCGCCGACCGTGCTGGTCACGGAAATCTGCCCATGATGCGCATTGACGATGCCGTAGCTGACCGATAGCCCGAGGCCGGTTCCCTGGCCCACCGGCTTGGTGGTGAAGAACGGATCGAAGATGCGGCTCAGGTGCTCGGCGGGTATGCCGCACCCGGCGTCCGCCACCTCGAACCAGATGCGTGACGGATCGGCGTCGTCGACGCCGGTGCGGATCGTGATCTTGCCCTGCGCCGCGCCGTGCTGATCCTGTTTCCCGGCATACGCCTGCGCCGCGTTCACGACGAGATTCAACGCCACCTGGCTGATCTGCGAGGGGATGCACCGCACGAGCGGTATCTCGGCGTATTCGCGAACCAGATCGGCGCGATACTTCACCTCGTTATGCACGATGTTCAGCGTCGACTCGATGCAGCGGTGCAGATCGCACCATTCCCAGACGTGCGTGCTGTCGATCCGGGAGAAGTCCCTCAGATCGACCACGATGGTGCGGACTCTGGCGAGACCTTCCCGGGATTCCTGCACGAGCGCGGGCGCATCGTCCAGCAGATAGTCCAGATCGGCGCTTGCGGTCAGTGCGCGCAAGTCGGGCTCGATGGACGGCGCGGTTCGCGCGACGAGCTGATTCATATCTTCTGCATAGCGGATCAGTGTCTTGATGTAGCCCTCGAGCGTGTTCAGGTTTGAAAGCACGAAGCCGACAGGGTTGTTGATCTCATGGGCAACGCCTGCCGCGAGTTGACCGATCGCGGCGAGTTTTTCCGATTGCAGCAGTTGCTGGTGCGCATGCGCCAATTCGTCATTGAGCTCGGTGAGCTGGCTATTGCGCACGGTCAATTCGGCCAATGCATTCGCCACGGTCTGTTCGCGCTTCTGCAATTCGCCGTAGGCAATGCAAACATCCGTCGCATCGACGATGGTGACCGCCACCGCCGTCACCTCGCGCTCGGCGTTCTCGATCGGAATGAAGCTGCAGTTCTGCCGCATCGCGTCGATCGGCCCGGTAATGGGGCGCGAGTGCTCGAAGTGAAACAGAAACGGGCGATGCTCCCACGACGAATAAGCGGGCGTGCCCAGTACGAAAACGCCCTCGACTTTTCTCTTCAGCCACTCTCTCGGCAATTCGGGGAACACGTCGAGAAGCTCCAGGCCAATCACCTCCTCGGCGGAACGGCCGCTATGAGATTGCATGAAGCGGTTCCAGGCGAGGATGCGCAGATCGCGGTCCAGAGCGAAGACCCCGCAATTCACGAGTTCGACGATGGATTCCGACAGATTGGTCGTCACGAAACGCCCCTTATATTTGCAGGGTACGGAATGCTGTTTCCCGCGGTAGTAAGCAATGGATTCATGTTGCCGCTCTCATGGAATAACGGCCTCACGAACGCTTCCCGTATCGGGGTCACCCCTGGGCGATAAGGCATAAAAAAACCGGCCTGTCAGGGCCGGCTCCAGAACGCGTTGAAGATCGGTAAGGGTTTCCGCTATCGATTCCGCTATCAACTGGCATAGCCTTCGCGCCGTTAACAAGTCACTCCCGGCGTGTTCGCGTATTCGCTTCACGTCGACCTCGTGCCTCGTAATCTGGGGGAAGCATGCTCTCGAGTTGCAAACGAACAATGGGGGCGTTAGCAGTTTGCTGGTGTTCGATCCAGCCCGTCTACACGCTGGCCGCGTCGCCAAACCCGGAAGGCAATGAACCGCGCGCCGCAATGAGCATGGCTCAGATGCGGCATGCGGTCGACAAGGCGTCCGAGCGCAGTTCGCGCTGGAGCGGACCGGCGTCGGGACCGGCGGCGGTGTCCGGCGCGACCATTGCCATCGTCAGCGAGGATTTGCGCAACGGCGGCATCCTCGGCGTGGCGAAAGGCATCAAGGAAGCCGCGGACGTCATCGGTTGGAAAACGCGCGTCTACGACGCGAGCGGCACGTCGGAGGGCCGGCGCAACGCGGTCGCCGCCGCGCTCGCGCTGCGGCCCGACGGCGTGATACTCGTCGGCGTGGATGCCGGAGAGATGAAGCCGCAGCTCTTGCCGTTCGCGGCGCAAAAGATTCCGATGGTCGGCTGGCATGTCGGTTCTCGCGCCGGCGTGATGCCGGATAGTCCCGTGGCGGTGAACGTCTCCACGAATCCGCTGGACGTGGCGCGCATCACGGCCATGGCGGCGGTCACGCAATCGGCGGGGCACGGCGGGATCGTGGTCTTCACCGACAGCAATTTCCAGATCGCCAAGGCCAAGACAGATGCGATGCTGGAGGTAATCCGCGCATGCCAGGATTGCACGCTATTGGCCGTGCAGGATCTCGCCATTTCGAAAAGCGCCGGACTGATGCCGGCCGTCACGGACCGGCTGCTCGCTCAACACGGAAAGAACTGGACGTATGCGCTCGCCATCAACGATATCTACTTCGACTACGCGGCTGCCGAACTCACGCGCGCCGGGCGCGCGAGCCGAAGCCTCAGCATGCTGTCGGCCGGCGACGGCAGCGCCGCCGCGTTCCTGCGCATCCAGGCCGGCACGTTTCAGACCGGCACGGTCGCCGAGCCGCTCAATCTCCAGGGCTGGCAACTCGTCGACGAGTTAAACCGTCTGCTCGCGCATCAGCAGGTCACCGGCTATGTGTCGCCGGTTCATCTGGTGACGGCGCGCAATATCGAATTCGACGGCGGATTGCTTGGCCAATATGACCCGGACAACGGTTACCGGACCATCTACCGCGGCATCTGGAAGCGATAGCCTCCGGCGGCGAATGCACAGGAACCGACTATGAATTTGCGGGACGTCCGCGCCGCAATGCTGCCACGATCACTGCGCTCGCAATTCATCTGGGCCGCGGTCGTACTGGCCGTGCTCATCGCGACCTGCGGGATCACCGCGGTGTACGCGCTGCGGGCGTCGACCAGCGCGACCCGGCTGCTGGCCAACGATCAGCTCGTTCTCATGGACGTCGCGCACGAACTGGTTCAGCAAACCCTGCTGATCGAGCGTGAATCCTCGCAACTGGAAACGGCCGGGTCGGTCGAGACGACGCGAGCCAGCTACGCCGATATCCTCAAGCAACTGGAAGCGTTCGATCATCTGTCGGGCCGCCTTGCCGCCGCCAACAACGACGTCAGCGTGCTCGACCTGCATCAGTCGAGCCAGTTGTTCCGCAATACCGTGAATATCGTCGCGCAATTGCGGGAGAGCCAACTGGGTTCGGATGACGCGCGCATTCCGGCTGCTTCGCATCATGGGCCGGGAGTCGCCGGGTCAGAGGCCGGCGCTAAAAAGATCGACGACCGGTTCAGCGAAGCGCTGCGCCGGCAGGCAGCCGTCATGGTGGAATCCGCCGAGCTTCAATCAGACCGTTACACGCGCGACTTTCAGGAGGCGGTGCAGCGGTTGGCCGACACGTCGGCTCGCAATCAGCGCTGGATCACTGCGATGATCGCGAGCTGTCTTGCGTTCGCATGGCTCGTCGCGCACGCATTTCTCGGCAAGCATGTGCTTTCGCGGCTGGAACTGGTCAGCAGCAACCTGCGGCTTGACGATGTTGGCCGCGAACACGTGCCGGTTCCCGTTCAGGGCCGCGACGAGATCGGCGAGATGGCGCGAGCGGTCGAACAGTTTCAGCGGGACCGCCGGCAGCTCGCACTGGCCAACGTCGCGCTTCAAGAGGAGAGGGCGCGCCAGGAAGAACTGATCCACGAACTCGCGCACGCTCACGGTCAGTTGCTGCAATCGGAAAAGCTGGCGTCGATCGGGCAGCTTGCAGCAGGCGTCGCGCATGAAATCAACAATCCGGTCGGCTTCGTCAACGCGAATCTGGGTACGTTCAAACGGTATGTGGCCGATCTGTTCGCCGCGCTTTCCGCTTACGAGAAAGTCGAATCGGAAATGACACCCGCGTCGCGCGCGGCAATCCACGAATTGAAACGCGAGCTCGATCTCGACTACTTGCGAACCGACATCGCGACACTGCTGACGGAATCCGTCGACGGCATGCAGCGAGTCAAGCGCATCGTGCAGGGTCTCAGGGATTTCTCGCAGCAGGAGGCGACGGAGCGGCGGTGGGCCTGCCTCGAAAGCACCCTCGATACGACGCTCGACATTGTCTGGAACGAACTCAAGCACAAGGCGGAAGTGAAGAAGGAGTACGGCGCCATTCCGCAAGTGGAATGTATTCCGTCGCAACTGGGCCAGGTGTTCATGAACCTGCTCGTCAACGCGGCCCAGGCGATCGAGGGGCATGGGTGCATCACCGTGCGGACAGGTCACGATGAACAGCACGTGTGGGTGGAAGTGGAAGATACCGGAAGCGGCATCAAACCCGAGCACCGCGGCAGGATCTTCGATCCCTTCTTTACGACCAAGCCCGTCGGCGGCGGAACCGGGCTGGGTCTGTCGATCTCATACGGCGTTGTCAAAAAGCAGGGCGGCCGGATCGACGTGCAAACGGAAATCGGCAAAGGTTCGTCATTCAGAGTGGTGTTGCCGAGGCACGTGCAGGAAGCGCTGGTGTGATCGGACTTGATTAGCCGCGGTGACGAATCGCGCGCGCCGGCAGTTGGAGCGAGTCTGCGGTATAAAGACCGCTCGCCTGTCCGCCAACAAAAACGCACTTCAACGCCAACCCATGTCCCATTACTTCTACGACCCCGCTGCCGGTCACGGCCTTCCACATGACCCGTTCAAGGCGATCGTCGCCCCGCGCCTGATCGGCTGGATTTCCTCGCGCGACACGGACGGCACGCTGAATCTCGCGCCCTACAGTTTCTTCGGCGCGTTCGCCAGTTCTCCGCCGATCATCGGTTTTTGCAGCGAAGGCCGCAAGGACAGCATCGCCAACATCGAGGCAACCCGCGAGTTCGTCTGGAATCTCGCCAGCAGGCCGCTCGCTGAACAGATGAACCGCTCGTCAGCGCCCGTGCCGCCGCATGTCGACGAATTCGCACTCGCGGGGCTGACGCCCGCCGCGGGCCGCAACGTCGGCGTGCCGCACGTCGCCGAAGCGCCGGCCGCGCTCGAATGCAAGCTGCTGCAGGTGGTGCGCCTGCATACCCTCGACGGTAAGCCGATGGACAACTACCTGTCGCTCGGCCAGGTGGTCGGCGTGCACATCGACGAGGCGTATCTGAAAGACGGCCTGTTCGATACCCACGCCGCGCAGCCGATCATGCGCGCGGGCTACCGCGCCGACTACGCGGCCATCGGCGACATGTTCCAGATGTTCCGCCCGAGCGCATAAACCCTGACTACGTTACAGGCACATCGCGCCGCGCAATGCGGCGCGACACCCATCGCATGTCTCGCGGATCGCGCAAGATCGAAGCGCAACGACTGGCCCGCTTGATGCTTGCCACCGACGCTCCAACGCGTCGTTTTCAACCGCCGGCTCACCGTCCAGGAGCGTGATCATGTCCACCGAATTCGCCACGCAATTCAGTCATGTCCGTCCGCACGATACGTCCTACGTGGATCAGGGCTTACGCGATTTTTTTCTTTACCGCGACTTGGGCATCGCGCAAGCGACCGGCGGCAAGGTGCTCGCCCAACTCGTGAAGGCGAATCACGCACCAGAGCAAGGCACCGGCTGGCACCGGCATGAGGCCGATTTCCACATCGTGATCATGTTGAAGGGCTGGGCGCGCTTCATGTACGGCGACAAGGAGACGCTCGTCGCCGCCGGCGACTGCGTGCATCAGGCGCCGGGCATCGTCCATTATCTGTTCGATTACTCAGAGGATATGGAGTACCTCGAAATCGTTTCGCCGGCCGATTTCAAGTCGCTCGAAGTGGAAGGTCCGTGCGAAGTGCCGGCGGTGACGCCGTGGAAAAGCGTCGAGGCGTGAGCGGAAACCGGGGCAAAACCAGGCGCGGATCGAGCGCGGCTCCGCATCGCCTGGTGCGAGTGTGATGCGAGCCGTCCGTTAAACATTCATGGCGTGGCGGGAGGCCGTCTGCGTATCGGGCGCGATGCCTGCGACGCCTGGGGCTTCGCGGCGGCACGGGAGCCGGCGCCGTTCGGCGCCGAGCTCACCGCGCCTTCCACTTCGACCTCGACCACCGCCGTCGCGGCCGGCGCTGCTCGATTGATTTCGGCGGCAGCGGTGATATGCACCGGCGCGATCGTGCGCGCCCGCGAACTCACGAGTACCGCGCGCGGCTCGTTGTCGTAAATCACGGCCCGCACGCGCGGATAAATCTGCCGCTCCCAGCGGCGTCCGTTGAATACACCGTAGTGCCCCACGCCGGTTTGCACATGATGCGTCTTCAGATACGGCCGCAATTTATCGCACATGTCCTGCGCGGCGAGCGTTTGGCCGACCGCGCAAATGTCGTCCTTTTCGCCCTCCACGGTGAGCAATGCCGTGCGGCGAATTCTCGAGGGATCGACCAGGCGCCCTTGCACTTCGAGTTCATTCAACGGCAGGGCGTGCCGCTGAAAAACGGTATCGACGGTTTCCAGATAGAAATCGGCGGTCAGGTCCATCGTCGCGAAGTATTCTTCATAGAACGTGCGAATGGTGTCGGCTTTCCCCGGATCGCCCTTGGCGCGCTCGTAATGCATGGTCTCGAACGACTCGAGGTGGCGACCGAGATTCATCGACATGAACGCGCTCAGTTGCACGAAGCCCGGATACACGCGCCGGTGAGCGCCCGCGAAACCGAACGGCACCGCGCTGATCAGGTTCTGCTCGAACCATTCGATCGGCTTGCTTTTGGCCAGATCGTTGACGCGCGTCGGGTTGATGCGGGTATCGATCGGGCCGGCCATCAGCGTCATGCTGGCGGGCTGCGCGGGGTGATCGTCGTCGGCCATCAGCGCGACCGCGGCCAATGCGGCAACCGTCGGCTGGCACACCGCCAAAAGGTGCGCGCCGGGGCCGATGGTTTCGGTGAAGTCGATCACGTGCTGCACGAATTCGTCGAAGCCGAAGCGTCCTTGACTCAACGGCACGTCGCGCGGGTTGTGCCAATCGGTGACGTACACATCGTGTTCGGCCAGCATGGTGCGCACAGTGCCACGCAACAGCGTGGCAAAGTGGCCTGACATCGGCGCAATCACCAGCACGCGCGGTTGCGGTGTGGAGAGCGTGGTGTCCTTGCGGAAATGCAGCAGCGAGCAGAACGGCGTGTGCGCCGCGATCTCCTCGACGATCGCGACGGGCTTGCCTTCCGCCACCACGCTGTCGATGCCGAAAGGCGGCCGCACGGGCGTAAGGCCCGCCAGCGTCAACAGATCGCAGGCCGCGCCGAGGGAGCGGCCACGCGAGGTTTCGCCGAACGCGGGCCACGCGTTGAGCGAATGATTCACCAGTGCCGCGCCGTGCCGAATCGGCAGCATCATGTCGGCGAAAGCCTGGTAAGTAGGGTATGCGAACAGGTTCATAACCTTCGCACGAATGCGTAAGAGGAAAAAGAGCACGAATATAGGCAAGTCATGTGCCAATGATAGGCGCGCACGGGCGGCGGTGCCCCGCGTTGGCATAGCATTTGCGCGCCTTAAACGAGCGCGCCCGGATTGCCGCGCTTTGGTGCGCCCGCGCACGGCAGCGTGCATGGCATCGCCCGGCGTCGACGAACGCCTCATCGGAGGAGAAACGTATGACGAAAACGACGCTCACCATCAGCAGCAAGAACTATTCGTCATGGTCGCTGCGCGGCTGGTTGCTGACGAAATTCAGCGGCTTGCCGTTCGAAGAGATCGTGACGCCGATCGACGACCCTGCCGCACGCGCCGAACTGCTGCTGCTGTCGCCGTCGATCCTCGTGCCGTGTCTCGTGCACGACGGCATCAAGGTCTGGGACACGCTGGCGATCGCCGAATATCTGAACGAACTGAAACCTGAAGCCGCGCTGTTGCCGAAAGACATTCGCGCGCGAGCGCATTGCCGCTCGATCTGCGGCGAGATGCACTCGGGTTTCGCTTCGTTGCGCTCGGCGTTGCCGATGAACCTCAAGGCGCATTTTCCGGGCTTCAAGGTATGGGCGCGCGCGCAATCGGATATCGACCGGATCGTGGCGATCTGGGGCGAGTGCCTGAGGGAGTACGGCGGTCCGTTTCTGTTCGGCGAGCGCAGCGCGGCGGATGCGATGTACGCGCCAGTGGTGACGCGCTTCGTCACCTACGACGTGAAGCTCGACCCTGAGATCGTCGAATACGGACAACGCATCATGGCGCTGCCCGAAATGCGGCAGTGGATTGCCGACGCGCAACAGGAAGTGGAAGAGATCGACGAACTGGACGTCGAGTTCTGAGGCGCGGCGGCAGCGAAAACGGGCGACGATAACGGCGCGTGAGAAGCAACGCGCCGTCGCTGCGGCAGGGTTCAATCGCGCCCGCTTCCCAGCTTGAACACGCTCACCACCTGCGCGAGACGCGCGGCCTGCTCGCGCAACTCGGCCGCGGCGAGTTCCGCTTCGCCGACGATCGTCGCATTCTGCTGGGTCGCCTCGCCGATCTGCGTGACGGCGAGATTGACCTGTTCGATGCCGCCCGATTGCTCGCGCGACGCCACGCTGATCTCGCCCATGATCGCGCGCACCTGGCCGACCTGTTGAACGATGCCTTGCATCGTGGCGCTGGCTTCCTCGGCGATGCGAAAACCGCTGTCGACGGTCGCCGTGGAGGCCGCGATCAAACTCTCGATCTCCTTCACCGAAGCCGCGCTGCGCTGCGCGAGCGCGCGCACTTCCGAGGCCACCACCGCGAAGCCCCTGCCGTGTTCGCCGGCGCGCGCCGCTTCCACCGCGGCGTTCAAGGCGAGGATATTGGTCTGGAACGCAATGCCTTCGATCACGCTGGTGATCTCCGATATCTTCTGCGACGAGCGGCTGATTTCACCCATCGTCGAGACCACGCGTTCGACGGCGCGGCCGCCTTCGAGCGCGGCATCGGCGGCGCGCGTGACGAGCGTGTTGGCTTGCACGGCGTGGTCGGCGTTCTGCTGCACCGTCGACGTGATCTGCTCCATGCTGGCCGCCGTTTCCTCCAGGCTGCTTGCCTGCGTGGCGATGCGCGCGGCGATGTTGCCGCTGCCGGTGGCGATCTTTTCGGTGCCGTGCGACATGTCGGCCGACGCGTTGCGCACCTGCGAGACGATGCGCGCAAGACCTTCGCCGATGCCGTCGATCGACTGCATCAGGCGGCCGATCTCATCGGCGCGCGCGTTGCCGGCTTGCGCCACGCGCACGCTCAGATCGCCCGCCGCGAAACGCTCGGACGCCTTGGCGGCTTCATCGAGCGGACGGCTCACGAGGCGGCGCACCGCGAACAGGAACACCACGGCGAACACGCCGACCAGCGCGAAGCCGATCAGCAGGAACTGATTGCGGGTGGCGGTGACGTCGGCCATCACCTCGTCGCGCGGCGCGACGCCGCCCACCAGCCATTGCCATTCCGGCACGGTGACGAACGACACGAACTTGTCGCGCGCGCCGCTCTCGCCGAGCGTCGCGTCGGCCGAGCTGTATTCGAGCCGGCCTTCCTTCATGTCGAGCATCTGCTGATACGGCGCGTTCGCGTTGTCCGCGTTCTGGCCGGCGGCGGCCGGATGAACGATCAGCTTGCCGCGGTCCGCGCCTTTCGACGCGTTGAGCACGAAGTAATAACCGCTGTCGCCGATCTTCAGCTTGCGAATGCCTTCCTCGACCGACTGGATTTCCTTGTCCACCTCCACGCCGACGAACAGCGCGCCGATCACGCGGCCGCTCGCATCGGTGACGGGGCGATATTGCGTGATGTAGCGTTTGCCGAAGAGCGCGGCGAGTCCCGTATAGGACTTGTTTGCGACGACCAGCGCATACGCCGGTCCCTTGCGGTCGAGCAGCGTGCCGATCGCGCGTGAGCCGTCCTGTTTCTTCAGCGATGTGGTCACGCGCACGAAGTCGTCGCCGCTGCGTGCGAACACGGTGGCGATTGCGCCGCTGCGTTCCAGAAACTGGTCGGGGATCGTGAAGTCCATGTTCAGAACTTTGTCGCCGGCCTTCATGGTGGGAGCGGCGACGCCGTTGACGTCGATCTTCTGCGTTTCGTCGAGCGTATAGGTGGGAGGCAGGAAGCTCGCGAACAGCGACGTCGAGCGATCGACTTCGGTCGATAGCGCCTTGTCGAACAGCGTGATCATCGCCGCGATGGAGCGGTCCTTATCGGCAATGCGTTCGAGCACCTGATCGCTGACCTGCTTGCCGGCGGTGCGCGTGAGCGCCAGCGCGAAGGCGGCGAAAATCAACGCCACCAGCACGCAGGAGAGCACGGCGAGCCGGGCGCCAACGCTGGCGCGGCGCAATGAGAGAAGTTCCATGAGCGGTTGCGGAGTAAGGGAAGAGAAGCGCTGCGCGGACCATGCGTAGGCATATCCGGCATCGGTGTCTTGTTTACGACCGCACCGCCCGTTTTCTTTAGCTAATCGAAAGCGTCGGGTCATTGCGGAACATCGCTTACGAGAGGTTCCGCGCTCGCTCGCTTCAGCGGCCCGGTGCGCCGCGCCAGCCGCGCAGCAGCAGCGCGTTGGTGACCACGCTCACGCTCGAAAACGCCATTGCCGCGCCCGCCAGCATCGGGTTCAACAAACCGAAGGCGGCGAGCGGAATGCCGATCAGGTTGTAGACGAAAGCCCAGAACAGGTTCTGCTGGATCTTGCGCCAGGTCTTGCGCGAGATGTCGATGGCGTCGGCCACCAGCGCCGGGTCGCCGCGCATCAGCGTGATGCCGGCCGCGTGCATCGCGACGTCGGTGCCGGTCGCCATCGCGATGCCGATGTCGGCGGCGGCGAGCGCGGGCGCGTCGTTGATGCCGTCGCCCGCCATCGCGACGATGCCGGCGCTGTTGATTTTCAGGTCGCGAATCACGCGGGCTTTGTCGTCGGGCAATACCTCGGCGTGGAATTCGTCGATGCCGAGCGCTCTCGCGACGCTTGCCGCGCTGCCGTGGTTGTCGCCGGTGACGAGCACGCTCCTGATGCCCATCCGCGCGAGACGTTCGACGGCGGCGCGCGCGGTCGGTTTGACGGTGTCGCCGAAAGCGATCAGCGCGAGCGCGGCGGGCGCTTGCGAATCGCGCCGCATCAGCCAGGAGACGGTGTTGCCGTCGGCTTCGAGTTGTTTGGCGCGTGCGGCGAGTTCCGGCTGCAACGCGATGCCCAGTTCGTTGAGCCAGCGTGTGCTGCCAAGCGCCAGCGTGTGGCCGTCGATGTCCGCCTCGACGCCGCGGCCCGGGACCGCGCGTGCGGCGCTGGCGGCGAGCGCCATAGCCAACGCGGGTGCCGCGACGGCGGCGGAGTCGGAGGCGGCAGCCTCGTCGCTCGTCGACGGCTCCTCAGCCGACGCCGACATCGCCGCTTCATACGCCTTCACCACGGCCCGCGCCAACGGATGATCGCTGTGCCGTTGCACCGCGGCGGCGAGCGAGAGCGCCTCGTCGCGGCCCATGCCGCCGATCGGTTCGAACGCCGTCACGGACGGTTGGCCGAGCGTCAACGTGCCGGTCTTGTCGAACGCGACGATGTTCACGCGATGCGCGGTTTCCAGCGCCTCGGCGTCCTTGATCAGCACGCCGTGCTTCGCCGCCACGCCGGTGCCGGCCATGATCGCGGCCGGCGTCGCGAGCCCTAGCGCGCACGGGCAGGCGATCACCAGCACGGCAACCGCGTTCAGGATCGCGGTTTCGCCGCCCGCGCCGGCGACCAGCCAGCCCGCCAGCGTGAATGCCGCGATCGCCAGAATCGCCGGCACGAAGATTTCGCTGACCCGGTCGACCAGCCGCTGGATCGGCGCCTTGTCGGCCTGTGCGCTTTCCACCAGCCGGATGATTCGCGCGAGCGTCGTTTCCGCGCCGATCGCGGTGGTCGTCACGGCAATCGCGCCTTCGCCGTTGATCGAGCCGGCCGTGACCGGATCGTCCGCCTGCTTCGGCACCGGCAGGCTTTCGCCCGTGATCAGCGATTCGTCGATGTGGGTGCGGCCTTCGAGCACCGCGCCGTCGACCGGCACGCGCTCGCCGGGCCGCACGATCACCACCGTGCCGACGCGCACCAGCGCGAGCGGCACGTCGCGTTCGTCCGCGCCGACGCGAATGCGCGCGCGATCCGGGCGCAGCGCGTTGAGCGCGCGGATGGCGTCGGTGGTCTGGCGCTTGGCGCGCGCCTCGAGCCACTTGCCGAAGCGCACCAGCGTGATGACCACCGCCGAAGCCTCGAAGTACAGATGCATCATGTCGCCCGGATGGGTCGCCAGTTCGTAGACGCTGATGCCATAAGCCGCCGACGTGCCGAGCGCCACCAGCAAATCCATGTTGCCGGCGCCGGCCCGCACGGCGCGATAGGCCGCGCGATAGAAGCGCGCGCCGAACACGAACTGCACGATCGAGGCGAGGCCGAATTGCAGCCACGGCGCAAGCATGACGTGAACGCCGAACCATTCGCCGATCATCGGCGCGGCGAGCGGCAGCGTCAGCACGGCGGACGCGAGCACGGCCGCGAGTTCGCGGCGAGTCTGGTCGCGTTTGCGGTCGGCGGGGAGGGCGTTGCCGGCGTTGTCGCCGGCCGGCGTTGTGTCCGGCGGCGCGATCAAGGACGCTTCGTAGCCCGCTTTCTTGACGGCGGCGATCAGCGCCTCCGCTTCGGTGGCCGCGTCGCTCAGATTGACGGTTGCGGTTTCGGTCGCGAGATTCACCGACGCGCTAGCGACGCCCGGCACCTTCGCCAACGCTTTTTCGACGCGCATCGCGCACGACGCGCAGGTCATGCCGCCGATCGTCAGCTCCGCGGTTTGCGGCGTTTGGACGGACGCCGCGTCGTCGGCGCGTGCTGACGGCGTGGCTTCGTAGCCCGCCTTGCGCACGGCGTTCGCGAGCGTTTCGAGTTCGACGGTGGCGTCGCTGTCGATGCGGGCTCTTTCAGTGGCGAGATTCACCGACGCGCGCACGACACCCGGCACTTTGGCCAGCGCCTTTTCGACGCGCATCGCACACGAGGCGCAGGTCATGCCGCCGATGTCGAGTTCGGCGGTGCGGGCGGGCGTGGCGGCAGCCTCGGCGGAGCGCTGTGGGTTGGCAAGTTCAGTCATGGTGGAAGGCTCGTGGCGGCATGAGGCCGCGTTCTGAACCCAGTATTAACCTTCCTATGATGGCAAGGTCAAGGAGGAATCATGGGTGGACCGAGGCAGCGGTGAACGAAAAAGAATCTCGGCGGCGCGCGCCGGGCGGGCTGACAAAAATCGTCAACCGCACCGCAAATGCACGTTGTTCGCTCGTTACAACCGCTATTGCGACCTTTGCGCTTGCCTGGCGGACAAGGATACGATACAACCCCGATGTTGTCGGCATCGCCACCGCGGACTGGCTGCGCTGGGTCTTGCGAGACCACGCGGACAGATTCGCTGCGTACCGACGTCTCCCTTAGGGCAGCACGCTCCGCCACCTGAACGAATGATAAAAAATCGCCGAGAACTGTTTACGCTTCACTGGACCTGCGCATCGCTCGCGGGCCTCGCACTTCTGGCGGGGTGCGCGTCCACCCCGTCCGCGACGCAAAAAAATACTGGCTGGATCAAGGACGAAGTCGCCGATTCTTATGTGTTCGGCTATCCGCTGGTGCTGATGGGCGTCGCACGCGACGCGGCGGTCGGCGCCGATCCGGGCCAGGCGCCGCTCAACACGTTGCGCCACGCCCAGGCATTGCCGCCGATCGGCGCGGCGTATCCGTTGCAGCCGAGCCTCGATACGCTGGATTCGACCGGTTGGCTGGACGTGGGCAGCGAGCCGGTGATCGTGTCATTGCCCGACTCACGCGGCCGTTACGTCGACGCCCGCGTGCTCGACATGTGGACCAACGTCGTCTGGTCGACCAGTTCGCAGTTCGCCACCCGCGCCGCGGGCATCAAGGCGCAAACGATTGCGTTCGTGAGCCCCGGCTGGCAGGGCGACTTGCCCAAGGGCGTGAAGCGCGTCGACGTGCCGACCCGCAACGCGTGGGTGAGCGTGCGCATTCAGTCGAACGGCACGCGCGACCTGACGGCGGTGCGCAAGCTGCAGCGCGCCATTCGCGTCGCGCCGCTGAGCGTCTATGCAGGCGACACGCGCTCGGCGTCGATCGCTGCGCCACGCGTGAGCGCCGCCGATGCCGCGGTGGGCGCCTCCGGCACGCCGGCTGCGCAGGTCGCCGCCCTCGACGCCAACGGTTTCTTCAACCGGCTCGCGCAGGCCTTGCCGGACAATCCGCCGACGCCGGCCGACCCGCATGCACTGAAATTCCTTTCGGACCTGGGCGTGACGCCAGGCGAGCCCGTGAAGTTGCCGAACGCGCCCGAGGCGGTCGCGGCCGGTCTCGCCGATGGTCACGAGCGCGTCGTCACGCAGCCGTCCAATCTGCTGACCGGCAACGGCTGGAACTGGTTCGGCGACGGCGTGGGCAACTACGGTCCCGATTACGCGCTGCGCGCTTATGCCGCCGCCACGCAACCGGGCATCGGCACGAAGGACGACGAAGTGCGCGCGGTCGTCACCCAGGACAGCGACGGCCATGCGCTTAACGGCGCGAACCGCTACGTGATTCACTTCGCGCCGAACCAGTTGCCGCCGGTGCGCGGCTTCTGGTCGATCACCGCCTATACGAAGGACGGCGCGTTGGGCGAAAGCGCGCCGGCGCGTCTCGCGGTCGGCGACCGCAATGGCGCGCGCCGCAATCGCGACGGTTCGCTCGACGTGATCGTGTCGTCCACGCGCGGCAAGAGCGGCAACTGGCTGCCCGCGCCGCGCGCGGATCTGCAACTGGTGCTGCGTCTGTACGCACCCAGGCCGGAAGCCACCGACGGCAGTTGGCAACCGCCGGCCGTCGTGCGTCAGTAGACCGCTTCAGTCGACTCCTTCAGCGGCATGCATCGCTGCCATGCGGCAGCGATGTGACAGCAACGCATGAGCGAGGTATGAAGCGCCGCATGTCCGGCGTCTTGGCGCTACGCACATGCGGCGCTGTCACGTGGAGCATTGTGTAAGCACGCTTTACATTGCTGTCTCGTGCGAGGTTCCAGACTTATACTGCCGCTTGCGGGATTTTCGTTTCGCGGCGGGCTTGCCGCCGCATTACCCAAGACCGAGCATGGCAAGCCTCAATAAAGCATCACTGGCATCTTCCATTCAGACCGTGCGCGAGGTCGCGCAGTCACGCCGCACTCGGCGCGTTATCACGGGTCTGCTGATTTTCCTCGTAGTGTTCGGCCTGTTGGGTTTTTTCGCGGCGCCGCCGCTGATTCGCCATATCGCCGAACAACAGATCAGCAAACAACTCGACCGGCCGGCCAGCATCGGCCGCATCGCGCTCAATCCCTACACGCTCACGCTCGAAGCCGACCGCGTGCATATCGGCGAGCGCGGCGGCGCGGGCGATTTCGTGGATATCGCGCGGCTCATCGTGCGGGCGTCGTGGAGTTCGCTGTTTCGCGCCGCGCCGATCGTCGATGAAGTGCAATTGGATTCGCCGCGCTTTCATATCGTGCGCTACGACGCGCAACGCTTCAACTTCACCGACCTGATCGAGAAGTTCGCGAGTCAGCCGAGCGCGCCCGATAGCAAGCCGACGCTTTTCTCGGTGTCGAACATTCGTCTGGAAAACGGCCAGATCACGTTCGACGACAAGCTGCTCGGCGCGACCCACGTGATCGATCAGTGGAAGCTCGGCATTCCGTTCATCGCCACGCTGCCTTCGAAAACCGATATCTTCGTCGAGCCGCTGCTGCGCGCGCGCATCGACGGCAGTCCGCTTGCCATCGACGGCAAGACCAAGCCGTTCGCGGCGTCGCGCGAGTCGGAAGTGTCGCTGCGTTTCGACGGGCTCGATGTGCCGCGGCTCATGTCGTACGCGCCGGCCAGGCTGCCGGTGATCGTGCAATCCGGCAAGCTCTCCACCGACCTCAGGCTCAACTTCGTGATGTCCCACGACGCGCCTTCGTTGCGCGTGGCGGGCACCGTCGATATGAACGACTTGGATGTGCGGGACCCAGGCAAGGCGCCGTTCTTCGCCGCGCGCACGGTGCATGTGGCCGCCTCGACGCTCGAGCCGCTCAAGAGCCTTTACCACTTCGACGATATTCGTATCGACGCGCCGAGCGCCAATCTGGCGCGCGACAAAAACGGTGTGCTGAGTGTGGAGCGGATGTTCGCGCCGACGCCGGCGGCTTCGGAAAGCGCGGCTGCATCCGCATCCGAAGCGACTGCGGCGAAGCCCGCCGCAAGCGCGGCGGCCGCGGCATCAGGCGCCAGCGCCGCGCCAACGGTCGGTGCAAAGGCCGCCCCGCCGCTGGATCTGTCGATCAAACGCTTCGCGCTCAACGACGGCGTAGTGAACGTCCACGACGAAGCCGGCTCGCGGCCTGTCGACCTCGGCCTGCAAAAGCTGGCCGTCACGCTGACCGATTTTTCGACGCTCGCCACCGCGCCCGCGCATTACACGCTGAACACGGACTTCAAGGGCGATGGCGGCTCGCTCGGCGCGGCGGGCGCGTTCGGCCTTGTCGCTCAAACGGCCAGCGCCAAGCTCGACCTGAAGTCATTGAAGTTGCCGCTGCTGCAACCGTATCTCGACACCGCAACCGCGGCGCAAGTGCTGGACGGCGCGCTCTCCGCCAGCGCGAATGTGGGCGCGAACTGGTCCAGATCGCCGGTGGCCGTGATGGTCGCGGATACGCAACTGGACCTGCAATCGCTGAAGCTGGCGGCGCGCGGCAGCAAGGAGCCGGTCATCTCGCTCGCGCAAGGCCGCGTGACGGTCAAGCAGGTGGACGTGGCGGCACGCACGGCCGACATCACGGGCGTCGACACGACCGGCCTCGTGGTCAACGCGGCGCGGCTGAAAGACGGCAGCATCGACCTGGCTTCGCTCGCTGGTCCGCATGAAACGGAGCAGCGGCGCACGGCGACGCACGCGGTCACGAAAGCGCAGGCGGAAGCGCCCGTATGGCGTTACAAGATCGGCGAGTTGAGCCTGAAGGACGCCACGGCCAATTTCACCGACAACACCACGCCGCAGCCGGTCAAGCTGAACATCGCGCCGCTGCAACTCAAGGTGCGGCAGATCAGCGACGACCTCAGCCGTGCGCTGCCGATCGAGCTCCAGGCAACACTGAACAAGAAAGGCACGCTCGGCTTGACGGGCAACGTCACGGCGACGCCGCTCAAGCTGGCCGTCAAGGTGAACGCGAACCGGCTCGACGCGGCGGCCTTCGAACCGTATTTCGGCAGTCAGTTGAATGCGGTGATCGCGAGCGCGCTGCTCAATGCAAACGGCGAACTCGCGGTGACTCAGGCGAAGACGTTGAAGGCGAGCTACCACGGCGACATGGCGCTGGTCGACGTGCGAATGCTCGACAAGGCGACTTCCGACCGGTTCGCCGGCTGGGGCTCGCTCGCGCTGTCCAATCTGAAAGCCGACTACGACGAGCGCGGCACCGTGGTGGACGCGGGCCGTGTCACGTTCACCAGGTTCTACGGGCGCGTGCTGCTCGACGCGCAAGGCAAGCTCAACCTCAATCAGGTGGTCGCGCATGAAGGGGGCGCCGCCCAATCGCTCACGCGCGACGGCAGCGGCGCCGATCCGGTGCCGTTGACGCCGCAAGCGGCGTCGGCCGTGGCGGCGGCGTCCGCGCCGGGCCCGGCTTCGGCGGCCACGCCCGCGATCGTGCCGGTGGCGACGGCGACCGTCACGGCCGCCGCGCCGCCGCAAAGCCCGGTGAAGCTGCACTTCGGCCAACTGGTGTTGCAGCAGGGCCGCGTGACGTACACGGACAACTTCGTCAAGCCGAATTTCACGGCCAACCTGGTCGGCATTCAGGGCACGGTGGGCGCGTTCGGCACGCAATCGACCACGCCCGCGCCGGTGGACATCGCCGCGAAACTGGCGGCCAACGGTCCGCTGTCGATTCGCGGCACGGTCAATCCGCTGGTTGCAAAGCCGTCGCTCGACCTGACCGCCAGCGCGCACGATATCGAGCTGACCAACCTCACGCCGTATTCGGCGAAATACGCCGGTTATCCGATCACCAAGGGCAAGCTGAACGTCGACCTGCATTACACGCTCGAGAACGACCAGTTGAACGCGAACAATCACCTGTTCATCGATCAGCTAACGTTCGGCGATCACGTCGAAAACGATACGGCGACCAAACTGCCGGTGCGTCTCGCCATCTCGCTGCTGAAAAACTCGCGCGGCGAAATCGACG
Source organism: Paraburkholderia sp. 22099 (assembly GCF_052045835.1). Taxonomy (NCBI): domain Bacteria; kingdom Pseudomonadati; phylum Pseudomonadota; class Betaproteobacteria; order Burkholderiales; family Burkholderiaceae; genus Paraburkholderia; species Paraburkholderia sp. 22099. The sequence goes on along the minus strand of NZ_JBQEPU010000017.1, from coordinate 3,789 downwards.
TGAATCTTCCCGTGTCCGGTTCGTTGTCGAATCCCGAGTTCAGCATTGGCGGCCTGATCTGGCACGCGGTGCTCAACCTGTTGCAGAAGGCGGTAACGTCGCCGTTCTCGCTGATCGCCAATGCCTTCGGCGGCAACGGCGAGGAATTGGGTTACGTCGAGTTCGAGCCGGGCTCGGCGAAGCTCTCGGACGCCGACAGCAAGAAGCTGGACACGATCGTGAAGGTGCTCGCCGACAAGTCGTCGATCCGGATGGACGTGATCGGCCGGGTCGACCCGGCCATCGACGAGCCCGCCTTGCGGATGCGCTATGTCGATCGCCTCGTCAGGCAGCAGAAGATCAAGGATGTGGTGGGCAACGGCGAGAGTGTCGATGTCTCGACCATGACCGTCGATCCGCAGGAATACGACAAGTATCTGACCAAAGCCTACAAGTCGGCGGACTTCAAGAAGCCGCGCAACTTTGTCGGCCTGACCAGGAGCCTGCCGGACGACGACATGAAGAACGCGCTCGCCGCCAACGCACCGATCGACGAGGCCAGCTTGCGCCAGCTCGCGCAGCAGCGTGCGCAAAGCGTGCAGCAGTATCTGGAGGGCAAGATCGACAGCAGTCGTGTGTTTATCGTCGCGCCGAAGCTGAACGCCGAGGGCATCAAGGACAAAGGCGCGACGACGCGGGTGGATTTTGGCTTGAACTGAGGTGTGTTGTAAGCGCCCGCTCGCCGTTCGGCAGGGCGGCGGCGCGCGCTTCGCTGCGAATCGACCGGCGACCTGCGCGAGCCGCGACGATCAGGCCGCGCGTGTCGGCGCCTTCAACGCGGTTCGCTCGATCACGCGTGCGAGCGTGTCGAACGCCGGCCCGATCTTTTCGTTCGCCACGCACGCATAACCCAGCAGCAGTCCGCGCCGCGCGGGGGTGGCGCTGCTGTAGTAGGCGGCGAGCGGCCGCACGATCACGCCGGCATCGAAAGCCGCGGCTGTCACCGCGCGATCGTCCGCGTGATCCGGCAGACAGAGCACCAGATGCAGCCCGGCTTCGTCGCCTATCACCGGCAGTTCATTGCCGAAACGCGCGGTGATCGCGTCGATCAGAATCTGCCTGCGTTCGCCGTAGAGCGCGCGCATGCGGCGAACGTGCGAGGTGAGATGGCCGTCCATGATGAAGTCGGTCATCACCGCCTGCTGCATCAATTGCCCTTCACGATAAAGCTCGGCCACGCCGGTGCGAAACGTATCCACCAGATGTTCCGGCGCGATCATGTAGCCGATCCGCAAACCCGGAAACAGCATCTTCCCCAGGCTGCCCACGTAGATCACCTGGCCCGCGTCGTCGAGCCCTTGCAGCGACGCGAGCGGCCGGCTGCCGTAGCGGAACTCGCTGTCGTAGTCGTCCTCGATGATCCAGACGTTGTGCTGGCGCGCGTATTCCAGCAGCGTGCGGCGGCGCGCGAGACTCATCACCATGCCGAGCGGATATTGATGCGACGGCGTGACGAGCGCCAGGCGCGGCGGCTGTTGCAAATCCTGCTCGCTGGGGTTCAGGCCTTCGTCGTCGACCGGGACCGGCACCAGCGTGATCCCCGACGATTGCAGCACGCTGCGCGCGCCCCAATAGCACGGCTCCTCGACCCACGCACGGTCGCCGACGTCGGTCAACAAACGCACGGCCAGATCGATCGATTGATGAATGCCCGTCGTGATGATGATCTGATCCGGCGTGCAATTCACCGAGCGCGCGACGCGCAGGTAATCCGACAGCGCCCGCCGCAACGGCCGGTAGCCGCCGCCCGGCGCATAGGTGAGCAGATCGGGATTGGCTTCTTTCCACAACCTCGCCTGCAAGCGGCTCCACGTGCGCGCCGGGAATTCGGCGACGTCGGGCACGCCCGGCATGAATGCGCCCCACTGCTTGGCGGAGACGCCGGCCTGATCGATCAGGCGCCGCCCGCGAGTCGAGAGGTCGCTGAGACCGCGTTTTGGCGGTTTCGGGGCCTCCGCGGCCCGATCGCCCGGCGCGTCGGCACGGGCCACTGCCGGCTTCTTGCGCGCGTTCACCGCCGCGGCGTCCGGCCGCGTGTCAGCCACATAGGTGCCGCTGCCGGTGGTCGAGATCACGTAGCCCTCGGCGGTCAACTGATCGTAGACGTGCAGCACCGTATTGCGCGCGATGCCGAGGTCTTCGGCCAGCGTGCGGGAGCTCGGCAGCTTGGTGCCGGGCGGTAGCTGGCCGGTCAGAATCGCCTGCTGCATGAGCCGCAGCGTCTGCCGGTAGACCGGCTCGGCGGCGGTGCGGTCGAGTCGCGCGGCGAGCCAATCCGACAAAATCACGGTGTCCAAGTGGTTCTATCCGGAATAATGAAATGGTTCCATATTGTAGAACCGTAAGAGACTATAGTGGGCCACGCAATTGACGCTATCCCTCTGTTTTGCAGGGGGAACCGGCCGGAGCGCAGCAACCATCTTGCATGGGACCGGAGCTGGCGCTTCAGCGCTTACTCCGGTCGACAGAGGAGACTAGGGCGATGAAAACCGATGACGTGATCGTCAGCTTTCGAGGTGTGCGCAAGACTTACGACGGCGAAACGCTGGTCGTCAAGCAACTCGATCTGGATATCTATCAGGGCGAATTCCTGACGCTGCTCGGGCCGTCGGGTTCGGGCAAGACAACTTGTCTGATGATGCTGGCGGGCTTTGAATTTCCCACCGGCGGCGAGATCTGGCTCGACGGCACGCTGCTCAACACCGTGCCGCCGCATAAGCGCAACATCGGCATGGTGTTTCAGAACTACGCGCTGTTTCCGCATTTGACGGTCGAGCAGAACGTCGCGTACCCGCTTACCGTGCGCAAGCTTTCTGCCGAAGAACGCGCACATCGTACGAATAACGCGCTGAAGATGGTGCGCATGGAGAGCTTCGCCAAGCGTTATCCGGCGCAGCTTTCCGGCGGCCAGCAGCAGCGTATCGCATTGGCGCGCGCGCTGGTGTTCGAGCCGAAGCTCGTGCTGATGGACGAACCGCTCGGCGCGCTCGACAAGCAGTTGCGCGAACACATGCAGTACGAGCTCAAATCGCTGCACGAGAAGCTCGGCGTCACATTCGTCTACGTTACGCACGATCAGGGCGAAGCCTTGACCATGTCGGACCGCGTCGCGGTGTTCGATAAAGGCATCGTGCAGCAACTGGATACCGTCGACCGTCTCTATGAATCGCCGTGCAATGAGTTCGTCGCCAACTTCATCGGCGACAGCAACAAGCTGCGCGGCACGATCGCGAACGTGGACGGCGAGTACTGCGAGTTTCATCTGATTGACGGCACGCGGCTGACGGGCCGCAATATCGGAGGGGCGCGGGCGGGCACGCCGGCCGTCGCGTGTATCCGGCCCGAGCGCATGAAGCTGGCGAACGGCGTGTCGCGCGCGGGCGCCAATGCGCTGAGCGGCGAGGCGCGCGGGCTGATCTATTTCGGCGACCACGTGCGCATGCGTTGCGGTCTGCCGGAACAGGACGAATGCTTCGTCAAGGTGCCGCTCGGCACGGAATTGCTCGATACATTCGCGCCCGGCGCACCGGTTGCGCTGGAGTTTGCGCCCGAGCATCTGCGGGTTTTCGCGGGGGCGTGAGCGCGGTCAACGCACGATTCGTCGGACGCACGCAGTCGAAGTCAGCCGCACATACTGACGGGTGCACCAAATAGTGCCTTGCGCGTTATACGGGTATGAAGACGAAAACTGATGCCCGAAAACTGGACCAGGCGACGCAGGCGCACCTGAGGAAGATGGTGGTGCAGGCG
>NZ_JBQEPU010000016.1:0-161844 GCF_052045835.1 Paraburkholderia sp. 22099 | reverse complement strand
TCCGACCTGCCGCAAACCCCCGCCATTGCTGGCTCTCCCGCTTCCCGCGCCCCGCTGTCCGAGGCACGAAAGAGCGAGATTCTAGCGACCCCGAACGGGCCTTGCAAGCGTTATTTTGACAAACGTATTAACGATGTTTGAAAACCGGTTTGCGCTTCTCCACGAAAGCGGCCATCCCTTCTTTCTGGTCTTCCGTCGCGAAGAGCGAATGGAATAGGCGGCGCTCAAAATGCACGCCTTCCGCAAGCGTCGTTTCATATGCGCGGTTGACCGACTCCTTCACCATCATCACTGCCGGCAGCGGAAACTCAGCGATGGTCGCAGCTGCGGCGATGGACTCCTCGATCAGAGATGCGGCAGGAATGACGCGCGAAACGAGTCCGGCACGTTCGGCTTCCGCGGCATCCATAAAACGTGCGGTCAAGCAGAGGTCCATCGCTTTCGCCTTTGAGACGGCGCGCGGTAGCCGCTGCGTGCCGCCGGCACCCGGCATGATGCCGAGCTTGATTTCCGGTTGACCGAACTTTGCTGAATCGGCGGCAAAAATGATGTCGCACATCATCGCCAATTCGCAGCCACCGCCGAGGGCGAAGCCTGCCACCGCTGCAATGATCGGCTTGCGGATGGAGCGCACCGCTTCCCAGTTGCGCGTGATGTAGTCGCCTTTATAGACGTCCATATACGTATAGGTCGACATCATGCCGATGTCGGCGCCCGCCGCGAACGCCTTCTCGCTGCCGGTAATCACGATCGCACCGATGGCGTCATCACCATCGAACTCGCGCAGTGCCTTTCCCAACTCGTCCATCAGCGCATCGTTCAAGGCGTTCAGCGCCTTCGGACGATTCAACGTGACCAAACCGACCCGCCCTCGCGCCTCAACCAGAATATTTTCGTAAGCCATGCCCGCCTCCTAATCGATTAGTTCCCGCGCGAAAACGCTTCGCGCCGTCGTTCCAGTAATGCTACCATTCACAAACCAACCGGCCGGTCAATTATTCGACAGGGTTTTCTCAACGCACAGCCAAGCTCTCTGCCATGACACCCCCCCTATTCGCGAAGCACGAAGACACGTTGCAAAAGGCCCTCACCGCCATCGAGACGCGTGGCTACTGGAGTCCGTTCGTCGAGATGCCCACTCCGAAAGTGTACGGGGAAACAGCTAATGCGGACGGCGAAGCCGCCTTCAAAGCACATCTGAACAAAGTCTTCGAACTGGACCAACCGTCCACCGGAGAAACCGTCGGCGCGGAGGTCTCGCCGTTCGGGTTTCCGCTCGGCGTGCGCTATCCGAAGGCGGATCCCGACGCACTCATTGCCGCAGCCGCCGAGGCGCAGCGCGACTGGCGTGGAGCCGGTCCGCAGGCATGGGTCGGCGTATGCCTGGAAATTCTGGCGCGCGTGAATCGCTCCAGCTTTGAAATCGGCTATAGCGTGATGCACACAACCGGGCAGGCATTCATGATGGCCTTTCAGGCCGGCGGCCCGCACGCACAAGACCGCGCGCTTGAGGCGGTCGTGTATGCGTGGGACCAACTGCGCAGTATTCCGGCCGACGCCCACTGGGAAAAACCGCAAGGCAAGAACCCGCCGCTCTCCATGCACAAGCGTTACACCGTCGTACCGCGCGGCACGGGCCTCGTACTCGGCTGCTGCACGTTCCCGACATGGAACGGCTATCCGGGCCTTTTCGCCGATCTCGCCACCGGCAACACGGTCATCGTCAAGCCGCACCCCGGCGCAATCCTGCCTCTCGCGCTGACCGTACGAATCGCGCGTGACGTGTTGCGCGAAGCCGGTTTCGATCCGAACGTCGTCACGTTGCTGGCCACCGAGCCGAACGACGGTGCACTCGTCCAGGATCTCGCCGTGCGTCCGGAAATCAAGCTCATCGACTTCACGGGTAGCACGCAGAACGGCACGTGGCTCGAGCGCCATGCGCACCAGGCGCAGGTCTATACCGAGAAAGCCGGCGTCAACCAGATCGTGATCGATTCGGTCGACGACATCAAAGCCGTTGCCCGCAACATCGCCTTCTCACTTGCGTTGTATTCGGGCCAGATGTGCACGGCGCCGCAAAACATCTATGTGCCGCGCGGCGGCATTCGCGCCGCTGATGGCACCCTGAGCTTCGACGAGGTCGCGCAAGCCATTGCCGGCGCGGTGCAAAAACTGGTGGCCGACCCGGCCCGCGCAGTCGACCTGCTTGGGGCGATTCAAAACGACGGCGTCATCCGGCGCATCGAGGAAGCGGACCAGCTCGGCCGCGTTCTGGTCGAAAGCCAAGCGCTCGAACATCCGACTTTTGCCGGCGCGCGCGTGCGTACCCCGCTCGTGCTGCAACTGGATGCCGCCCATGATCACGCCAGCTTCACGAAGGAATGGTTCGGCCCGATTTCGTTCGTGATCGCCACGGATTCGACCGCACAATCCCTCGACCTGGCCGGCGCAATCGCCGCCGAGCACGGCGCGCTGACACTGTCGGTCTATAGCACCGACGAAGCCGTGCTCGAAGCTGCTCACGAGGCATCGATCCGCGGCAGCGTCGCACTGTCTATCAATCTGACGGGCGGCGTATTCGTCAACCAGTCGGCGGCCTTTTCCGACTTCCACGGCACCGGCGCAAACCCGGCGGCCAATGCCGCGCTGACCGACGCCGCCTTCGTCGCCAACCGCTTCCGCGTGGTTCAAAGCCGCGTTCATGTTGAACCCAAAGCAGCGCCGGCGGTAGCTGGCTGAACGACATAAGACGGAAGCACAGCGTTCGTCTTATGCCGTTTGGCCGAATGGACCGCGCTGTACGCCCCAACTAACATGAGACATCGAATCGGCATCTCGCGCCGATTCCTTTCGGCAGGAACCCATATGAACGACGCTTTCATTTGCGACGCGATTCGCACCCCAATCGGCCGCTACGGCGGCGCCCTGAAGGATGTCCGCGCCGACGACCTCGGCGCGGTGCCGATCAAGGCACTGATCGAGCGCAATCCGGGCGTCGACTGGCGAATGCTCGACGACGTGATCTACGGTTGCGCCAATCAGGCCGGCGAAGACAACCGCAACGTCGCGCGCATGTCTGCGTTGCTGGCCGGTTTGCCCACGGAGGCGCCCGGCGCAACCATCAATCGCCTGTGCGGCTCGGGCATGGATGCGGTCGGCACCGCCGCTCGCGCGATCAAGGCGGGCGAGGCGCGTCTGATGATCGCCGGCGGCGTCGAAAGCATGACGCGCGCGCCGTTCGTCATGGGCAAGGCCGGCAGCGCGTTTTCGCGGCAAGCCGGGATCCACGACACCACCATCGGCTGGCGCTTCATCAATCCGCTGATGAAACGCCAGTACGGCGTGGACTCGATGCCTGAAACCGCGGAAAACGTCGCTGTCGAATTCGGTATCAGCCGCGCGGACCAGGACGCGTTTGCCCTGGCAAGTCAGCAAAAGGCGGCCCGCGCGCAGCGCGACGGCACATTGGCTCAGGAAATCGTCGGCGTTGAAATCGCACAGAAGAAAGGCGATCCCGTACGCGTGACGCTCGACGAACATCCACGGGAAACTTCGCTCGAAAGCCTGGGCAAGCTCAAGGGCGTGGTTCGTCCGGACGGCAGCGTGACCGCCGGCAATGCGTCAGGCGTGAACGACGGCGCATGCGCACTGCTGCTCGCGAACCAGCAAGCTGCCGATCAATACGGCCTGCGTCGTCGCGCGCGCGTGGTGGGCATGGCAACGGCGGGCGTCGAGCCGCGCGTCATGGGCATCGGGCCGGCGCCGGCTACGCAAAAGCTCATCAGGCAACTCGGCATGACGCTCGACCAGTTCGACGTAATCGAACTCAATGAGGCCTTCGCATCACAGGGCCTAGCCGTTCTCCGCACGCTCGGTCTGCGCGATGACGATCCGCGCGTCAATCCGAACGGCGGAGCGATTGCGCTTGGCCACCCGCTTGGCGCATCGGGCGCGCGTCTGATCACGACCGCGCTGTATCAACTCGAACGAAGCAATGGCCGCTTTGCACTTTGCACGATGTGTATCGGCGTGGGCCAAGGCATTGCGTTGGTGATCGAGCGGCTCTGACGGCGGCACCGCAGCGCCCATCGATCAAAGACACTTTGAGAGGAGACACCCAATGTCGTATGAAGCGATCCGCGTGCACATCGACGCATCTAATCATGTTGCGACCATCACGCTAAACCGCCCGGACAAGCTCAATAGCTTCACGCGCGCAATGCATCAGGAACTGAGCGCGGCACTCGACGAGGTCGAAGCCTCCGGCGCGCGCGCCCTCGTCCTGACCGGCGCGGGACGCGGCTTCTGCGCGGGCCAGGACCTGGCGGACCTCGACTTCACGCCCGGCGCGATGACCGATCTGGGGGCACTGATCGATGAATATTTCAATCCGTTGATTCGCCGCCTGCAAGCGCTGCCGCTGCCAGTGATCGCGGCAGTCAACGGCACGGCTGCCGGCGCCGGCGCCAACCTCGCGCTGGCTTGCGACCTTGTGCTCGCGGCCCGCTCCGCAAGCTTCATTCAGGCTTTCGTGAAGATCGGCCTCGTGCCGGACTCCGGCGGCACCTGGTTTCTACCGCAACGCATCGGCATGGCGCGAGCCTTGGGGCTCGCCATCACCGGCGACAAACTGGGGGCGGAGAAAGCCGAAAGTTGGGGCTTGATCTGGCAAGCCGTCGACGACGCGGAGCTCGCCTCCAGCGCGGCGCAACTCGCTGCAACACTCGCACAGCAACCAACGCGCGCGATTGCCGCGATCAAACAGGCGATGCGCGCCGGCGCAACGCAAGCGCTCGATCAGCAACTCGATCTGGAGCGCGATCTGCAACGCCAACTCGGGGCGTCCCACGATTACGCGGAAGGCGTGCAAGCCTTCGTCGAAAAACGCGCGCCGCGTTTCGAGGGCCGCTGACATGTCCACGCAACCAAACCGTCCCGAGCAGATGACGCCGGATGAACTCGCCCGCGCAACCGCCGCCGCCATGTACGAGAACGACGCATGCAGCCGGGCGCTCGGCCTCGAGATCGTCGAGGTGCGCCAAGGCTATGCGCGTCTGCGCATGGTCGTGCGCGACGATTTTCTGAACGGCCATCAGATTTGCCACGGTGGCCTGATTTTCACGCTCGCCGATTCGGCGTTCGCGTTCGCCTGCAACACGTACAACATCAACACGGTCGCATCCGGCTGCTCGATCGAGTTTTTGCGGCCGGTTGAAGGCGGCGACGTGCTGATAGCGGAGGCCATCGAGCAAACACTGAGCGGCCGAACCGGCATCTACGATATTCGCGTCACGAACCGCGCGGAGGAAACCGTCGCAATGTTCCGCGGTAAGTCCGCGCAAATAAAAGGCAAGCTGATTCCCACGGGCGATTAATCGGCCGAGGGCGCGGCAATCAGGAGGCAACCGTACGCCAACCACCCGGCCGCCCCGCAGCAAATCCACAAGAGATTGCGCGGCACCGCGCCGGCTCATTGGCACCACGTCCATAAATTGCAGACAGTCCCCGGTTTTTTGCGCGAGCGCGCCGCACACCAGACTCAAGCATTGAGGCAGCAAGGAGACATTCGATGACTACCGCCCTTCCGCTCGATCCGATCGAGACCGCCAGCCGCGACGAACTTGCCGCGCTTCAACTCGAACGGCTCAAATGGTCGCTGAACCATGCGTATGAAAATTCGCCGGTGTATCAGCGCAAATTCGATGAAGCCGGCGTTCACCCAAGCGAGGTGAAAACGCTTGCGGACCTGGCGCGCTTTCCCTTCACCACGAAGAAGGATCTGCGCGACAACTACCCGTTCGGCATGTTCGCGGTGCCGCAGGAACAGATCTCACGAATCCACGCGTCGTCCGGTACGACCGGCAAGCCGACCGTGGTCGGCTACACGGCGCGCGATATCGATACGTGGGCGAATCTCGTCGCGCGTTCGATCCGCGCCGCCGGCGCGAAGCGCGGCGACAAGGTTCACGTGAGCTACGGCTACGGTCTCTTCACGGGCGGCCTCGGCGCGCACTACGGCGCGGAGCGCGCAGGGCTCACCGTGATCCCGTTCGGCGGCGGCCAGACCGAAAAGCAGGTGCAGCTGATTCAGGATTTTCGGCCCGACATCATCATGGTCACGCCGAGCTACATGCTTTCGATTGCCGACGAGCTCGAGCGGCAAGGCATCGATCCGGCGACTTGCTCGCTGCGTCTCGGCATCTTCGGCGCGGAACCGTGGACCAACGACATGCGCCATGCGATCGAAAAGCGCATGGGCATCGACGCTGTCGATATCTACGGCTTATCCGAAGTGATGGGGCCCGGCGTGGCGTCGGAGTGTGTGGAAACGAAAGACGGCCCGACCATCTGGGAAGACCATTTCTATCCCGAGATCATCGACCCTGAAACCGGCCAGGTGTTGCCGGACGGCGAACTCGGCGAACTGGTGTTCACGTCGTTGACCAAGGAAGCGCTGCCGATCATTCGCTACCGGACTCGCGATCTCACGCGCCTCCTGCCGGGCAGCGCCCGCACCATGCGTCGAATGGAAAAAATCACCGGGCGCTCGGACGACATGATGATCGTGCGCGGCGTGAACGTGTTCCCGACGCAGATCGAGGAATTGCTGCTCAAGCAGCACGCTCTCGCGCCGCACTACCAGATCGTGCTCACCAAGGAAGGTCCGCTCGACGTGCTGACGTTAAACGTGGAGCCCTGCCCGGAGACGGCGCCTGACACCGTCGCGTTGAACACGGCAAAGCAGGCGCTGGCGTACGACATTAAGGCGCTGATCGGCGTAAGCGCCGTGGTGAATGTGCTGGCGGTGAACGGGATCGAGCGCTCGGTGGGAAAGGCCCGCCGGGTAGTGGACAAGCGTAAGTCGGGGCTTTAGGCCAGGCGGCCGGCGCCGCACCCAATTGCGGCGCCGGGACTGCAACGTTAGCCAACGTTAGGCACTTCAATGCCCACGCGACACGCGGCGGCCTTGCCTCTGGGAAAACCGCCGCGCTCGCCACAGTTAACCCATCACGAATTCGGCAGCAACAACCACATCCGGCCACCCTGCTTCATCTTGCCGGCCAAATCGCCGGCGTCGTCGCCCAGCCCCCAGAAGTAATCGGCGCGCACGCCGCCCCTGATCGCGGAACCCGTGTCTTGCGCGAAGACGAGGCGATTCATCGGCGAGTTCGTCAGCGGACGCGTGGTCTGCAAGAACACCGGCGTACCGAGCGGAATGGACGCCGGATCGACCGCGATCGACCGCTCCGGCGTCAGCGGCACACCGAGCGCGCCGATCGGACCGTCCGCGCCGCCGCCAGGCACGCTCTCGCCCGACGGCATCTCCCGGAAAAACACGAAGCGCGGATTGGTATCGAGCAACGCATCGACCCGCGCCGGATTCGCGCGCGCCCATGCCTTGATTCCCTGCATGGTGGCCTGCGAAGGCGTGAGTTCGCCACGATCCAGCAGCCACCGCCCGATCGACTTGTACGGCTGATTGTTGGTGCCGCCAAAGCCGACCCGCATCACGCTGCCGTCTTCCATCACGATGCGCCCCGAGCCTTGCACTTGGAGGAAAAACGCTTCGATCGGGTCGTCGACCCACACCAGTTCGTTACCGTTGAGCACGCCGGAACGCTCCAGTTGCGCACGCGCCGGCAGCGGCGCACCCGCACGATAACCGGACGGCCAGCGATACAGCGCCGTTTGATACACGCCGTGCCGCGTACGCGAACCGCGCAGCAACGGCTCGTAGTAACCGGTGACGAGACCGTCGAGCGTGCCGTCGTTATTCGCTAGCTGGAATGGCGTGAAATAGGCCTCGAAAAACGCCCGCGCACTGGTGACGTCGAGGTCGTCGATTTGCGACGCCGCGGCACAAGCACGAGCCCAGTTCGATTGACGTGCCAGCCTCACGCAGTTTTGCCGCAAAGCGGCCGTCGCGCCGATCAGCGAATCATCCTGCCAGCCCGGCACTTGCTGCCAGGCCACCGCCGTGAGCCGCGCCGGGGCAATCTGCCCGGGTATGATCGCGGCGCCCGTGGGCGGCGAGACCGAGGGCCGTACCGCGCCGCCGCCGCCGCAGGACGCCAGCATCACCGCAACCGAAAGCGCCCCGAGCCACGCTCCGGCCGTGCGGACAAAACGCATACAATGTTCGTTCTTGATGGAAACCGCCATGTCTGATCTGTTCGACGAATACCCAATGCTCATCTTCGCGCTGGAATCGCTTCTCGCGCTCTTCCTGCTCGTCTTTATCGTTGTGTGGACGTCGTCAGGCAAGAAGAAAGCCGCACGCGCCAACGATAACCAACAGTCCAAGCAGCAAAAAACGCGGTAAAGCTGGGCGCTCAACCGCGCAATGGACTGTTTAAAGACCGCGGGCCACGCCCCCGGTTCAATGCAACGTGCGCGGCATGCGCAAGATGAACTCCGGCACTGGCGCATCGAAACGCTCACCGTCTTCCGCCACGCAAAAATACTCGCCGCGCATCGTGCCGACCGGCGTGGCGATAACCGCCCAACTCGTATATTCGAAGTGCTCGCCCGGTTTGAGCAGCGGCTGATGGCCGACCACGCCCAGGCCCTTCACTTCCTGCACGTTATTGTCGCTGTCGGTAATCACCCAATGACGCGCAATCAACTGCGCGGGCACCTGGCCGCTGTTACGGATAGTCAGCGTGTATGCGAACGCATACTGGCGGTGCTCCGGGTCCGACTCTTCGGGCAGATATTGCACCCGCGCCGAGACGCTGAATTCGTACTGGCTCATCGTGATTCCGATCTGGTGAAACAGGTGTGAAAAATCGCGGAAAGCCCTAGCGCCAATGGTTTGCGGGCGCATCGGCGAAGCGGCGCTTGATGGATTGGCATTCTGCTTCATGCGCGGCACGCCCGCAACCGGACAAATCCTCTGGCCAAGGGCGACTCAGGCGTTTTGTCACCTGGTGTATCACCCACGCGGTTCGAACCGCAGCCGGCCTTGGACCGCCCGTCAGCCATGCGCGAACCGTACTCGCGCCACGCGCAAGCCGCCTGCAAGCCGCCCGCAAGCCGGTTCAGAACCGCACAAAACGGTAAAATAGCGCTTTCCCGCTTGCCTCCGCCTCCCGCCATGACGCAATTCCGCATCGCACCCAGCATTCTGTCCGCCGACTTCGCGCGCCTCGGCGAGGAAGTGCGCAACGTCGTCGCCGCCGGCGCCGACTGGATTCACTTCGACGTGATGGATAACCACTACGTGCCGAACCTGACCATCGGCCCGCTCGTCTGCGAGGCGATCCGCCCGCACGTGGACGTGCCGATCGACGTGCATCTGATGGTGCGCCCGGTCGACCGGATCGTGCCGGACTTCGCGAAAGCCGGCGCGAACCTGATCAGCTTTCATCCGGAAGGCTCCGATCACATAGACCGCACGCTTTCGCTGATTCGCGACCACGGCTGCAAGGCCGGCCTGGTGTTCAACCCCGCCACGTCGCTGAATTATCTGGACCATGTGATGGACAAGCTCGATCTCGTGCTGATCATGTCGGTGAATCCGGGCTTTGGCGGTCAATCGTTCATTCCCGAGGCGCTCAACAAGCTGCGTGAAGCACGCAAGCGGATCGACGCCTATAAGGAAAAGACCGGCCGCGAGATCCATCTGGAAGTGGACGGCGGCGTGAAGGTCGACAACATCGCCGAAATCGCGGCAGCCGGCGCCGACACGTTCGTGGCCGGTTCAGCCATCTTCGGCGCGCCGGATCACAAGGTCGTGATCGACAAGATGCGCGCCGCGCTTGCCGGCATCGAGCACTGAAACCCGCCGCCATGACTGCTCCGTTTCCCGCCCCGGCGTTCACCGGCCCGCGCCTTCAAGCCGCGATCATCGACCTCGACGGCACGATGGTCGACACCGCGGACGATTTCACCGCCGGCCTGAACGGCATGCTCGCGCAACTCGACGCACTCGAAACCTCGCGTGAGGAAGTGGTCGGTTATGTCGGCAAGGGTTCGGAGCATCTGATCCGCAGCGTGCTCGCGCCGCGTTTCGAAACGGCCCACGCACAGGATCGCTTCGACGAGGCGCTCGCGCTCTATCAGGCGGAGTACGCGAAGATCAACGGCCTGCATACGCGCTTGTATCCCGACGTCGAAGCCGGCCTGATCGCCATGCGCGACGCCGGCCTCAAACTCGCCTGCGTGACCAACAAGCCGCACCGGTTCGCGGTCGACTTGCTGCGGCAGTACGGGCTCAGCCAGTATTTCAGCGTCGTGCTGGGCGGCGACAGCTTGCCGAAAAAGAAGCCGGACCCGCTACCCATGCTCACGGCCGCGGCGCAACTCGGCGTCGAACCGCAAGCCACGGTCGCGATCGGCGACTCCGAAAACGATGCGCTCGCGGGCCGCGCGGCGGGCATGGCAACGCTTACCGTGCCATACGGCTACAACCACGGCCAAGCTATACAAACAATAAAATCCGATGGTATAGTTGCCTCGCTGCTGGAGGCCGCCAAGGCAATCGCAGCGCACCAATCCACGACTTGAAAAGTCCCTCATCCTCATGTTTCTGAATAAAAAACGGAGTCTGATTAGCATCGACCGGGGAGCCTGGCCCTGGCGTCGCTGGTCGCGCTAACCTCCTCTGAGGTACGCTGAAGTTCGTCTTCGGCAACCGTTTTTTACTTCGCTGCGCTCACGCGTTTTTTTCCATCGTCTTGTTTCGCTGCACCGGTTGATTCAGCCCGCGTGTACCCGCAAAGTACATCTGTGCGCTGACATTCGCTGCACGCGTCGATGGGAAACTCGCGCCGGTCGGTATCATCGTATCGAAACGTCGAACGAACGGCTGACCGGCCGCGCAATGCCCCGCTTTGTCCGACGCGCGCTGCCGCCGGACCTACGAACAGGATCGGAACATGACCGAACTCGAATTCCAGTCCCTCGCCAACGAGGGCTTCAACCGCATTCCGCTGATCGCCGAGGCGCTCGCCGACCTCGAAACGCCGCTTTCGCTGTACCTGAAGCTCGCGCAGAGCGAGCGCAACGGCGCCAACTCGTTTCTGCTGGAATCGGTGGTGGGCGGCGAGCGCTTCGGCCGCTATTCGTTCATCGGACTGCCGGCGCGCACGCTACTGCGCACCCGCAACGGCGTGTCGGAAGTGGTGCGCGACGGCAAGGTGGTCGAAACGCACGAGGGCGATCCGCTCGAATTCATCCAGCAATTCCAGGGGCGCTTCAAGGTGGCGCAGCGCCCGGGGCTGCCGCGTTTCGCGGGCGGCCTCGCGGGTTACTTCGGCTATGACGCGGTGCGCTACATCGAGAAGAAGCTTGCGCATACCGCGCCGAAAGACGATCTGAACCTGCCCGACATCCAGTTGCTGCTCACCGAGGAAGTCGCGGTGATCGACAACCTCGCGGGCAAGCTGTACCTCGTGGTCTACGCCGACCCGACGCAGCCCGAGGCATACACGAAGGCCAGGCAGCGTCTGCGTGAATTGCGCCAGCGTTTGCGCACGACCGTGCAGCCGCCGGTCACGTCGGCGAGCGTGCGCACCGACACCTACCGCGAATTCGCGAAAGACGACTATCTGACCGCCGTGCGCAAGGCGAAGGAATACATCGCCGCGGGCGAGTTGATGCAGGTGCAGGTCGGCCAACGTCTGACCAAACCGTACCGCGACAATCCGCTCTCGCTGTATCGCGCGCTGCGCTCGCTGAATCCGTCGCCGTATATGTACTTCTACAACTTCGGCGACTTCCATGTGGTCGGCGCGTCGCCGGAAATCCTGGTGCGCCAGGAAAAGCGCGGCGAGGACCGCATCGTCACGATCCGGCCGCTCGCCGGCACGCGTCCGCGCGGCAACACGCCGGAACGCGACGCCGAGCTCGCCACCGAACTCCTGAACGATCCGAAGGAAATCGCCGAGCACGTCATGCTGATCGACCTCGCGCGCAACGACGTGGGCCGCATCGCGCAGATCGGCTCGGTGGTCGTCACCGACAAGATGGTGATCGAAAAGTACTCGCACGTGCAGCACATCGTAAGCTCGGTGGAAGGCAAGCTGAAACCCGGCACCACCAATTTCGACGTGCTGCGCGCCACCTTCCCGGCCGGCACGCTGTCGGGTGCGCCGAAGGTCCGCGCGATGGAACTGATCGACGAACTCGAACCCGTGAAGCGCGGCCTGTACGGCGGTGCGGTCGGCTACCTGTCGTTCACCGGCGAGATGGATCTGGCCATCACGATCCGCACCGGCGTGATCGCCAACGGCAATCTGTATGTTCAGGCGGCGGCGGGCGTGGTCGCGGACTCCGTGCCCGAGTCCGAATGGCAAGAAACCGAGAACAAGGCGCGCGCGGTGCTGCGCGCCGCCGAGCAGGTGCAAGACGGCCTCGACAGCGACTTCTGACCGGAGACAGACCATGCTGCTCATGATCGACAACTACGACTCGTTCACCTACAACCTGGTGCAGTACTTCGGCGAACTCGGCGAGGACGTGCGCACCTACCGCAACGACGAAATCACGCTGGACGAAATCGCGAGGCTCAACCCCGAGCGCATCTGCCTGTCGCCGGGTCCGAGCAATCCGCAACACGCCGGCATCACGCTCGACGTGCTGCGCGAATTCGCCGGCAAGACGCCGATTCTCGGCGTGTGCCTCGGCCATCAGGCGATCGGCGAGGCGTTCGGCGGCCGCGTGGTGCGCGCGCAGACCATCATGCACGGCAAGGTGAGCACGATCGAAACCGACTGCAAGGGCGTGTTCGCCGATCTGCCCAGGCACTTCGCCGTCACGCGCTATCACTCGCTCGCGATCGAACGCGAGTCGCTGCCCGAGTGCCTGGAAGTGTCCGCATGGACCGAGGACGGCGAGATCATGGGCGTGCGCCACAAGCAACTCGCGGTCGAAGGCGTGCAGTTCCACCCGGAAGCGATCCTGTCCGAACACGGCCACGCCTTGCTCGAAAACTTCGTGAAACAGTCGAAGTCCGCCGTCACCCACCGCACCGCTTGATGAAGAGAGACGACATCATGTCGATTACGCCCCAGGAAGCGCTGCAACGGACCATCGAGCACCGCGAGATTTTCCACGACGAAATGCTGCATCTGATGCGGCTCATCATGCGCGGCGAACTCTCGCCCGTGATGTCGGCGGCGATCATCACCGGCTTGCGCGTCAAAAAAGAGACCATCGGCGAAATCACCGCCGCCGCCACGGTGATGCGAGAATTTGCCCGGCACGTCGAGGTGCAGGACAACTCGAATTTCGTCGATATCGTCGGCACCGGCGGCGACGGCTCGCACACCTTCAACATTTCCACGGCGACCATGTTCGTCTCCGCCGCGGCGGGCGCCAGGGTTGCGAAGCACGGCAATCGCGGCGTGTCGAGCAAGTCGGGCAGCGCGGACGTGCTCGAGGCGCTCGGCGTGAATATCGACCTGCAGCCGGAACAGGTGGCGGCGTCGATCGCGGAAACCGGCATGGGCTTCATGTTCGCGCCGAACCATCATCCGGCCATGAAGAACATCGCGCCGGTGCGCCGCGAACTCGGCGTGCGGACCATCTTCAACATCCTCGGGCCGCTCACTAATCCGGCCGGCGCGCCGAATCAGCTCATGGGCGTATTTCATGGCGACCTCGTCGGCATTCAGGTGCGCGTGATGCAGCGCCTCGGCGCGAAGCATGTGCTGGTGGTGTACGGCATGGACGGCATGGACGAAGTCTCGCTCGGCGCGGCGACGCAAGTCGGCGAGTTGCGCGACGGCCAGATCCACGAGTACGAGATTCACCCCGAGGACTTCGGCATGCAGATGGTGTCGAACCGCACGCTGAAAGTGGCCGACGCCGCCGAATCCAAGGTGATGCTGCTCGAAGCGCTCGACAACAAGCCCGGCGTCGCGCGCGAAATCGTCACGCTGAACGCGGGGACGGCGCTCTATTCGGCGAACGTGGCCGCGTCGATCGCGGACGGCATTCAGCTCGCACGCGAAGCGATCGCCAGCGGCAAGGCGCGCGCGAAGGTCGACGAACTGATCCGCTTCACCCAGCAATTCAAGCAGTCATTTTCGTAGCGAGATACTCATGAGCGACATCCTCGACCGCATCATCGCGGTCAAACGCGAAGAAGTGCGCGCGGCCGAACAGAGCGCGCCGCTCGAAGAACTGCGCCTCGAAGCGTCGGCGCGCGATATCCGCGATTTCGTCGGCGCATTGCGTGCGAAGCACACGGCGGGGCTCGCCGCGGTGATCGCCGAAGTGAAGCAGGCCAGCCCGTCGAAGGGCGTGCTGCGCGAGCACTTCGTGCCGGCCGAGATCGCGCGTTCGTATGAGAAGCACGGCGCGGCCTGCCTGTCCGTGCTCACGGACGTGCAGTTCTTCAAGGGCAGCGTAGCGTATCTGCAGGAAGCGCGCGCCGCGTGCGGCCTGCCGGTGCTGCGCAAGGACTTCATCGTCGATCCGTACCAGATCGTCGAAGCCCGCGCGATGGGCGCCGACGCGATCCTGCTGATCGCCGCCGCGCTCGATACCTCGCAGATGCAGGACCTGGAAGCGCTCGCGCATTCGCTGGGCCTCGCAGTGCTGGTCGAGGTGCACGACAGCCGCGAACTGATGGAAGCGCTCACGCTGAAAACGCCGCTGATCGGCATCAACAACCGCAATCTGCGCACCTTCGAAACGTCGATCGAGACGACCATCGGCATGCTCGAATCGATTCCCGACGACCGCATCGTCGTCACCGAATCGGGCATCCTGTCGCGCGTCGATGCCGATCGGTTGCGGGCGATGGACGTGCATACGTTTCTCGTCGGCGAGGCGTTCATGCGTGCGGAAGAACCGGGCGTGGAACTGGCCCGGATGTTTTTCTAGGCGCGGCGTCGGCACACGGCAGAGGTAGCGGAGCACGTCATGGGCATGGAACGCGAAATCAAGCTGGCGCTGCCGGCGAGTCAGGTGAAAGCGGCGACGCAGTGGTTCGTCGAGCGCACCGGTGAAGCGGGCCGCGCGGTCAAGCTGTCGAATATTTACTTCGACACGCCTCGGCTGACGCTCGCCAGTTCGAAAAGCGCGCTGCGTCTGCGGCATACGCCGGACGGCTGGTTGCAAACGTTCAAGACGGTGGGTCTCGCAAAGGGTGGTCTGCACAGCCGGCACGAATGGGAGATGCCCGTGGCAGGCGAAAAGCTGGAGATCGACGCCTTGCTGCACGAGTGCGACGAGCCGGCCGCCGGGCAAGCGCTGCGCCAGGCTGCGCCGGAACTGATCGAACTGTTCCGCACGAATTTCACGCGCACGCTGTGGCATGTCGAGATCGACGGATCGGAAGTCGAGGCCGCGATCGACCAGGGCGACGTTGTGGCTGAAGTGAACGGCGAACTCCGCCGCGCGCCGATCTCCGAAATCGAGCTGGAACTGAAATCCGGCGATGAAGCCGCACTGCACGCGCTGGCGGCGGAACTCGGCAAGCAGGTCGCCGGCCTCGCTCCCGACGACATCAGCAAGGCCCAACGCGGTTATCAATTGCGAGCGAACTGACTCCGCGGCACAAACCCGCACGGCAAACGCACCTTGAGCCCCAACGCGTTTGCTGCGACACTTCCCCGCCATGACCTCCGCATCCCGCACCCGCTCCACGCCGTCGCAGGCTTCGCTGTTCGGCGACGCTCCGGCCACGCCGGCCAACGCAACCGCTCAGCCGCACGCACAGCCAACGACCACGCTCGAAGCCCAATTCGACGCCCTGCCTCCCGCATGGCGCGCGCACCTCAAACCGTTCATCGAAAGCGACGCCTATGCGCCGCTATGCCGTTTCGTCGACGGTGAGCGCGCCGCCGGCAAAACCGTCTATCCCACCGACGTGTTCCGCGCATTGCGCCTCACCAGCCCGGACGACGTGAAAGTCGTCATCCTCGGCCAGGACCCCTACCACGGCGAAGACCGCGGCACCCCGCAAGCTCACGGACTCGCGTTTTCGGTGCCGCCCGCCGTGCGTCCGCCGCCCTCGCTGCGCAACATCTTCAAGGAAATCGCCGCGAGTCTCGGCTACGAGCCGCCGCGTCACGGCTGCCTCGACGCATGGGCCAGGCAAGGCGTGCTATTGCTGAACACCGTGCTGACCGTCGAGCGCAATGCCGCCGCGAGTCACGCGAAACGCGGCTGGGAAAAATGCACGGATACGCTGATTCACGAACTGGCGACGCGCCACGACGGCCTCGTGTTCATGCTGTGGGGCGCGCATGCGCAGGCCAAGCGCGCGCTGCTCGGCGGCAAGTCGCATTACGTGCTGGAAGCGCCGCATCCGTCGCCGCTGTCGGCGCATCGGGGCTTTCTCGGCTGCGGGCATTTCGCGGCGGCCAACGAGTATCTGGCGAAGCACGGCCGCCAACCGATCGACTGGCGCTTGCCCGACGAAGCGCAGACGCTGGCTTAAGCGCTCACGAATGCCACTCGCGCCGGCGACACGGGCCAACGCCTCGAAGGCATAAAAAACGCCACGGAATTCGCATTCCGTGGCGTTTCTTCATTCGTCGCCGCTGCGCTCACATGCAGCGGCGCAACCCTCGCAGCTTACGCGGCAGCGATCGCTTCGCGCGCGGCGGCCAGCGCGGCGCCGGCTGCGTCCGGGCCCATGTTCAGGCCTTCGGCGTAGATAAAGTTGACGTCGGTCATGCCGATGAAGGCGAGGAAGGTCTTGAGATACGGCGTCTGGCTGTCGCCCGGCGTGCCCAGATACTTGCCGCCGCGCGCCGACACGACGTAGACCTTCTTACCCTTCACGAGACCTTCAGGACCGTTCGCCGTGTACTGGAACGTGATGCCGGCGCGTGCGATGAAGTCGAAATACGTCTTGAGCTGCGACGAGATGCCGAAGTTGTACATCGGCGCGCCGATCACGACGACGTCGGCGGCTTGCAGTTCGGCGATCAGCGCGTCACTGCGCGCGGCGATCGCGGCTTGCTCCGGCGTGCGCTGGTCGGCGGGCGTGAAGAACGCGCCGAGCACGGCGTCGTCCAGATGCGGCAGCGGTTCGGCTTGCAGGTTACGGACGACGACTTGCGCGCCCGGATTCGATTGTTGCAGCTTGGCGGTGAGTTCGTTGACGAGGAGCGTCGAGTTCGCGCCTTGCGAGCGGGCTGCCGAGTTGATTTGCAGGATCGTGGTCATGGTTGACTCCAGTGGGGGCGCGCAGTGTTGCGCGAGTGGAGCCATTGTGTTTTTTTACCGACCCGGGAAAAAGCCATTGAAAGGCGACGGATTGTTGCACTGGTAGAACAATCCGCCACCCTCAGCCGCCGATTGACGGCACTACGGATTACGATCAGCTTGCCAGCCAGCGCTCGCGGGCCTTGCGCGCGGCGGGCCGCCTGTCGCTGATCGTGAGCTTGTAGCGCGTCGCCTCAGGCCCGTCCAGCTTGACTTGCGCGGCGCGCAGTTCGTCGCGGCGAAAGGCATGGATTTCCACTTTTGCGCCGGGCAGATAGCGCGACAGCAGCGCGTCGAGATTCGAGCCGGTCACGCGCAGGCCGTCGAGCGCGATCAGCACGTCGCCGGCCGAGAGGCCCGCTTTCTGCGCGGCGCTGCCGTCGTGAACCGCCGTCAGCGTGCAATCCGCCCCGCCGCGCACCCGCGCACCGAGCGACGGTTTGCCGTTCTTGTCGAGATCGGGCGCGAGCGTCACGCCGAACGGTTCGAAAAGCGCGTCGAGCGGCAGATCGTGCGTGCCGTGCACGGCTTCGGCGAACAGTTCGCCCAGTTGCGCGCCGGTCGCTTCGGCGAAAATCGCCTCAATCTCGCTTTCCTCGACGCCCACCGGTTTGCCGCGATAAAAGTCACGGCCGAAACGCTGCCACAGCAGACGCATCACGTCGTCGAGCGATTTGCGGTTGCCGGTTTGCGCGCGGATCGTCAGATCGAACGCGAGCGCGACGAGCGAGCCCTTGGTGTAGTAGCTGACGATCGCGTTCGGCGCGTTTTCGTCCTGCCGATAGTATTTGACCCACGCGTCGAACGAGCTTTCGGCGACGGTCTGCTTCAGGCGGCCACTGCCGCGCTGCACGCCGCCGATCACCTTGCCGAGCATGCCGAGGTAGTCGTCCGGCGAAATCAGGCCGCTGCGCACGAGAATCAGATCGTCGTAGTACGAGGTGAAGCCCTCGAACAGCCACAGCAGCGACGTGTAGTTCTCCGCGTTCAGATCGTACGGCGCGAACACGGCCGGCTTGATCCGCTTCACATTCCACGTGTGGAAGTATTCGTGGCTGCACAGACCGAGGTAGGTCCGGTAGCCTTCCGTGAGCGCCTCGCGGCCTTGCACCGGCAGATCGCCGCGATTGCAGATCAACGCGGTCGAAGCGCGATGTTCGAGTCCACCGTAACCATCGGCGACGGCCTGCGTCATGAAGACGTAGCGGTCGACCGGCGCTTTCTTCGACTTCGGCTCGAACAACGCAATCTGCGCTTCGCAGATGCGCTTGAGGTCGGCGGAGAGCCGCGCCATGTCCAGCCCGACCACGCGCCCGGCGATCACGATGTCGTGCGGCACGCCATGCGCCTTGAAGGTGGCAAGCTCGAACTCGCCGAGCGTAACCGGATGATCGATCAAATCATCGTAGTTCTGCGCGCGATACTCGCCAAAGCCGTAACGTTTCGTGCCGCGCGCTTCCGGCAGCGCGGTGGCGACGCGCCAGTTGCGATACGCGGCGCCTACCGGCTTCTGGATATCGACCACGCACGGCGCGTCCTCGTGGCCGAGCGGCGAGAGAAACACGCTCGTGCCATTGAAGAAACCCGTCGTATCGTCGAGATGCGCCGCGCGCACCGACAAATCCCACGCATACACCTCATAACGCAGCGTCAGCGCGCCTTTGACCGGCGCGGCCCGCCACGTGTGCTTGTCGGTCTTTTCGACACGCACCTTGCGGCCCGCCTCGTTGAAGGCGCGCAGCGTGACGATGTTGCGCGCGAACTCGCGCACCATGTAGCTGCCCGGAATCCACACCGGCAGCATGAAACGCTGGCCTGCCGGATCGGGATCGGCGACGGTGACGGTGACTTCGAACAGATGGGCGGCGGGTTGGCTGGGAACGATGCTGTAGCGGATCGGCTTCATCGGGGATCGGAAGATTCGAGGCGGGATGTTCGGGGCTTGATGTGAAAGGAGGCGCACTCCGCGCCTCCTTGCTTCGATGTGCTGCCTTGCTCGGTTTCGGCGCTCAATGCACCGCGGACAATTCCTTGTTCAGGCGGTCTGCGGGCACGGCGCCGGGCAAGCGGCGGCCGTCGGCGAGGAACACCGTGGGCGTGCCTTCGACGTTCATCGCGCGGCCGAGCGCCAGGTTCTTGTCGATCGCCGCGGTATCGCAGGTGCCGGCGGCGGTGGGCGCCTGATGGTCCTGCATCCACGATTCCCATGCCTTCGCGCGGTCGGTCGAGCACCAGATCGACTTCGATTTGGCGGTCGAATCCGGCGACAGCACCGGGTACAAAAAGGTGTAGACGGTGACATTGTCGACCGATTTGAGCGTGGTTTCGAACTGCTTGCAGTACGGGCAGTTCGGATCGGAGAACACGGCGATCTTGCGCGCGCCGTTGCCCTTCACGACCTTCACCGCGTTCGCGAACGGCAGGCTCGCGAAATCGATGCGGTTGGTTTCCGACAGACGCGCTTCGGTCAGATTCTTGCGGCTCTTTGCATCGACGATATCGCCGAGCATCAGGTAATCGCCGTTCGCGTCGCTATAAATGATCTGCGTGCCGAGGTTCACTTCGTAGAGGCCGGCGATCGGCGATTTCGTCACGCTCTTGATCGTGACGTCGGCGAGACGCGTTTGCAGCGTGGCTTTGAGCTTGTCGGTGGTCTGGTCGGCCTGCGCCGAGCAACCGATCGTGACAGCGGCAATGGCGAGCGCGGCGGCCACCATGCGAAAGGGGTTTTTCATGCTGAATTCCTGAGTTCTATCGCGCGTATTGCGCGTTGTGCGACATGCGCGTTTGCTACGTCTTGATTTGCGACGTGCGCGTTGTGCGACGGTTCCGGTCTGACCGCAACGGCGTCCGTCCGTGCATGATACCCGTCTCGCCGCGCCGGCCATGCGAGGTAGCGCGCGTTACCCGAGCGCGGCCGACACCAGCCAGCGCTTGATGAACGGCTGCGCGCCGACGAAGGCCATGCCCGTATTGCGCAGCACCTTGGCGAACGGGCCGGGAACGGAAAAGAGCTTTTGCAGGCCGTCGGTGGCGATCATCAGCGCGCGGATGTCCTCGCGGCGGGCGCGCTCGTAGCGGCGCAGCAGCACCATGTCGCCGAGATGGCGAAACGACTCCTTGCCGGCGACGGTTTCGGCGAGCGCCGCGACGTCGCGCAGACCGAGATTCATGCCCTGTCCCGCCAAAGGATGAATCAGATGCGCGGCGTCGCCGACCAGCGCGACGTGCGGCGCCACCAGCCGGTCGACGGTTTGCAGCGCGAGCGGGAAGCCCTTCGCGGGCGTCACGCATTCGAGCGCGCCGAACTGGCCGCCCGTTACGCGTTCCACTTCGGCGGCGAGCTGCGCCGGATCGAGCGCGACGAGTTGCTCCGCGTGCTCGGTGCGCGCCGACCAGACCAGCGACACGTGGCCGTCCGGCATCGGCAGCAGCGCGATGATCTCGCCGTCCCGGAACCATTGGTAGGCGGTTTCGCCGTGCGGCTTGTCGGCCTTGAAATTCGCGACCACGCCGGTCTGTTTGTAATCGCGCCGGTTCATCTTCGAACCGATCTGTGCGCGCACCCACGAATGCGCGCCGTCCGCGCCGACCACCAGATCGGCTTCGAGCACGTTGCCGTTGGCGAGGCCGACGCTCGCGCCGTCGGCGGTAAAGTCCAGCGCCTGCGCACGCGTGTCGATCCAGGTGAGATTCGGCTGGAAGCGCAGCGCCGCATCCAGCGCGCGCTCGATCACCGACGACTCCACGATCCACGCCAGTTGCGGCACCGAGGCCTGAAACGCGGAGAAATGCAGTTCGGCGTGCGCGTCGCCGTAGACACGCATGTCGTACACCGGTCCGAGCCGCGACAGGTCGAGCGCCTGCCAGATCCGCAAGCGCTCCAGCAAAGCCTGCGAACTCGACGACAACGCATAGACCCGCGAGTCGAAAGCGGCGCCGGCGGGCAACGCCGCGCAGGGTTGCGCGAGCAGCGCCACGCGCAGCCCGCCTTGCGTCAGCGCGAGCGCCGCGGTCTTGCCGACGAGCCCGCCGCCGATCACGGCGGCATCAAAGGTCTGGTGGTGTGCGTTCATGCGCGCATTATAGCCGTGGGGGTTGCGGGGGACGGATCGGCCGCGCGGCTTACCCGAGGCAGATCAAGAAGCCGATCCGAACGGGTTACAATTACGCCTTCCGTGACAAAACTCGCCCAGAATCGCCGAGGCAACGCCCGGTCTGGTGTCTTGTCCCGCTCCGCTGCGTTTCCTCCGCCACGCCAAACGCGAAGGCTTTTCGAATCCTGCACACAGCGTCGAGCGCATCACGCAATTTACTGAATCACTGAAGGATTTCCATGAGCCTCAAATGCGGCATCGTCGGCTTGCCCAACGTCGGCAAGTCCACCCTGTTCAATGCGCTGACCAAGGCGGGCATCGCCGCCGAGAACTATCCGTTCTGCACGATCGAACCGAACGTCGGCATTGTCGAAGTGCCGGACGCGCGCCTGAAGGCGCTCGCCGAAATCGTCAAGCCGGAGCGCATCCTGCCGGCGGTGGTGGAATTCGTCGACATCGCCGGTCTCGTGGCCGGTGCGAGCAAGGGCGAGGGTCTCGGCAACCAGTTTCTCGCGAATATCCGCGAAACCGATGCGATCACGCACGTGGTGCGCTGCTTCGAAGACGAGAACGTGATTCACGTCGCGAACAAGATCGACCCGCTGTCTGATATCGAGGTGATCAACACCGAACTGGCGCTGGCCGACCTCGCAACCGTCGAAAAGGCGCTCGCGCGCTATTCGAAGGCCGCCAAGTCGGGCAACGACAAGGAAGCGGCCAGGAACGCCGCCGTGCTCGAAAAGGTCCGCGCGCAACTCGACCAGGCCAAGCCGGTCCGCGCGCTCGACCTCTCGGACGAAGAAAAGGCGACGCTCAAGCCGTTCTGCCTGATCACCGCCAAGCCGACCATGTACGTCGCCAACGTGAAGGAAGACGGCTTCCATAACAACCCGCACCTCGACGCGGTCACGAAATTCGCGGCGACGGAAAACGCGCCGGTGGTGGCGGTGTGCGCGGCGATCGAAGCGGAAATCGCCGACCTCGAGGAAGCGGACATGGAAGTGTTCCTCGCCGACATGGGCATGGAAGAGCCGGGCCTGAACCGCGTGATCCGCGCGGGCTTCAAGCTGCTCGGCCTGCAAACCTACTTCACGGCCGGCGTGAAGGAAGTGCGCGCGTGGACGATTCATGTGGGCGATACCGCGCCGCAGGCCGCGGGCGCGATTCACACCGATTTCGAGCGCGGCTTCATTCGCGCGCAGACCATCGCCTTTAACGACTTCATCACCTATAAGGGTGAGCAAGGCGCGAAGGAAGCGGGCAAGATGCGCGCTGAAGGCAAGGAATACGTCGTGCACGACGGCGACGTGATGAATTTTCTGTTCAACGTTTGAGGTCTGGTCTCAACGCGCGGCGGACGTCGTATTGGCGCCGTCGCCGTTCGAGGCAGCCCCCGGAAGTGCCTGCTCAGCCCGCTCCAAGCGGGCTTTTTCTTTGGTCGCTCTTCACCGCGCCGGGGCACCCGCGCCGCGGCGGCATCGCGACACCGTCCCTTTCCGATTCATCGCGGCCGATGTTAAATTGCGGCATTCGGCGCCATCGAAGCAACGAGCCGCTCGTCGGCCACCGACGCCGAACTGTCATCGAACACAAATAGAATCGCGCGGTTTCATCCGCGCCCCGTTCCCAGCAAGCATGTTGCATGGGACCAGACTAAGCGCTAAGCGCTAACGCTGGTCGACCAAGGAGACAAATCGATGAGTTGCAAGCCGCTGTTCCGTTCGCTTTCCGTGGCTGCCGTGCTGAGCCTCGGCGTCAGCCAGGCCGCCCACGCGGCCACCGAAATCCAGTTCTGGCACGCCATGGAAGCCGCGCTGGGCGAACGCCTGAACGACATCGCCAACGCGTTCAACGCATCGCAAAGCGACTACAAGATCGTGCCGGTATTCAAGGGCACCTACGACCAGACGCTCGCCGCCGGCATCGCCGGCTATCGCAGCGGCAATGCGCCGGCCATTCTGCAGGTCTACGAAGTCGGCACCGCGACCATGATGCAGGCGAAGAAAGCCGTGATCCCGGTCTCGGACGTGTTCAGGCAAGCCGGCGTGCCGCTCGATGAAAAAGCCTTCGTGCCGACCATCGCGAGTTATTACAGCGACGCCAAAACCGGTCACTTGATCTCGATGCCCTTCAACAGTTCGACGCCGGTGCTGTACTACAACAAGGACGCCTTCAAGAAAGCCGGGCTCGATCCGAATCAGCCGCCGAAAACCTGGGCCGAGTTGCAGGTGGACGCGCAGAAGTTGAAGGCCTCTGGCATGGCGTGCGGATACTCGTCGGGCTGGCAAAGCTGGATTCAGCTTGAAAACTACAGCGCCTGGCACGGCGCGCCGTTCGCGTCGAAGAACAACGGTTTCGATGGCGCCGACGCGCAGCTCGAATTCAACAAGCCGGTGCAGGTCGCGCACATCCAGTTCCTGCAGAACATGCAGAAGGACGGCTCGTTCACCTACGTCGGCCGCAAGGACGAACCGATCTCGAAGTTCTATAGCGGCGACTGCGGGATCATCACGAACTCGTCCGGTTCGCTCGCCACCATCAAGAAGTACGCGAAGTTCAGCTTCGGCACCGGCATGATGCCGTACGACGCGAACGTGAAGGGCGCGCCGCAGAACGCGATCATCGGCGGGGCGAGCTTGTGGGTCCTGGCGGGCAAGGATCCGGCCGTGTACAAGGGCGTGGCCGCGTTCCTCGCGTATCTGTCGTCGGCGCCGGTCGCCGCGAAGTGGCACCAGGACACGGGCTATCTGCCGGTCACCACCGCCGCGTATCAATTGACGCAGCAGCAAGGCTTCTACGAGAAGAATCCGGGCAGCGACACCGCGATCAAACAGATGCTCAACAAGCCGCCGCTGCCGTACACGAAGGGCTTGCGTCTGGGCAACATGCCGCAGATCCGCACCGTCATCGACGAAGAACTCGAACAGGTGTGGGCACAGAAAAAGACGCCGCAAGAAGCGCTCGACTCCGCCGTCACGCGCGGCAACGAACTGCTGCGCCGCTTCGAAAAAGCCGGCAGCTAAGCGCTGCGCCAGCCGGCAGGGTTTCGGCGTGCTTCGCGCCGGAACCCTGCCGGCAGCAAGTCGAACCCAGGACACCTTCGATGGAAAAGCGCTCCAGCTTCGGCACCAGCCTGCTGCCCTATCTGCTCGTCGCGCCGCAACTCGCGATCACGCTGCTGTTCTTTCTGTGGCCGGCCGGCGAGGCGCTGTGGCAATCCACGCAAAGCCAGGACGCGTTCGGCACGTCGAGCGAATTCGTCGGGCTCGCCAACTTCAAGCAGCTCTTCGCCGACCCGCTCTATCTGTCGTCGTTCAACACGACGCTGATTTTCTGCACGCTCGTCACGCTGTCCGGGCTTTTGATCTCGCTGTTGCTGGCCGTTTGCGCCGACCGCGTGACGCGCGCCGCCAAGACCTATCAGACGCTGTTGATCTGGCCGTATGCGGTCGCGCCCGCGATCGCCGCCGTACTTTGGTCGTTCCTGTTCAACCCGAGCATCGGCCTCGTCACCTATGCGCTGGCGAAGTACGGCATCGTCTGGAATCACGCGTTGAATGCGAGCCAGGCGATGTTTCTGGTGGTGCTCGCGTCGGTCTGGAAGCAGATCAGCTATAACTTTCTATTCTTCTATGCCGGCCTGCAGGCGATTCCGCGCTCGCTGATCGAAGCCGCCGCGATCGACGGCGCAGGACCCGTGCGGCGTTTCTTCGGCATCGCGCTGCCCTTGCTTTCGCCGACCAGTTTCTTCCTGCTGGTGATCAACATCACCTACGCGTTCTTCGACACCTTCCCCGTGATCGACGCGGCCACCGGCGGCGGCCCCGCGCAATCGACCCGCACGCTGATCTACAAGATTTTCGCCGAAGGCTTCCAGGGACTC
The DNA here is from genome assembly GCF_052045835.1 of Paraburkholderia sp. 22099. Taxonomy (NCBI): domain Bacteria; kingdom Pseudomonadati; phylum Pseudomonadota; class Betaproteobacteria; order Burkholderiales; family Burkholderiaceae; genus Paraburkholderia; species Paraburkholderia sp. 22099. The sequence continues at coordinate 136,695 of NZ_JBQEPU010000016.1, read as the reverse complement.
GACATCGGCAGTTCAGGCGCGCAGTCGGTGATCCTGATGGTGATCGTCGTCGCGCTGACCGTCGTGCAGTTCCGTTTCATCGAACGCAGGGTTCAATACTCATGATCGAGAACCGCCGCGGTTTCGACCTCTTCTGTCATGCGGTGCTGATGCTCGGCGTCGTGCTGGTGGTGTTTCCCGTGTATGTCGCGTTCTGCGCCGCGACGATGAGCGAGCGCGAGATTTTCAGCGTGCCGCTCTCGCTCGTGCCGAGTTCGCATCTGCTCGAAAACGTCGCGACCGTCTGGGCCCGCGGCAGCGGCAATGCGGCGGCGCCGTTCGGCCGCATGCTGTTCAACAGCCTCGTGATGGCGCTGGTGATTTCGATCGGCAAGATCGCTGTCTCGATGATCTCGGCTTACGCGATCGTGTTCTTCCGCTTCCCGTTTCGCAATCTCGCGTTCTGGCTGATCTTCATCACGCTGATGCTGCCCGTCGAAGTGCGGATCTTCCCGACCGTGCAGGTCGTGTCGTCGATGCAGTTGAGCAACACGTACAGCGGCTTGACCTTGCCGCTGATCGCGTCGGCCACCGCCACCTTTCTGTTTCGCCAGTTCTTCATGACGCTGCCCGACGAGTTGATGGAAGCGGCGCGCATCGACGGCGCCGGGCCCATGCGCTTCTTCTGGGACGTGGTGTTGCCGCTATCGAAAACGAACATGGCGGCGCTCTTCGTCATCACCTTCATCTACGGCTGGAATCAGTACCTGTGGCCGATCCTGATCACGAGCCAGCAGTCGCTCACGACGGCGGTGGTCGGCATCAAAAGCATGATCGCGTCCGGCGACACCGCGACCGAATGGCATCTCGTGATGGCCGCGACGCTGCTCGCAATGCTGCCGCCGCTCGCCGTCGTGCTGACGATGCAGCGCTGGTTCGTGCGCGGCCTGGTGGACTCGGAAAAGTGAGCCGCGGTAAGCCGCGCCTCGCATGAACGAACGTCGGTCGCGCAATGACAAACGCGAAAAACACCGCGCACGCCGCGGCAAGCAACGAAAGGCTAAAACAGCATGGCTGCACTGACTCTGCAAGGCGTTAAAAAAACCTACGACGGCAAACAGTTCGTGTTGCACGGCATCGACGTGGACGTCGCGGACGGCGAGTTCGTCGTGATGGTCGGCCCGTCCGGCTGCGGCAAGTCGACGTTGCTGCGGATGGTGGCGGGACTCGAACGCATTTCCGAGGGCGAGATTTCGATCGCCGGTAAAGTGGTCAACCGACTGGAGCCGAAGGATCGCAACATCGCGATGGTGTTCCAGAACTACGCGCTGTATCCGCATATGAGCGTCGCCGAGAACATGGGCTATGCGCTGAAGATCGCGGGCGTCGAGCGGGCGCAGATCACGCAGCGCGTGCAGGCCGCCGCGCAGATTCTGGAACTCGAAGCGCTGCTGCAACGCAAGCCGCGTGAGCTTTCCGGCGGACAACGGCAGCGCGTCGCGATGGGCCGCGCGATCGTGCGCGAGCCGGCGGTGTTTCTCTTCGACGAACCGCTGTCCAATCTCGACGCCCGCCTGCGCGTGCAGATGCGCCTCGAAATCCAGCGTCTGCATGCGCGGCTCGCCACGACCAGCCTTTACGTCACGCACGATCAGATCGAAGCGATGACCTTGGCCCAACGTGTGATCGTGATGAACAAGGGCCACGCCGAGCAGATCGGCGCGCCGACCGAAGTCTACGAACGGCCGGCGACGGTGTTCGTCGCGGGCTTCATCGGCTCGCCGGGCATGAATCTGCTGGAAGGCCGCGTGTCCGACGACGGCTCGGCGTTCGAAGTCGCCGGCAACGGTCCGAAGCTGCCGCTGACGGGCACGGCTGCAATCGGCGGCGAACTCGCCAACGGACGCGAATGGACGCTCGGCATTCGTCCCGAGCACATGACGCCGGGTCACGCGGATGCGCCGCATGCCACGCTCACCGTCGATTCCTGCGAGTTGCTCGGCGCGGATAACCTCGCGCACGGGCGCTGGGGCAAACACGACGTAACGGTGCGCTTGCCGCATGCGCATCGGCCCACGGCAGGCGAGGCGCTGCAAGTGGCGCTGCCCGCGCGGCATCTGCATTTCTTCGATCCGTCGACGGGACGGCGGGTGAACTGAGCGAGCGCCAGAAGCACACGCAAAGAAGAACAAATGCAAAGAGACCATGAAAAGCATCACCACTGCTAGCCGTTTCCGTCCTTACACCGCCATCGCGGTGGCCCTGCTGTTCAGCGCCTCGTCGGCGTTTGCCTACGTCGCTCCCGGCACCTCACCCGACGAATCCAACCTCAGCAATCACGACAGCTATACCAACCGCGACGGCAACACGGTTCACGCGCCGGCCCGCTCCCTGTCCAGCAAGGTGCCGCAAGGCGCCACCGCGCGCTGCCGCGACGGCACGTACAGCTTTAGCCGTCATCGCAGCGGCACGTGTTCACGGCACGGCGGCGTAGCGGACTGGCTTTGAGTTCCGCGCTTCGACCTTGCCGAAGGCGCGTGAACCGCGCTCAGCGCCAACCTCACGGCAATCGACCCTGCCGCCCCGCCCTCACCGCGAAGTACAATGCCACCTGAACCACCCGCCCGCGCGCGGGGCGTCGCGAAGTTCGACGCCGCACGCCATGCCGCGCCGGCCGGCGTCGGGCACACTGCCCGGCCTTAACACCGATTACCCATCCACCCACGGCAGCCCGCCCTCGATGCGGCCGGCGTCGTCAACGTCTATTGCAAGCAAATGGCCCAATACGTCTTCACCATGAACCGGGTCGGCAAAATCGTGCCGCCCAAGCGTCAAATCCTGAAAGACATCTCGCTGTCGTTTTTCCCCGGCGCGAAAATCGGCTTGCTCGGTCTGAACGGCTCGGGCAAGTCGACGCTGATCCGCATCATGGCCGGTGTGGACAAGGACATCGAAGGCGAAGCCACGCCGATGCCGAACCTCAACATCGGCTATCTGCCGCAGGAGCCGCAGCTCGATCCGAACAAGACGGTGCGTGAAGCGGTCGAGGAAGGTCTCGGCGACGTGTTCAACGCGCAGAAGAAGCTCGACGAAATCTACGCGGCCTACGCCGAACCGGACGCCGACTTCGACGCGCTCGCCGCCGAACAGGCCAAGTACGAAGCGATTCTCGCGACCACCGACGGCGGCAGCGCGGACCAGCAGATCGAAATCGCCGCCGACGCGCTGCGCCTGCCGCCGTGGGACGCGAAGATCGAGCATCTGTCCGGCGGCGAAAAACGCCGCGTCGCGCTGTGCAAGCTGCTGCTCGAAAAGCCGGACATGCTGCTGCTCGACGAGCCGACCAACCACCTGGACGCGGAATCGGTCGATTGGCTCGAACAGTTCCTCACGCGCTTTCCGGGCACGGTCGTCGCCGTGACGCACGATCGCTACTTCCTCGACAACGCCGCCGAGTGGATTCTCGAACTCGACCGCGGCCACGGCATTCCGTGGAAGGGCAACTACAGCAGTTGGCTCGATCAGAAAGAAGAGCGCCTGAAGCAGGAAGAGTCGTCGGAATCGGCGCGTCAGAAGGCGATCAAGAAGGAACTGGAATGGGTGCGCCAGAACCCCAAGGGCCGTCAGGCGAAGTCGAAGGCGCGTATCGCCCGCTTCGAGGAACTGAACAGCCAGGACTACCAGAAGCGCAATGAAACGCAGGAAATCTTCATTCCGGTCGGCGACCGCCTCGGCAATGAAGTGATCGAGTTCAAGAACGTCAGCAAATCGTATGGCGATCGTCTGCTGCTCGATGACGTCAGCTTCAAGATTCCGGCCGGCGCGATCGTCGGCATCATCGGGCCGAACGGCGCCGGCAAGTCGACGCTGTTCCGCATGCTCACCGGCCGCGAACAGCCGGATTCGGGCGAGATCGTGCAAGGCCCGACGGTCAAGCTCGCCTACGTGGACCAAAGCCGCGACGCGCTCGACGGCTCGAAGACCGTGTTCGAGGAAATCTCCGGCGGCGCGGACGTGCTGACGGTCGGCAAGTACGAAACGCCGTCGCGCGCGTACATTGGCCGCTTCAACTTCAAGGGCGGCGACCAGCAGAAGATCGTCGGCAATCTGTCGGGCGGCGAGCGCGGCCGGCTGCATCTGGCGAAAACGCTGATCGCGGGCGGCAACGTGCTGCTGCTGGACGAACCGTCGAACGACCTCGACGTGGAAACGCTGCGCGCGCTCGAAGATGCGTTGCTGGAATTCGCCGGCTCGGTGCTGGTGATCTCGCACGATCGCTGGTTCCTCGACCGCATCGCCACGCACATCCTCGCGTTCGAAGGCGATTCGCAAGTCACCTTCTTCGACGGCAATTACCAGGAATACGAAGCGGACAAGCGCGCGCGCCTTGGTGAAGAAGCTGCACGTCCGAAGCGTCTGCGTTACAAGCCGATCGCACGCTAAGTCCTGACGCCGCGGCCCGCTCGCCGGTTGGCGGGTGGGCCGTTTTTTCGAGCGCGGCCGGCGTGTGGCCCGCTGTTGCGCTCACCGCTGCACGCCGGCATTCGTCGGCGTTTTTTGTCAGGCGGCGGGGCACGCGCGTTGCTCGCCACGGCGTGATCTCAGGTTCAGGCGGAATGCCGCCGTTGCGTCAGTTGGAGCATGCGCGAACCGTTACGATCACAGCCGCACCGCACGACGCAGTGACGAGGAGGCAAGCATGGCGATGTCCAAGGGCAAGCGCTGGCTCGTTTCGATGGGCGGTGTGCTGCTGGTGCTGATCGTCGCCGTGGTCGGCGCGCTGCAATTCGCGCAGCGCGAAGTCAAGGAACGTGTGATCGCGGCGCTCGGTCCGCTTGGCAGCGCGGAAAGCATCCGCGTCGGTCTGACCTCCGTTCATCTCAGTCACGTTCTGCTCAAGGCGCCGCCCGGTTGGCCCGCCGGCGATCCGCTCCGAGCCGACGAAATCATCCTCACGCCCGATATCCGCGACCTGATCGCGCGGCGCATGCATATCCGCAGCGTGGTGGTGCGCGGCTTCGACATGGCGGTGTTGCGCAGCAAGGACGGCACGATCCGCTTGCTGCCGAATCTGCGCCAGTCGCTCAACGCCGACGGCAAGGACGACGCCGGCCGCAGCGCCGCGCCGGCATCGCGTGAAAAACTGGTCGATCACATTCGCTTCGAGCAGGGCAACTTCCATTTCCACGACATGACGGTCGGCCCGCCCGCTTTCAAAGTGACGGTCAGCAACGCCAATGCCACCGTCGATCACCTGCATCTGCCGGCGCTCAGCGAACCGACCAGCGTCGACGTCACCGGGTCGATCAAAGGCCCGGCGCATACCGGCACGGTGTCGTTCGGCGGCTGGATCAAGGTCGCGAACAAGGACTCGCAAACCGTCAGCAAACTGCATGGCGTCGATGTGGTGATGCTCGATCCGTACCTGCTGAAAAAGGCCGGCGCGAAGGCGCAAGTGACGGGCGGCACGATCGATCTCACCGTCGAGTCGACGGTGCGCAATGACCAGTTGCACGCGCCCGGCACGATGACGGTCCACGGTCTGCAACTCGCCGAGAGCGGCAATCCGCTCGACACCTTCATGTCGATTCCCACGAAAGCGGCGGTCGCGGCGCTCAAGGCGCGCAACGACGACATCACGCTGCATTTCGTGCTGGATGGAAATCTGCGCGACCCGAAGTTCTCGGTGCAGGAAAGTCTGATGACGCGCATTGCCGCCGGGTTTGCCAAAGCGTTGGGCGTAAGCGTCGAGGGCGTCGCGAAAGGCGCGGGGGAAACGGTGAAAGGGTTGGGTAACGCGTTGAAGAATCTGCTGGGGCAGTAGTGGAAGCCGGCGCAAAGCTTATAGAGGCGAGAGCGCAAACGCGTTGCGTCGCAGCTTCGCCTGAACAACACCGCTGCTTAAACCGGCAGCCCCAACTCGCGCAGCTTCGCTTCGGTTTGCGCAGCGCTGATGTGATGCACGCCATGCCAACCGAGCGCGATTGCCGCTTCCGCATTCTTCTGGTTGTCGTCGATGAAGACGAGTTCGCCGGGCTCGATGCCCGGCAATTGCAGTTCGATCCGCTCACGCATTGCCGCGAAGATCGCCGGATCGGGCTTCACGAGCCCCACCCGCCCCGACACGATGATGTCGCGAAACCGCCGCAGCGCAGGGTAATGCTCCCACGCATACGGAAACGTCTCCGCCGACCAGTTCGTCAGCCCGAACAGCGGCACGTCGGCGGCTTCGAGTTTTTCCATGATCGCGACGCCCTCTTCCAGCACGCCGGCGACCATTTCGTGCCAGCGCTCGTAGAACGCGCGGATCAGCGGTTCGTGATCGGGAAACCTGGCGATCAATTCGTTCGTGGCCTCGACGATCGGCTGGCCGCCATCCTGACGGATCACCCAGTCCATCGAACAAACGTGGGTGAGAAACCAGCGGCGCTCGGCTTCGTCAGGAATCAGCTGACGATAAAGATACTCGGGGCTCCAGTCGATCAGCACGCCGCCGAAATCGAACACGACTGCCTTGATTGCCATGCACTCTCCGTAAGCCACGCAATTGCGGCGATCAGATGGGTTGCGTGCGCAGTTCCAGCCATGCGCGGACGTCGCCCGACACGTGCGGCCACAAACGCCTGCGCACCATCTCGTGGTACGCGTTGAGCCATGCGCGTTCGTCCTCGCGCAGCAGCGCCAGATCGAGGCAACGCGTGTCGATCGGGCACAGCGTGAGCGTCTCGAACTTGAGGAAGTCGCCGAACTCCGTGTGTTCCGCGGGCACGTTCAGCACGAGGTTTTCGATCCGTACGCCCCACTTGCCCGGACGGTAGATGCCCGGCTCGACCGACGTGATCATGCCCTCTTCCATCGCGGTCCACGGTTCGGCCGGCGCATAGTGCGAAATCACCTGCGGGCCTTCATGCACGTTGAGGAAGTAACCCACGCCGTGACCGGTGCCGTGACCGTAGTCGGCGCCGGCTTCCCAGATCGGCGCGCGGGCGATCGCGTCGAGCATCGGCGAGCGGATGCCGCGCGGGAATTTCGCGCGCGACAAAGCCATCGTGCCTTTCAGCACGATCGTGAAATCGCGCCGCTGTGCCGCGCTGAGGGTGCCGATCGGCACGACTCGCGTGATGTCGGTGGTGCCGCTCAAATACTGCGCGCCGGAATCGATCAACAACAGCCCGTTGCCCTCGATCACCGAATGCGATTCCTCGGTGGCGCGATAGTGCGGCATCGCGCCGTTCGCGTTGAAGCCCGCGATCGTCGCGAAGCTCAGCGACACGAAGCCGGGACGGCGCGCGCGAGCCGCCGTGAGGCGTTCGTCGATGGTCAGTTCCGTAATGGTTTCGCGGCCCAACGCGCCTTCGAACCATGTGAAAAACTCGGCGAGCGCCGCGCCGTCCTGCTCCATCGTCTCGCGCACGTGGGCGGCTTCGGCCTCGGTCTTGCGCGACTTGAAAAAGGTGGACGGGTTGACCGCCTCGACCACCGTTACCGTTGACGGCACCGACTGGAGCGAACCGTAGGTGATGCGGCGCGGATCGATCAGCAGCGTGCTGCCGGCGGGCAGCGCGGCCAGCGCGTTTGCCGCCTTGGCATACGGTTCGACGCTGATACCGTCGCGCGCCAGCGCGTCGGCCAACGCCTGCGGCACCTTGCCGTCGGCGACGAAGAGCGACGCGTGGTCGACGCCGATCAGCGCATGCGCCACGAACACCGGGTTGTAGCTCACGTCGGCGCCGCGCAGGTTGAGCAGCCACGCGAGGTCGTCGAGCGTGGAGACGAAATGCCATTGCGCGCCCTTTTCCGCCATCGCGCGGCGAATCTGCGCGAGCTTTTCCGAACGCGCGACGCTCGCATGCGGCGCGGCGTGCTCGAACACGGCGTCGGCCGGCAGCGACGGACGCTGCGGCCAGATTGCGTCGAACAGGTCGACGTCGGTACGCAGCTTCACGCCGTGCGCGGTGAGCGCCTGGGTCAAGGCGCGCGCCGCCGCCACGCCGAGCACCGCGCCGTCCACGCCGACCGTGGCGCCCGCCGCCACGTTCTGCGCGAGCCATTCGAAATGCGGGGCGGTCTGCTGGCCGCCGGTCATCTTCATCAACTGGACGCCGGTGCCGGCCAGTTGCGCATTGGCCTGCTCCCAATAGCGGCTGTCGGTCCAGACGCCCGCGAAATCGGCGGTCACGATCAGCGTACCGGCCGAGCCGGTGAAACCCGACAGCCACTCCCGGCCCTGCCAACGGCCCGGTAAGTATTCAGACAAATGCGGATCAGCGGACGGCACCAGGTAGGCGGCAACGCCTTCGCGCGCCATGACGTTGCGAAGTGTGGCAAGCCGTTCGGGGATGGGGGAGGTTTCGGGGAGTCGGGCATTCATCAGAGTCACCTGCAAATATTCATCGACGGGACAGCAAGCCGACCGTCACGGCAACGGCGATCAACGCGATGCCGGTACACACCGGCCACTCGAGCAGATCGCCGTCATGGAAGAGACCAGTCACGTTGCCGGCCATGCGCGCGATAGCGGCGCCGAGCAGTCCGGTCAGGAGCGCCACCCACCATCGGGTTCGGCTCGAACGGCGCAGCGGATGCAGCCACCAGCCCGCAAGGCCGATCGCCGACCCCAGAACCACAATTCCGGGCCAACCCATTAGCGGCGGGTCTCGCGCAGTTTCAGATTTATCTCATGGGCGCAGGGGGACTGGACAGCTAGCATTCTTGTCTCATTAACTCTAGAGGTTCAGCACGGCGCTTTCCGCATAGCGGTTGAGTTTAGGGGTCGGGGTGATGTTAGGCAAGCTGTAAGCCTTACGAGAAAACCTGGTTCCTGCTGATTGCCACGCTGACAGCACGCCATGCGAATCGCCCTCATCGAGCCGGACCTGCGCCACGCCAAACTGGTCGGCCAGTTGATTTTCGCCGGCGGCCATGTGTGCCAGCACTTCACCGCGAGCACACCGTTTCTGAGCCGCGCGGCGGACGAATTCTTCGACCTTCTCATCACCGAAAGCTGGGCCGGCGACCATTCCGCCGAAGACGTGATCGCCCGCGCCCGCGCCATCCTGCCCAGCTTGCCGGTGATCGTGCTGATGTCGGCGCCGCGCGAAAGCCAGATCGTAGCCGCGCTGCACGCGGGCGCCGACGACTGCGTCAGCAAACCGGTCAGCGGCCCGGAGCTGCTCGCGCGGGTCGACGCCCTGCTGCGGCGCGCCGGCCTGCGGCGCCCGCCCAACCGGCGGCGCGACGTCATCGGCGGCTACGCGTTCGACGCGGCGCAACTGGGCGTCACGTTCCGCGATCAGACGGTCACGCTGACGCCGAAGGAATTCCGCTTCGCGCGCCTGCTCTTCAACAATCTGTCGCGGCCTGTATCGCGCGCGCATATCCTCGAAACCGTCTGGGCGTGCCGGCGCGACGTAAGGTCGCGTACCGTCGACACGCATGCGTCGCGCGTGCGGACCAAATTGCAGTTACGCCCCGAGCACGGCTATTGCCTGACGCCGCTATATGGCTACGGCTATCAACTCGACGCGCTCCCGCCGGAGGCCGCCGCAGAAGCTGCATGACGCGGGCTCAATGTAAGAATGGTGAAAACGCTATAATATTCAGCTAAACCATAGCCCCCCATATGCAGCTTCTAACGATCGGAATCAATCACCACACCGCGCCTGTCGCCTTGCGCGAACGCGTGGCGTTTCCGCTCGAACAGATCAAGCCCGCACTCGACACCTTCAAAAGCATCTGGCTCGGCCGCATGGCCCGCACGGCACCGGAAGCGGCGATTCTGTCCACCTGTAATCGCACCGAGCTCTATTGCGCAACCGACGACCACGCCGCGCGCGAAGCCGCGATCCAGTGGTTCTCGAAATACCACAATCTGCCTATCGACGAACTTGCGCCGCACGTCTATGCGTTGCCGCAGTCGGAAGCGGTGCGGCATGCCTTTCGGGTCGCATCGGGGCTCGATTCGATGGTGTTGGGCGAGACGCAAATCGTCGGGCAAATGAAGGACGCGGTACGCACTGCTTCCGAGGCCGGCGCGCTCGGCACTTACCTGAACCAGTTGTTCCAGCGCACGTTCGCCGTCGCGAAAGAAGTGCGCAGCACCACCGAAATCGGTGCCCAGTCGGTTTCCATGGCGGCTGCCGCCGTGCGGCTCGCGCAGCGAATCTTCGACAAGGTGTCGAATCAGCGCGTGCTGTTCATCGGCGCAGGCGAAATGATCGAGTTGTGCGCCACGCACTTCGCCGCGCAGCAGCCACGCGAACTGGTGGTCGCAAACCGCACCGCCGAGCGCGGCTCGCGGCTCGCGGAGCGCTTCAACGGCCGGGCGATTCCCCTGTCCGAACTGCCCACGCGGATGCATGAGTTCGACATCATCGTGTCGTGCACCGCTTCCACCTTGCCGATCATCGGCTTGGGCGCGGTCGAGCGGGCCGTGAAAGCGCGCCGTCACCGGCCGATCTTCATGGTCGATCTGGCCGTTCCGCGCGATATCGAACCCGAAGTCGGCCAGCTCGAGGACGTCTTTCTGTATACCGTCGACGACCTCGGCGCGATCGTCCGCGAAGGCAATGCGTCGCGCCAGGCTGCCGTCGCGCAGGCCGAGGCGATCATCGAAACGCGCGTGCAGAATTTCATGCAATGGCTCGACGCGCGCAGCATCGTGCCGGTGATTCGCCACATGCATACGCAGGCCGACGTGCTGCGCCGCGCGGAAGTCGAACGCGCGCAGAAGATGCTCGCGCGCGGCGACGATCCGGCCGCCGTGCTCGAGGCGCTGTCACAGGCGCTCACCAACAAGCTGATCCACGGGCCCACGCACGCGCTCAATCGCGCGAGCAGCGACAACCGTGACACGCTCATTGAACTGATGAGCGGCTTCTACAAACACTCGGGTTCTTCCGAGCGTTAGCGGCGCAATCATCGCCGCGCTGTCCGCGCCACTTGCAAGTGGCCCGTGACGTGCTTCTACCCGGGCATCCGCCCACTCCCTAGTTGCCGTCCTTGCCGGAGCCCGCTCCGATACCCGTCCGATGAAAACGAGCATGCAACGCAAGCTCGACCAGCTCACTACCCGGCTGGCCGAACTGAACGATCTGTTGAGCCGCGAGGACATCACCTCGAATCTCGACCAATATCGCAAGCTCACGCGCGAACACGCCGAGCTCGGGCCGGTGGTCGAGCAATACGCGCTGTGGCGCCAGGCCATGCACGACGCCGAGACCGCCCAGGAACTGCTGGCGGACGCGTCGATGCGCGATTTCGCCGAAGAAGAAATTCGCGCGGCCCGCGAACGCATGGACACGCTCGGCGGCGAACTGCAAAAAATGCTGCTGCCGAAAGATCCCAATGACGACCGCAACATCTTCCTGGAAATCCGTGCGGGCACGGGCGGAGACGAGTCCGCGCTGTTCGCGGGCGACTTGCTGCGCATGTACCTTCGCTTTGCCGAACGTAATCGCTGGCAGGTCGAGATGATGTCGGCGAGCGAATCGGATCTCGGCGGCTATAAGGAGGTGATCGTGCGGATCGCCGGCGAAGCGGCGTATTCGAAGCTCAAATTCGAGTCGGGCGGCCACCGCGTGCAGCGCGTGCCGGCGACCGAAACGCAAGGCCGCATCCACACGTCGGCCTGCACCGTCGCGGTGATGCCGGAAGCGGACGAAATCGGCGAAGTCGAGATCAATCCGGCCGATCTGCGCATCGACACGTTCCGTGCATCCGGCGCCGGCGGGCAGCACATCAACAAAACCGATTCGGCGGTGCGCGTCACGCACTTGCCGACGGGGATCGTCGTCGAATGCCAGGACGACCGCTCTCAGCACAAGAACAAGGACCGCGCGCTGAAGGTGCTCGCCGCGCGCATCAAGGACAAGCAATCGCACGAGCAGCAGGCGAAGGAAGCGGCCACGCGCAAGAGCCTGATCGGCTCGGGCGACCGCTCGGAACGCATCCGCACGTACAACTTTCCGCAGGGGCGTTTAACGGATCACCGGATCAATCTGACGCTGTATCGCCTGGAGGCGATCATGGACGGCGACCTCGGTGAACTGATCGCGGCTCTCGTCAGCGAGCATCAGGCTGAACTGCTGGCCTCGCTCGGCGACGCGGATTGAAGCGCGAATGAGTCAGCAGACGAAAGCAGACGAGCCGCGGATGAGCCCGGCTACACCCGCCGCGCTGTTGCGCGCCTCGCCGCTGCCGCCGCTGGAAGCGCGGGTTCTGCTCACGCACGTGCTCGGCTGGCGGCATACGCAATTGATTACGCGCGGCGATGAACCGCTCGCCGGCGCGTTGGTCGAGCGTTACCGGGCGCTGGAAGCGCGTCGCGTAGCCGGCGAGCCGGTCGCGCAACTGATCGGCGCACGCGAATTCTTCGGGCTCGAGTTCGAAGTGACGCCCGACGTGCTGATCCCGCGTCCTGAAACCGAACTGCTTGTAGAAACCGCGCTGAGCGCGATGGACAAGCTCCCGCGGCCGCGCGTGCTCGACCTCGGCACCGGCACGGGCGCTATCGCGGTGGCGATTGCGTCGATGCGACCTGACGCGCGCGTTTGGGCGCTCGACCGTTCTTCGGAAGCGCTGGCGGTGGCAACCCGCAATGCCGCCCGCCTGCTCGGTGCCAACCGTCCCGGCGGCGCCGTGGTATTGCAGCAAAGCGACTGGTACGACTCGCTCGACGCCGCGCTGCGCTTCGAGGTGATCGTGAGCAATCCGCCGTATATCGCGAGCGGCGATCCGCATCTGTCGGAAGGTGATTTGCGCTTCGAGCCGCGCGGCGCGCTCACCGACGAAGCCGACGGCCTCAGCGCAATCCGCGCGATTATCGGTGGCGCCCCCACACGTTTGAGCGCCAACGGCGTATTGTGGATCGAACACGGCTACGATCAGGCCGAAGCCGTTCGCGCGCTCCTGTCAGCGCGCGATTTCGAGGAAGTGCGCTCGGAGCGGGATCTTGCCGGTATCGAGCGAATCAGCGGCGGACGGTGGCCCGGCTGACGCTTCGCGGATAGCCTTATCCGGTGCATGGATAAAGCGGCCCGCCGCTGGTCTTACCGAAATCCGCTATCATTTCAGCCTATTCCCCACACATCACGGAACCGCAAGGTCAGTCATGGATACGCAACAACGCATCAAGCAAATCGTCGACGAGAACAACGTCGTGCTCTTCATGAAGGGCAACGCTCAGTTCCCGATGTGCGGCTTTTCGGGCCGCGCCGTCCAGATCCTGAAGGCGTGCGGCGTCGGCGAGTTCAAGACCGTCAATGTGCTCGAAGACGACGAAGTCCGCCAGGGCATCAAGCAGTTCTCGAACTGGCCGACCATTCCGCAGCTCTACGTGAAGGGCGAATTCATCGGCGGCTCGGACATCATGATGGAAATGTACGAATCGGGCGAACTGCAGCAATTGTTTGCCGCGGCCTGAGCCTTTGCCCCACAAGGCGCCGCGAGCCATGGAAACACCCACTGCGGCGCCACGCCGGCTGATCGTCGCGATCACCGGTGCGACCGGCGCCATCTACGGCATCCGCTTGCTCGAGACGTTGCGCAAGCTGGGCGGCGTCGAGAGCCACCTGCTGATTTCCAGCGCTGGCTGGCTCAATATCCAGCACGAACTCCAGTTGTCCAGAGATGACGTGCATCCGCTCGCGGATGTCGTCCATTCGGTGCGCGACGTGGGCGCGAGCATCGCATCCGGCTCGTTCGCGACAGAAGGCATGGTGGTCGCCCCCTGCTCGATGAAAACGCTCGCGAGCATCGCGCACGGTTTTTCCGACAATCTGATCACGCGCGCCGCCGATGTCACGCTGAAGGAGCGCCGCCGGCTCGTTCTCCTCGTGCGGGAAACGCCGTTCAATCTCGCGCATCTGCGCAATATGACGGCCGTCACCGAAATGGGCGGCGTGATCTTTCCACCCTTGCCCGCCTTTTACAACCAACCCAAGTCGATCGACGAGATGGTCGATCACACCGTGTCGCGCGTGCTGGATCTGTTCGCGCTCGGACCAGCCTTGTCGCCGGCGTGGCAAGGATTGCACGGCGCGGATTAGTAACGATTGCGACGCAATCAATTCCGCTTTCCGCCGTTTATCAAAGATCAGTGCGGACTTATATTGGTAGCAATCCAATCTCCGCGCCGCCGCACCCGGCTGCGTTGCTACCATGAACCGCCTGCCTTCGCTTTTTCTTTCCCACGGCGCGCCCACGCTGCCGATCGACCCCTCGCTGCCGTCCGCCGAATTCGGCGTGCTCGGCGCGCAACTGCCGCGTCCCGAAGCCGTGCTGATGCTGTCGGCTCACTGGGGCACGGCGCGGCCGGTGGCAAGCACGTCCACGGCGCCGGAAACCATCCACGACTTCTACGGTTTTCCGCGTCAGCTGTATGAGATCCGGTATCCGGCGCCGGGCGCGCCCGATGTCGCGCGCCGTGCCGCCCTGCTGCTCGGTGAAAACGACATCGCCGCCGATACCGAACCACACGGCCTCGATCACGGCGCATGGGTGCCGATGCTGCTGATGTTCCCAGACGCCGACGTGCCGGTCGCGCAATTGTCGATCCAGCCGCACATGAACGCGGCGCATCACTTCCGCATCGGCCGTGCGCTGCGCGCGCTGAGAGACGAAGGCGTGATGGTGATCGGCTCCGGCCAGATCACGCACAACCTGCGCGCCGCCGACTTTTCGGCGCGCCCCGAAGACGCCGACCCGCGCGTCGCCGAATTCACCGGCTGGTTCGAGGACAAGCTTGCGGCACACGACCTCGACGCGCTGCTCGACTACCGTCGCCAGGCGCCGCACGCGGCGCTGATGCATCCGACCGACGAGCATCTGCTGCCCGTATTCGCCGCATTGGGCGCGGCCGACGACGATTATTCGCTGGCGATTCAATCGCTCGGCACCTATCAGCGTGCGCTCGCCATGACGAATTACGTGTTTGGCAGCGCGTGAAGTCAAAAGTGACGCCAATAAAAAAACCCGCCAGAGTCAACCTCAAGGCGGGTTTTTTCCATACGAATGCCAACACCAATCGAATCGCGGCCTGTTAATGCACCGCCATCTCTTCGAGCACCTCGTCGTGAATGTCACGCTCGTCCAGGTACTCCGAGCGATACCCGCTGCGCACGCCCCAGTAGTAAAACACCAGTGAGAACGCGATTACCACGAGCATGTCCCAGCCGTACGGCAAGACGCCCAGACCGCCGAACTCCTTACTGCCGATCAGCGACAGCACGGCCATGATCGGCAGGTAGGCCACGAGCCACCACGCCGCCTTCAGATCACGTCCCCAACCGCCGAAACCGGACTTCGCCTGGAAGTAGAAGTACACCGGCAGCGCCACGACCATCAGCAGAATGATTTCGCCCGTCAGCGGCCACCGGGCCCAGTACAGGATCAACGACGCGCACACGAAGGCGAACGGCGCAATGATCTGCATGCCCGCAATGTGCAGCGGACGCTCCAGGTCGGTCGCCGCGCGGCGCAGCGCCATCAGGCTGATCGGGCCGGTCAGGTACGAAATCACGGTCGCGACCGAAATCACCGCCGCGAGCGAACTCCAGCCGCGGAAGAAGAACAGGAAAATGAACGACACCAGCAGGTTGAACCACATCGCCTGACGCGGCACGCCGTAGAACGGGTGCACATTGCCGAACATCTTCGGCATGGTGTTGTTGCGCTCCATCGCATAGATCATGCGGGTCGTGGTCGCCATGTAGGTCGTGCCGGTGCCGCTCGGGCTGACGAACGCGTCGACGTAGAGCAGGATGGCGAGCCAGTTCAGGTTCAGCGCGATCGCCAGTTCGGCGAACGGCGAAGCAAAGTTGAAATGGCCCCAACCCTTCATCACGTCGCTCGGGCTCACCGCGCCGATATACGCAACCTGCAGCAGCACGTAGATGACCAGCGCGAGCAGGATCGAGCCGATCACCGCGAACGGCACGCTCTTGCTCGGATTGCGCGCCTCGCCGGCCAGATTGATCGGGCTCTGGAAACCGTTGAACGCGAACACGATGCCGCTCGTCGCCACCGCGGTCAGCACCGCCGACCAGCCGTACGGCGCGAACGTGCTCGCTTCGCCGAAGTTTTCCTTGTGGAAGCCCGCCATCATCAAGCCGACAATCGTCGCGCCCGGAATCAGGAACTTGAAGATCGTGATGGCCGAATTGGCGCGAGCGAAGAGCTTCACGCCCCAGTAATTCAACAGGAAGTAAATCACCACCAACGCGGCGGACAGCAGGAGCCCATCGGTGGTTAATTCCCCGTTCACGAACAACGCCTGCGCCCATGCATAGGGCCAGGTGCTCATGTACTGAATGGACGCCTCGGCCTCGATCGGAATCACCGAGACGATGGCGATCCAGTTTGCCCACGCGCTAATGAAACCCACGAGCGCGCCATGCGAATAGCGCGCGTAGCGCACCATGCCGCCCGATTCCGGAAACATCGCGCCGAGTTCGGCGTAGGTCAACGCGATTGCGAGAATCACGACCGCCCCGATGACCCATGCGCAAATGGCGGCAGGACCGGCGATCTTGGCGGCTTTCCACGCGCCGAATAGCCAGCCCGAGCCGATGATCGAACCCAGGCCGGTCAGCAGCAACGCAAACGGCCCGATGTTCCGTTGTATAGAACTTTTCACATCCTCTCCTGTATCAGAACCATGTGTCGGCACCGCGAGACATCGCTTGTGACGCTGCGGACGGTGACGTGCATGCATGCGCAACCGGCGCAACCGGTGCGGGGCGCGTAGTTTAACGGTTGCCCCCGCCGCCTGCAGCCAAACCAAGGGTTGTCCCTGACAAAAAAGATCAGACAAACGGAAAGCTTTGTAAGGACGTCCCACCTTGCCATACCGAAATTTTGTAAAGATGCGGCGAGAGTGTTGACCTTCTCTCAAAATCGCCGTATAACGTCCGGGCAGGATTTCAAGCGGCGAGTGAATTGGTCTTTCGTAGTTCGCCCATCAACGGTACTCCGGTTGGTCCCATTACCCCCTTCCTTGATTTTCATGCACCCATTGGGCTTCGGCCTTATTTACCATCTTTAGGAACAAGTAATATGGAAACCGGTACCGTCAAGTGGTTCAATGACGCAAAGGGCTTTGGCTTCATCACGCCGGACGGCGGCGGCGAAGATCTGTTCGCGCATTTCTCGGAAATCCGCACGGAAGGCTTCAAGACGCTGCAAGAAAACCAAAAGGTCACGTTTGAAGTGAAGACGGGCCCGAAGGGCAAGCAAGCTGCCAACATCAAGCCGGTGTAAGCAGAGCGCTCCCTTCAGGACGCAAAAAACCCCGCCTCGGCGGGGTTTTTTTATATTCGTCGTAATGCTATGCGCTGATTATCTTCGCAGTATGCGACTGGTGATTCGGGTTTATCCGAACAGACGCCGCGCGTGAATACCGAGGCCCGTCGCGACACTGGCGAGACGGTCGCCGAATACCGCTTTGGCGTCTGGAAATGCAGCCGCCAATGCACCCGATAGAAACGCCAAACCGGTCGAGCCGCCCGTGAAGTAAATCGCGCTGACGTCGCGCGTGGCGATGCCGGCCGCCTGCACCGTGTCGCGTGCGGCCTGCACGATGCGGCGCGTCTCGTCCTGGCCGGCCTTGATCAACTGCGCTTCGTCGAAGGCGAGGCGCAGGTCGTCTTCCACTTCGTCGAGATCGATCACGGTTTCGCCGCCCGCCGCCACGCCGATCTTCGCCTCTTCGGCGTGCGCCGCGAGCGCATGCCCCAGGCGGCGCTCCACGACACGCATCAGGCGGTCGTGATGCTTGACCTCGGTGAACAGATGCCGCATCAGCGCGAGTTCGCCGACTCGCTTCGGCGCGTAGACGGTGTTGATCAGATGCCAGGTCGCCAGATCGAAATAGACCCGGTTCGGGATTTCGCGGCCTTCCGGGTCGAGCGCCTGATAGCCGAGTTCGCGCAGGATCGTCGCCAATTCGACGCGGCGGTCAAAATCGGTGCCCGCGACGTGCACGCCGTGATGGGCCAGCACGTCGTCCTTGCGCTCGACGCGCTTCATCCGCTCCGGCCCGACGCGCACCAGCGAAAAGTCCGAGGTGCCGCCGCCGATGTCCGCCACCAGCACGAGTCCTTCCGCCGTCAGATGCGATTCGTAGTCGAACGCGGCGGCGATCGGCTCATACTGAAAGTGAATTTCCCGCAGACCGACCGAGCGCGCCGCCGCTTCGAGTTGCTGCTGCGCCATCTGATCGGCGCGCGGATCGTCGTCGACGAAAAACACCGGGCGGCCCAGCACCGCGCGATTGATCGGCCCGCCGGCGCTTTTTTCCGCCGACCGCTTGAGGTGATCGAGAAAAATCGCGATAACCTCGGTGTACTTGATCGCCGAACCGTCGCCCAACTCGGTCGAATTCTCGGCGAGCGGCGAGCCCAGAATGCTCTTCATGGAGCGCATCAGGCGGCCGTCGAAACCGTCGATATACGCTGCCAGCGCAGCCCGCCCGAATTCGCGGGTGTCTTCGTCGGTGTTGAAAAACACCGAGGTGGGCAGCGTCGTATAGGCGCCCTCGACCGGCGCGAGCTTCAGCGCCGCGCCGTCGGGGACAGCCACGGCCGAGTTGGAAGTACCGAAGTCGATCGCGCAATAGTTCATGGCAGGAATCGCCGCTCACGGCTGGCGCGGACAGAAGGGGGGAGCGGCTTTGTATCACGAAATCCCAACGGGCATCAACTGACGCTTCCGGCGCATCCGCAACAAAACCCACAGGCCTGTCGGGCGGAACGCAAATTGCTCACGCCAACAGGTTACGCCGCCAATTTATGACATTGAGGAGACTTTGAGCAATGAGCGCGCCGCCAACCGCCGCCGTCCGCGAAAAAAACACCGCCGTCGTCGAAACGGACCTGCCTTCGCGGCTGGACCGCTTGCCGTGGGGCCGCTTTCACTCGCTGATCGTCGTGGCGTTGGGCGTGACGTGGCTGCTCGACGGTCTCGAAGTGACGCTGGCGGGCGCGGTGGCGAGCGCGTTGAAGGCGAGCCCCACGTTGCAATTCACGAACGCAGACGTGGGCCTCGCCGGTAGTGCTTACATCGCCGGCGCCGTGCTCGGGGCACTCGGCTTCGGCTGGATGACCGACCGGCTCGGCCGTCGCAAGCTGTTCTTCATCACGCTCGCGCTCTATCTGGCCGCCACGGCAGCAACCGCGTTTTCGTGGAATCTGGCCAGTTTCCTGCTGTTTCGCTTTCTGACCGGCGCGGGTATCGGCGGGGAATATACGGCGATCAATTCGACAATCCAGGAATTCACGCCGGCCCGCGTGCGCGGCTGGACCGATCTCGGCATCAACGGCACCTTCTGGGTTGGCGCGGGGCTGGGTGCGGCGGGCTCGCTGGTGCTGCTCGATCCGAATCTGCTGCCGCCTGATTGGGGCTGGCGCGCGTGCTTTTTCATCGGCGCGGTGCTGGCGCTGGTGATCTTGCCGATGCGTGTCTGGGTGCCGGAAAGCCCGCGCTGGCTCCTGACCCGCGGCGGCGAGCCCGACGCGCGCTCGATCGTCGAAGCGCTCGAAACGCGCTTTCGCCGCGAGGGTCACACGCTCGTGGACCATGAACTCATTGCGCTGCGGCTGCGCGCGCGCGGACATACGCCGCTGCGCGAGGTGTTCCACACGCTTTTCAACGTGCATCGGCGCCGCGCGCTGGTCGGGCTGTCGCTGATGACCGCGCAGGCGTTCTTCTACAACGCGATCTTCTTCACCTACGCGCTCGTGCTCACCGATTTTTACCAGGTGCCGCCCGCGCATATCGGCTGGTATCTGCTGCCCTTCGCGCTCGGCAATTTCCTCGGACCGCTGGTCCTCGGCCGGCTTTTCGACGTGATCGGACGGCGCAAGATGATCGCGGCGACCTACGGCATATCCGCGGTTCTGCTGACGCTGAGCGGCTACCTGTTCGAGCAGCACATGCTCACCGTCGTCACGCAGACGATCGCATGGATGGTGATTTTCTTCTTCGCATCGGCGGCCGCGAGTTCGGCGTATCTGACGGTCAGCGAATCGTTTCCACTGGAGATCCGCGCGCTGGCGATCGCGGTGTTTTACGCGTTCGGCACGGCGCTGGGCGGCATCGCGGGCCCGGCGTTCTTCGGCAGGCTGATCGACACGCATCAGCGCAGCGAGGTGTTTTCGGGCTATCTGGTCGGCTCGGCGCTGATGCTCGCGGCCGCGGTGATCGCGGCGATCTGGGGCGTGGATGCCGAGCGCAGGTCGCTCGAGCACGTCGCGAGGCCGCTGTCGAGCGTGCTGGACGACGAGGAATAAAAAACGCGCGGCCGGCGCCGCGCGTTTTTCCATCACCGCCTGGGCGGCGAACCGCTCAGAATGCCTTCTTCCAGCCGCCGCCGTAAGCGATGTCCGCCAGCGGAAGACGCTGACGCGCCGATTTCTCCCGCTCACGCAGCACCGGGTCCAGCTTGTCGACCTCGCCGTAATGGCCAAGCGCGATCATCGCGATCACTTCAACGTCCTTCGGGAGCTGGAATGCCGCGCGGAACGCATTCGGATCGAAGCCGCTCATCTGATGCGCGGCGAGGCCGAGCGCGTGCGCCTGCAACACCAGCGCCATCGCCGCCGCGCCCGCATCGTAGGGTGCGCAGCGATTCACTTCGCCCTTGCTCGTGAGCGTGTGCGTGGTCACCGCGATCAGCACCGGCACCTGCGCATTCCAGCCCTGATTGAACGGCACCAGCGTGGCGAAGGCCTGCTTGAACGAGACTTCGTCGACGCTGCGGTCGAATACGACGAAACGCCACGGCTGCGCGTTATACGAAGACGGCGCCCAGCGAGCCGCCTCGAGCACGGAACGCAGGTTGTCGCGGCTCACCGGCTCGCTCGAATAAGCGCGCGGGCTCCAGCGGCCTGCAATCAACTCGTGGATGGCGACTTCGGTAGGGGCGGGTTTGTTGGTCATGCGCTTCTCTCGGTCGAAATTCATGGTCGACGGGCGGCTGCCCGGGGTCACATAGCATAACCGGGCTTCGCCGCGCGCGCTTCATCCTATGCGGGGTGGTTTTTGCGTCGGCTGGAATGCGAACGGCCCCAGTGGGGCCGTTTGTCGGGCTTCGCTTCGCCGTGCCCCGCGCGCGGGCGCGGGCGCGGGCGCGGCCTTAGATCGCCTGCGGTTCCGGCACCTTGGCGGGCCGGTTGATGCGCAACACGATCACGGCGGCGACGAGACACAGGCCGCCCGAAATCATCGACGCCACCGTGTACGTACCGAGGCTCGCGCGCAGCATGCCGGCGCCGAGCGCCGCGAACGCCGCGCCCAACTGGTGGCCGGCGACCACCCAGCCGAACACCACCGGCGCCGCTTCCTTGCCGTAGACGTCGGTGGCGAGACGCACGGTGGGCGGCACGGTGGCGATCCAGTCGAGGCCGTAGAACACCGCGAACAGCGGCAGGCCGAAGAAGTCGATGCCGAACGCGTGCGGCAGATACATCAGCGACAAGCCGCGCAGCCCGTAGTACCAGAACAGCAGCACGCGACTGTTGAAGCGGTCGGAAAGCCAGCCGGAAAGCGTCGTGCCGAACAGATCGAAGATGCCCATCGCGGCGAGCAGCGACGCGCCCTGCACTTCGGTCATGCCGTAGTCGCCGCACATCGCGATCAGGTGGGTGCCGACGTAACCGTTGGTACTCGCGCCGCAGATGAAGAAACTGAAGAACAGCAGCCAGAAGTCACGCGTCTTGCTCGCCATGGCGAGCGTGCCGAAAGCGATTGCCAATGGATTCTGCTTCGTAGCGGGCGCTGCGGCGGGCGCGTCGTGCGGTTCGCCGTACGGACGCAGCTTCATGTCGGCCGGGCGCTCCGGCAACAGGAACGCGACCAGCGGCAACACGATCGCCGCCGCCAGCGCGACCACCCACACCACCGGGCGCCAGCCGTGGTGCTGGGCGATGGCCGCGAGCATCGGCAGGAACACCAGTTGGCCGGTGGCCGAACTGGCCGTGAGAATGCCCATGACGAGGCCGCGGCGCGTGGTGAACCAGCGCGTCACCACCGTCGCGGACAAGGACAGCGCCGCGACGCCCGTCGAGCCGCCGACCATCACGCCCCAGATCAGGACCATCTGCCACGGATGCGTCATCAGCGACGACAGCGCTACGCCCGCGGCCATCGTGCCGAGCGCGGCCAGCAGCGTGGGACGCACGCCGAAGCGCTGCATCGCCGCCGCTGCGAACGGCCCCATCAGGCCGTAGAGCGCGATATTCACGGAGATCGCGAGAGAAATCGTCGCCCGGCTCCAGCCGAACTGATGCTCGAGCGGCACCATCATCACGCTCGGCGTGGCGCGCGTGCCCGCCGCCGCCAGCAATACCAGGAACACCACGGCGACAGTCAACCAGCCATAGTGGAAACGTCCGCCAATCAGTCTCGCTGCCCAGTTCATCGGTTCTCCAGTCGACACCGCTCACAAGAACGGCGCCGTTCGCATTCGCCGTTCGCACTATGACGGCTTCGGTAAAGGGTTTGTGACAGCTCAGTCACAACGGTGTTGCGATGTTAGTTACTGGTCGGTAACATGTCAAGGCGTCGATTTAATTTTCAGGTGCTTACCATGTCCCACAGCGAAACCCACAAGCCGGCCGGTCCCCGGCGCGCGCGCAGCGCGCAAACGGCCGGGCCACAGGCGCAGCAGCATCTGCTGCGCGCCGCGGACGAGTTGTTCTACCGCGAGGGCGTGCGGATGGTCGGCGTCGATGCGGTGGTGGAACGCGCGGGCGTGAACAAGATGAGCCTGTACCGCCAGTTTTCGTCGAAAGACGAACTGGTGATGGCTTATCTGGAGCGCAAGGACGAGCAGTTCTTCGGCTATGTGGAACGGAGCTTCGCGAAGCATCCGGGCGAGCCGGCAAAGCAGCTTCAGCAGTATTTCGACGACCTGGCGGTGCGAGCGTCGATCGAGGGCTACCGCGGCTGTCCGTTCGTGAACGTGTCGGTGGAGTTTCCCGACGCGGCGCATCCGGCGCGGCAATTCGTGTTTCGCAACAAGGAACGGTTGCTGGCGCGACTCACCGAACTGGCGACTGGCGCAGGCGCCGACGATCCGGTGGCGCTCGCCAACGCGCTCGGCTTGCTGATCGAAGGCGTGTACGCGGCCAGTCAGACCTATGGCCCCGGATGCGGACCGATTCTCGCCGCGCCGAAAGTCGCCGCGCAGTTGATCGCCGCGGCATGCGGCGGGGCGGCGGCTAGAGGTTGAGCTGGAGCCGGCTGTGCGGTTTCACCGTCGCGAGGCGCGGATCGGCCACGGTCCGCGCCGTTAAAATGGCGCTTTCCCCTTTCGCTGCGTGCCATGTCGTTGCCTGCCGAATCCCATGATGCCGTCGTTGCCGCCACCCGCCACTGGCTGACCCACGCCGTGATCGGACTGAATTTATGCCCCTTCGCCAAAGCAGTGCACGTGAAGGGGCAGATTCGCTATGCCGTCAGCGACGCCGTGAATATGGAAGCGGTGTTGACCGACCTCGAAGCCGAGTTGCAGACGCTGCTTGCGTCCGATCCTGACGCCGTCGATACCACGCTATTGATTCTGCCGCGCGCGCTCGGCGATTTTCTCGAGTACAACGATTGCCTGTTTTTCGCCGAGCGGATGCTCAAGCAGCTTCGGCTCGAAGGCTCGATTCAGATCGCCAGCTTTCATCCTCATTACCAGTTCGAAGGCAGCGAACCCGACGACATCGAGAATTACACCAATCGGGCGCCTTATCCGATTTTGCATTTGCTGCGCGAGGACAGCATCGAGCGCGCTGTCGAGGCTTTCCCCGACGCTGAGGCTATTTATGAGCGAAATCAGGCAACCCTTCGACGGATCGGCCTCGCCGGGTGGAACGAACTGATGAAGCGGTGATTCATGGCGGCGGCCATGCAACGGCAGCGGCAACGGTAGCGGCGTCGGGCAGCCACTGTTAAAAGTCGCCTGCGGAAAGCGAAATCAGCCGGACACGAAAAAACGCTCCTTCAACTCCCCGATTCCAAGCGTCTCCATCACCTCATTAAGCCGCTCGGCCGGCCGCCGCCTTGGCAAATCCTTATATTGGGCAATGATGAGTTCATTCTTCATGGAATGCTCCCACCCGACCAGTTCGGTCACGCTCACCTGATAGCCGTGCGCCTCCAACTGCAAGCAGCGCAGCACATTCGTGATCTGGCTGCCGAATTCCCGCGTATGCAGCGGATGCCGCCAGATTTCAGTCAACGCGTTCGCGAGCGACTTGCCCTTGTTCTGCCGTAACACGCCCGCCACCTCAGCCTGGCAGCACGGAACGACCACGATGTACTTCGCGTGCTTTTCCAGCGCGAAGCGGATGGCGTCGTCGGTCGCGGTATTACAGGCATGCAGCGCCGTCACGATGTCGATCTCGGCCGGCAAGCGCTCGGACGTGATCGAGTCGGCCACCGACAGGTTCAGGAAGGACATCCCCGTAAAGCCGAGCCGAGCGGCCAGTTCTTCCGACTTCGCGACCAGTTCCTCGCGCGTTTCGATGCCGTAAATGTGCGAAGCCCCACCAGCGGCGCCCTGAAATTCCTTGAAGAAAAGGTCGTACAGGATAAAACCTAGATATGACTTGCCCGCGCCGTGGTCGACGAGCGTCAAGGCGCCCTGCTTGTCCTTGAGGTCCTTGAGCAGCGGCTCGATGAACTGAAAAAGGTGATAGACCTGCTTCAGCTTGCGGCGGCTGTCCTGGTTCATCTTGCCGTCGCGCGTGAGGATGTGAAGCTCTTTCAGTAGCTCGACGGACTGGTTCGGACGGATTTCGTGGGTTTTGCTGGACATCGTGGAAACCGCCGCCGATTGCAACGCGAACGTGCGACAGGTGACGGAAAAAGGGAAAAGTTGCTGGCAGTTTACCCAAAGCGCGGCCCGCTCACCGAAGGAGCCGGGCGAATCATGCGAAAAAGGTCGACGATCTGGAATGTTTTCTGCTCGAACAGCGCGCAAAACAGCTTGCGGGCCGGCTCCCCGGCAAGGTAAGCCGTGCCGCCGATGACAACGGATTGCCAGCGCCGTGCTTCAATCGGCGAACCGGCTGCAGGTGGGGAGGGCGGTCCCGGAACAGGGACCTAATGTTACGTAACCAGAAGCGCGCCGCGATCCCGAGCGGACGCGCTCGGATATAACAGAGGCGGCAATGGATACGATACCCAACGGAAACGTCGAACAGAAGTTTCAGGAAATGCTGGCGAAACTCACTGCCACGCCGGTCTGGTCCGAGAAGCAGCAACTCGAACTGGAGATGGCGCGCGACATTTCCACGGAAATTCTGCGTCTGGCGGAAATCATGCGCGACGGCAGCGTCGATATGGAAACCTGCCTGACGATGCTGAAATACGCAAAAGTACTCGATTTCGTGATGACCACGCTCGCATCGAGGCGCGACATCAAACCGCAAACGTTGCGGGTCATTTTCAAGCTCGCCGGGCTCAAGGTGGACGAGGCTTACCCCAGCTAAAACCGACGTCACGCCGCGACCCGCGCGGGCGGCACGCGGCCGCTCGCACCGGTCAGCCGGCATCCCTTCTGGCGGAAGGGCGACACATCACGCGCGCGGCGCTTCGACCGGCGGCGTGCCTTCATGGAACAGGGTCTTGAGCTGCGAACGCAGTTCCGGCGAATCCTCGTGTTTGTGAACCGAAACCGCGTGCTGCACGGCTGCGTCGAGTAATTCGTCCTCGCTGTCGGCGGACATGGCAACGGTGCAGTTCATCTCGCTCGGGAATTCGCGACAGTCGATATATTTGCGGCTCATGGCAGTCTCCTGGTATCAACCTTCAGAACATCCGGACAGGGAACAGACGCGCGAACTCCGTCGCCCGCCGTCACGCGGCCGTTAGGGCAGCGCGGGCAGCGTGAAATCGTGGGCTGGTTCGAGGCGGAAAACGCGACACTGCGTCCGGTGGAAGGTATGTGAAAAGTATAGGTCGCGCGGGTCGGTCCCGAAGCGGCAAACGCAAACCGGGCCGATACGCAAACGCCCGAACCCAGCTTTTTTCGGCCTGCCGGCTCAGCCGCGCGTTTGCCCTGCGCTGCCCACGGTGTGAAAATAGCGCCCTTCGCGCCGCGCGATCGTCCGATCCCGCTGACGCACCGCCTCTTCCGCTCATCCGCAGGACCGCATGTCATCCTCCTTCGATTCCGCCCGCGTCGCCGTGATCGGCGGCGGCCCCGCCGGCTTGATGGCTGCCGAGGCGCTTGCCCGACATGGCGTGCTGGTCGACGTGTATGACGCGATGCCGTCGGTCGGCCGCAAATTCCTGATGGCGGGCAAAGGCGGCATGAACATCACGCATTCCGAACCGCTCGGACCGTTTCTGGACCGCTACGGCGCGCGCCGCGAGCGGATCGAGCCGTTGCTGGACGCCTTCGGTCCCGACGCTTTGCGCGCCTGGCTGCACGAGCTGGGCGTCGAAACCTTCGTCGGCAGTTCGGGCCGCGTTTTCCCGACCGATATGAAAGCGGCGCCGATGCTGCGGGCGTGGCTGCATCGATTGAGAGAAGCGGGCGTGCGGTTTCATATGCGCCACAAGTGGATTGGCTGGGTTGAGAGCGACGCCGGCGACGCCACGCATGCGCTGCGGTTTGCCACGCCCGGCGGCCCGCAAGTCGTGACTTGCGATGCCGTGGTGTTCGCGCTCGGCGGCGCAAGCTGGCCACGCCTCGGATCGGACGCCGCCTGGGTGCCGCTCATGGCAGCGCGCGATGTGCCGCTGACGCCCCTGCAACCCGCCAACTGCGGCTTCGACGCCGACTGGAACCCTTATCTGCGCGAGCGTTTCGCGGGCCAGCCGGTCAAGCCGGTGGCCATTTCACTCGCTGGCGTAGACAACAAAGTCCACAATCGACAAGGTGAAATACTTCTGACCGAAACGGGCCTGGAAGGGAGCCTGATTTACGCGTTATCGGCGGCTATTCGGGACCGGATTCTCGCCGACGGCGACGTGACAATCAGTCTGGATCTGGCGCCAGGCTTGACTCTCGAGCGTGTCGTCGCGGAAGTCACGCGGCCGCGCGGCTCACGTTCGATGTCGAGCCATCTGCATGGCCGGATCGGGATTAGCGGGGTAAAACTGGCCTTGTTGCACGAGATTCTGTCGAAGGAAGCCTTCGCCGACGCGAACGTTCTCGCGCATGCCATCAAGTCGCTGCCGGTGCGGCTCACGCGGGCCCGGCCGATCGCGGAAGCGATCAGCACCGCCGGCGGCATTCCCTTTGAGGCGCTCGACGAGCATCTGATGATCGAGCGTCTGCCCGGCATGTTCTGCGCGGGCGAAATGCTCGATTGGGAAGCACCAACGGGCGGCTATCTTCTCACCGCCTGCTTCGCCAGCGGTTTGGCGGCGGGACGCGGCGCGTTGGCCTATCTTGAGGCGCGGGGCGCGCGCCCCTCCGCCGCATCGCCTACCGCGCCTTAAGACGCCACAGCGACGTCACTTCAGCCACGCGCGCCGCATGCAACGCATCGGTTTCGTCGGTCGACTTGGGATGCCGCGGACGAATATCCTCGCGGCCCGCCACAGTCAGCCCGGCCTTTTCGATCGCCGCAAGCAGCCACTCGCGCGTGCGCAAACCGAGATGCTCCGCGAAATCCGACATGATGAGCCAGCCTTCGCCGCCCGGCGATAGATGCTCCGCGAGACCGTTGAGAAAACCCAGCAGCATGCGGCTTTCCGAATCGTAGATCGCATGTTCGATCGGGGACGCGGGCCTTGCCGGCACCCACGGCGGATTGCAGACGACGAGCGGCGCACGGCCTTCCGGAAACAAGTCCGCTTGCACCACTTCGACTTGCTGGTCGTAGCCGAGGCGCGCGAGGTTCTCTCGGGCGCAAGCGAGCGCTCGCGGGTCCTGGTCTGTCGCAACGATTTTCTTCACGCCGCGCCTCGCGAGCAGCGCGGCCAACACGCCGGTGCCGGTGCCGATATCGAACGCCTTGTTCAGCGAGGGCAGTGGCGTTCGCGCGACGAGATCCACATATTCACCCCGCACCGGCGAAAACACGCCGTGGTGCGGATGAATGCGCTCGCCCAGCGCGGGAATCTCGACACCCTTCTTGCGCCACTCGTGCGCGCCGATCAGACCAAGCAGTTCGCGCAGCGATACGACGGACGCTTCACCGGTGGCCGGACCATACGTTTCGATGCAAGCCTGTTGCACGTCGGGCGCGCGGCGCAACGGAATGCCGTAAGCGGCGTCGAGCGGAATCAGGATCATGCCGAGCGTGCGGGCGCGTTGCGACTGCGCCTGGCGATGCAGGTTGAAGGCGTCGAGCGGCGTCTCGCCCTGCTTGCGCGGTTTGCGTTCCAGTCGACGCGTGACCGCCTGCAGCAATTGGCGAGCGTTCTGGAAATCGCCGTTCCATAACAGCGCCGTGCCTTCGCAGGCGAGACGATAGGCGGAGTCGGCGGTCGTGCGGTCATCCGCGACGATGACGCGTTTCGGCGGCGGCACTGCCGCTTCGGAGCGCCAACGCGCGGTGCGGGGACCGTCGGCTTCGGGCCAGGTGATGGTTGCTGGGCTGGTCATGGTGAGGTGGGATCTGTGTTGCGGAAGTGACGCAATGAAATATCGCGTCGTCGGGGGGCGTTGCCCGCCGGAGTACTTGATAAGCGATGCCGACTGACGCCCCGAATAGTACCCCTGTCGTTCGGGTTCGCGGTGGGCTATTCGTCGGCGAGCGCGGCCAAGGCTGGCCGTGGCACTGCATTTTCGCTACTGCGCGCGGCACATGTAGACTGAATCGTCCACAATCGACAAGGTGAAAGAGATATGGTGAATTTCGGCCGTTTGAGGTCTCACGAACGCTTTGCGTCCGAGGTGCTCTTCGGCCCTCAAGGGGCCAAGAATCGGCGATGCTTTCACGGCCAAGTTCTGAAACACGGACGCTTGCTTTACAAGGCGAGCATGAATAAGCGACCGGGTAACATGGAATGTTCAAGTCCGCAGAGTTACAAGCGGCCCGACGGACCGGGTTAACCATGCTTAAAATCGATTATGCCGCACGCATGAACCTGCGCTTGCAGACCGCCCGGCTAATAGACAGACCCGTATCGCCTATGTATAGTCATCGCCGACCGCCAAGGCGCACGGTCACAAATCATGATAGAACCTGAGAGAGCAATAAGGTACGCACTAAAAATTTTAATAGCGCCATTAACGCCTTGAATATCGGGTTGCAGGCCCCTTACCGTGCCGCAACCCGATATATTTATTGGCGCAATTTAATGACGACTACGTTCCGCTCAAGAATAAAAAAACGGGTTTCTGAACATTTCAGAAACCCGTTTTCGTACTACTGGTGCCGGCTGCAGGACTCGAACCCGCCACCTCATGATTACAAGTCAAGCGCTCTACCTGATGAGCTAAGCCGGCTTTGAGCCCGTAATTCTACTTCACTTTACGATCTTCAGGCGAGCCCTTCCGCCGCCTTTCGATCCGTCGTCGTCAGGCTGGGGGCCCTCGGTCGCGCTATCCGTTTTGGCTGAAGCAGCATCGGCAGCCGCAGGCGACGTCTCCACCACACGCGGCGCCGCCGGCATAGCGCTTTCGTCCGCCGGCACGGCGTCGGCACCGGAGTCCCGCGCCTCGCCGCCCGCCGATTCGACCGGAAACGCCATGCCCTGCCCGTTTTCGCGCGCATAGATCGCGAGAATATTGGCGATCGGCACTTCGATTTTGTGCGACTTACCGGAAAAGCGCGCGCTGAACTCGATCCACTCGTTGCCCATCTGCAGCTGGCTGGTAGCCTCGAAGCTGATGTTCAACACGATTTCGTTGTCGCGCACAAACTGACGCGGCACGCGCGTCTGATTGTCGACCCGGACCGCGATGTGCGGCGTGTAGCCATTATCCGTGCACCATTCGTACAGGGCGCGCAACAGATAAGGTTTGGTGGAAATCTCTTGCATCAACAGTCCTCTGACCAGGCACGGGCCCGCACCCTCTCGACTGTGCGGCGCCCTTGCCCCAAAGCCATACTCAACGACGCATCACCTTTTCGGAAGGCGTCAGCGCTTCGATATAAGCCGGACGGCTGAAAATGCGTTCGGCGTACTTCATCAGCGGTGCGGCGTTCTTCGACAGCTCGATACCATAGTGATCCAGGCGCCACAGGAGCGGCGCGATGGCGACGTCGAGCATCGAGAACTCTTCACCGAGCATGTACTTGTTCTTCAGGAAGATCGGCGCAAGCTGCGTCAAGCGATCGCGGATCGCGAGGCGCGCCTTTTCGTGGTTCTTCTCGGCGGCCTTGCCCTTTTCGTTTTCGAGCGTTCCGACGTGAACGAACAGTTCTTTTTCGAAGTTCAGCAGGAACAGGCGGGCGCGGGCGCGCTGAACCGGATCGGCCGGCATCAGTTGCGGGTGCGGGAAGCGCTCGTCGATGTACTCGTTGATGATGTTCGATTCGTACAGAATCAGGTCCCGTTCGACGAGAATCGGCACCTGACCATACGGATTCATCACGGCGATGTCTTCCGGCTTGTTAAACAGGTCGACGTCGCGGATCTCGAAGTCCATGCCCTTTTCGAACAGCACCAGCCGGCAACGCTGGGAGAACGGGCAAGTTGTGCCGGAATACAGAACCATCATATTTACGTTTCCTCAAAAAGCTGAAGGGCCAGCGCGCGGAAAAACCGTTCAGCAGGTTCTTCCCGGCGCCGGCCCCACGCCGGGTGACGGCGTGATTATTTGATATGTTTCCAGTACGCGGCGTTCAGTCGCCAGGCGAAAAAGCTCAGAATGCCGAGGAAGAGAAGCACCCACACGCCAAGCTGTTTGCGGGTTTTCTGCGTCGGTTCGGACATCCATGACAGGTAAGACACGAGGTCGGCCACAGCAGAATCATAATCTACCGGCGACATCGTCCCCGGAGTGACCTGCTGGAAACCGACAAATTTGTGTACCGTCTCACCCGTTTTTTCGTCGATTTCATCGCCGAACTTCGCGGTACGCTGCCCCTGAAGCTGCCACAGCACGTGAGGCATGCTCACGTTCTCATACACCAGATTGTTCCAGCCGGTCGGCCGCGTATCGTCGCGATAAAAGCTGCGTAGATACGTGTACAGCCAGTCTTTGCTGCGCGCTCGCGCTTCCACCGACAAATCCGGCGGGCTCGCGCCGAACCACGCTTTCGCGTCCTCGGGGCGCATCGCCACGGTCATGGTGTTGCCGACCTTGTCGGTGGTGAACAGCAGATTCGACTGAATGGCCGCCGGCGTGATGCCGAGGTCGGTCAACCGGTTGTAGCGCATCAGGTTCGCGCTGTGGCAATTCAGGCAATAGTTTACAAACAATTGCGCGCCGTGCTGCAAAGAAGCGAAATTCTCTGCGTTATCGGGCGCTCGGTCGAGCGGGAAATTCTCGTCCGCGCGCACCGGGGCGGCCGCGAGCGCGAGCAGCGTCGCGCCGATCAGCGCGCACGTCGAAAGCAGTTTCTTCATTCGTGTTCTCCTGGCTCGCGATTAGTGGGGCTTGAACCGCACCCGCTCGGGCGGCTGCTTGAACGTGCCAAGCCTCGTCCAGAACGGCATGCCGAGGAAAAACGCGAAGTAGATCAGCGCGCACACCTGCGCAATCAGCGTGGCGGCCGGCGACGGCGGTTTGGTGCCGAGGAAGCCCAGCGTCAGGAAGGCAAACACGAAGATCGCGTAGAACACTTTGTGAAAGAACGGCCGGTAACGGATCGACTTCACCGGCGAGCGGTCGAGCCACGGCAGGAAGAACAGCGAGATCACCGCGCCGCCCATCACCACCACACCCCAGAACTTCGATTCGGTGAACGCCATCGCCAGAATCACCAGCACCGCCAGCACGGGCAAACCGATCTTCCACTTGCCGCGCGCACGCACCAACGCGAGCAGGCCCAGCAGGGCGATCACGATCATCAGCACGATCTTGAACGGATCGGTGGTGGCGCGCAGCATCGCATAGAAGGCGGTGAAGTACCACACCGGCGCAATTTCCTGCGGCGTCTGCAGCGCATTGGCGGGAATGAAGTTGTTCGCTTCGAGGAAATACCCGCCCATCTCCGGCGCGAAAAAGATGATCGCCGCGAAAATCATCAGGAACACCGTGACGCCGAAGAAATCATGCACCGAGTAGTACGGGTGGAACGGAATGCCGTCGAGCGGAATGCCGTTGGGGTCCTTCTTCGCCTTGATCTCGATGCCGTCCGGGTTGTTCGAGCCGACTTCATGCAGCGCCACGATGTGCGCGACCACGAGGCCGATCAGCACTAGCGGAATGGCGATCACGTGAAACGCGAAAAAGCGGTTCAGCGTGACGTCCGAGACGACGTAGTCGCCGCGGATCCACAGCGAGAGATCCGGCCCGATGAAGGGAATCGCCGAGAACAGGTTCACGATCACCTGTGCGCCCCAGAACGACATCTGGCCCCACGGCAGCAGATAGCCGAAGAACGCCTCGGCCATCAGGCACAGAAAGATCGCGCAGCCGAAAATCCATACCAGTTCGCGCGGCTTACGGTACGAGCCGTACATCAGCCCGCGGAACATATGCAGATACACGACCACGAAGAACATCGACGCGCCGGTGGAGTGCATGTAGCGGATCAGCCAGCCCCACGGCACCTCGCGCATGATGTACTCGACCGACGCGAACGCGAGCGTCGCGTCGGGCTTGTAGTTCATCGTGAGAAAGATGCCGGTGACGATCTGATTGACCAGCACCAGCAGCGCGAGCGAACCGAAGAAGTACCAGAAGTTGAAATTCTTCGGCGCGTAGTACTCGGAAACGTGCTTCTTCCACGCCGACGTCATCGGAAAGCGCCGGTCGATCCAGCCGGTGAGCCCGGTCGTCTCTACTTCGTGTTCGATCGCCATTACGCTTCTCCTTTCTCGTCCTTGCCGATCACGAGGCTGGTGGCCGACGTGAACATGTAAGGCGGGATGTCGAGGTTCTGCGGCGCAGGTTTGTTCTTGAAGACGCGGCCGGCCATGTCATAGGTCGAACCGTGGCAGGGGCACAGGAAGCCGCCAGGCCAGTCGTCCGGAAGATTGGGCTGCGCGCCCTCCTGGAAGCGCGGCGTCGGCGTGCAGCCCAGATGGGTGCAGACGGCGACGGCGACAAATATGCTCTGGTGATCGGCCCGTGAACGGAGTTCGTTGTTGCAGTACTCCGGCAAGGGCATGGTGAAAACATTCTTGGAGTGGGGATCCGCTACTTCGTTATCGGCCTTCTTGACGTCGGCGAGCATCTTGTCGGTGCGGTTGATGATCCACACCGGCTTACCGCGCCAGGCAACGGTCATCATGTCGCCGGGCTTGAGATTACTGATATCGACTTCGACCGGGGCACCTGCTGCCTTGGCCTTTTCAGATGGTGCAAACGAACTAACAAAGGGTACGACAGTGGCAACGCCTCCTATGCCACCTGCTACGGTCGTCGCTATCAGCCAGGTACGGCGGCTGCCGTCGACGCGTTCATCTTCCTTGTCTCGCATCACACGCCCCACTTCTGAGTTGGATTTTTCCTTCACGTGGCTTCTACCGCCGCTAGTTTGCGCGAATGGAGTCGCCATTTACAAGGGCCGATTGCCAAAAACCGTGCGAAGCCGTTGATATCTCAGGGTTTCTCCGTACAGATCGCAAACTTTTTCGCACCTCCTTTTAAGCGGCCCCTCCGTTATTCGAGCCTTTTTCTTCTCTAATGGCGATTTCATTCAAACGGGATTAGGGATATCGATAAAGAGGTGTTCGATATCGAACGATTCGGATAGATGCTTGCCCACCGCCTGCACGCCGAAACGCTCGGTCGCATGATGGCCGGCCGTGAGAAACGCCACGCCGCTTTCCGCCGACGTGTGCATGACCGACTCAGACACCTCGCCGGTGAGATAGACGTCGGCTCCCGCGTTGATCGCCGCGTCGAACATGCCTTGCGCGGCGCCCGTGCACCAGCCCACGCGGCGCAGTTCGCGATCCGGGTCGCCGAATACGAGCGGCGCGCGGCCCAGCGTCTGCTCGACCTGAGCGGTGAAGTGCGCAAGCGTGATCGGCATCGGAAAGGTGGCGAGCCAGCCGAGATCGTTTTCGCCGAAGCGCGCGTCGCTGATCCAGCCCATCTTCGCGCCGATCTGCGCGTTGTTGCCGAACTCGGGATGGTCGTCGAGCGGCAGGTGGTAGGCGAACAGGTTCAGGTCGTTGCCGAGCAGCAGCTTCAGACGCGCATATTTACGGCCGGTGATTTGCGGCGCCTCGTTGCGCCAGAAGTAGCCGTGATGGACCAGCACGGCGTCCGCGCCCCACTCGAGCGCGGCTTCCAGGAATGCCGCCGAAGCGGTCACGCCGGTCGCGAGTTTGCTCACTCTGCGACGCCCTTCAACCTGCAGACCATTGGGGCAATAGTCCTTGAAGCGCGCGGTTTCAAGGAGATTGTTCAAGTACAATTCAAGTTCGATCCGATCCATATAAACCTCCAGTCTTCAGATGCTTAGACGCTTTTGGCTGTTCTTTGCCCAAGCGGTGACCGTGCTGTTGGCGCTAATGTTCATCATTGCGACCCTCAAACCGCAGTGGCTCCAGCGTCAAGGGCAATTCGGCAAGCAGCTCGCCGAACCGATCGTCGCCCTCCGGGAAGTAGCGCCAGGCATCGGCAGCGGCCCACCGCAGGCGTCCTACGCGGACGCCGCGCAAAAGGCCATGCCCGCGGTCGTCAATGTGTTCTCCAGCAAGGATGGCTCACTGCCGCCCGACCCGCGCGCAAAAGATCCGCTATTCCGCTACTTCTTCGGCGACAAGAACAACCGCAAGCGGCAGGAACAGCCCGCAGCCAATCTCGGCTCGGGGGTGATAGTGAGTTCGGAAGGTTACATTCTAACGAACCAGCACGTCGTGGACGGCGCCGATCAGATCGAAATCGCGCTGGCGGATGGTCGCACCACCAATGCGAAGGTGATTGGCATCGATCCCGAAACGGATCTGGCCGTGCTCAAGGTCAACATGACCAACCTTCCCACCATCACGCTCGGCCGCATGGACCAGACGCGCGTGGGCGACGTGGTGCTGGCGATCGGCAATCCATTCGGCGTCGGCCAGACGGTGACCATGGGCATCGTCAGCGCGCTGGGGCGCAATCACCTCGGCATCAACACCTTCGAAAACTTCATTCAGACCGACGCGGCGATCAACCCAGGCAACTCGGGTGGCGCACTGGTCGATGCGAACGGCAACCTGCTCGGCATCAATACCGCCATCTATTCGCGCTCGGGCGGCTCGCTTGGCATCGGCTTTGCGATCCCCGTGTCGACGGCGCGCAGCGTGCTCGAGAGCATCATCACCACGGGTACCGTCACGCGCGGCTGGATCGGCGTCGAGCCGCAGGACGTGACGCAGGAAATCGCGGAATCGTTCGGGCTGGAGCAGAAGTCCGGTGCGATCGTCGCGGGCGTGTTGAAGAACGGTCCCGCCGACCGCGCGGGCATCAAGCCGGGCGACATTCTGATGAGCGTGAACGGCCAGGAAATCACCGACACCACGCGCCTGTTGAACGTGATCGCACAGATCAAGCCGGGTACGGCCGCGAAGGTTCATCTGGTGCGCAAGAACCGCGAGATGGATCTCGAGGTGACGATCGGCAAGCGTCCCCCGCCGCCGAAGCAACCGGTGGAAGACAGCGGCGGCGATCAGCAGGACGAGGACGGCGGTTGACAAGCACGGCCAACGCTTCCAGCGGCAGCACAGCAGCACGCGCCACGACAGCAAGCAATGCGACACTCGTGGGGCCGAGGCAGCCGCCGCAGGATCGTTGAGCGCTGCGGCAGCATGGGGACGGCCAGCGAGGCGCTAACACCCGTTGCAAAACAAAAAGGGCAATCCATTACGGATTGCCCTTTTTGTTTGCCTCGCGCTCCGCATCAAGCCGGCGGACTTGCATCCTCCACCGGCGGCGCCGGCTGCTTGCCGACGATCAACCGCGCCGCGATGATCCCGGCCTCATACAAAATGACCAGCGGAATCGCCAGAATCAGTTGCGAGAATACGTCCGGCGGCGTCACCACGGCGGAGATCACGAACGCGCCGACGATCACATACGGACGAATCTCCTTGAGCTTCTTGATGGTCAGCACATTCATGCGAACCAGCAGCACCACGACGATCGGCACCTCGAACGTCACACCGAACGCAATGAACATGGTGAGCACGAAGCTCAGGTAATTGTCGATATCGGTGGTCATCTCCGCGCCCAGCGGCGCGTTATAGTGCGCCATCACGCGGAAGATGGTCGGGAACACCACGAAGTACGCGAACGCCATGCCGCATAGGAACAGCGTGTAGCTGCTGCCCACCAGCGGCCCAACCAGCTTCTTCTCATGCTGATAAAGCCCCGGCGCGACGAACGCCCAGATCTGGTACAGCACGATCGGCAGCGCGATCACGAAGGCGACGAGCATGGTCACCTTCATCGGCACGAAGAACGAGCCGGTCACATCCGTGACGATCATCTTGCCGTCTTTCGGCAGATTCATCATCAGCGGGCGCGCCAGCAGCCGGAAAATGTCCGGCGCCCAATACACGAGCCCGACGAACACCACGATGACGGCAAGGCCGGCGCGGATGATGCGGTCGCGCAATTCAACGAGGTGGGAAATGAAGGTCTCTTCAGTGCCTTCGTCCTGTTTATGCTGGGGGTCGCTCACGCCGGCCCTCGGTTAGAGATTGTCGTTCTGATCATCAGAAAAAGCGCGTCGGACGACGCATGGCGGCCGGCGTATGCCGCGCCACGCGCGCCGCCCCCGATTGCACGCGCGTGCGGCGCGTGGTGGCGCGCTTGTACCAGGTCGGCATGGCCGCCTGCTTGACGCGCCAGTTCTTGCGCCTGGGCGCCGCTGACGGCGTGCTGGTCTGCCACGACGAAGCGCCTACGTCACCTTCCAGCGCAC
Organism: Paraburkholderia sp. 22099; assembly: GCF_052045835.1. NCBI lineage: Bacteria > Pseudomonadati > Pseudomonadota > Betaproteobacteria > Burkholderiales > Burkholderiaceae > Paraburkholderia > Paraburkholderia sp. 22099. Next base: position 99,790 of record NZ_JBQEPU010000016.1, on the reverse strand, counting down.
CGCCCGCAATGCTCGGCGACACCGGCGCGCCGCTGTTCCACGCGTCGTTCAATTCGGTCTCGTGTTTGCGCAGATTGTCTTGAACGGAGGTTTCGACGTTGGTCGCGGCGGTTTCAAACTCGCTCTTCATGCGACGCAATTCGTCGAGTTCGATTTCGCGCGTGACCTCCGACTTGACGTCGTTGATATACCGCTGTGCGCGGCCGAACAACGCGCCGGCCGTGCGGGCGACGCGTGGCAGGCGCTCAGGCCCGAGTACGACCAGCGCGACGACGCCGATCAGCGCCATCTTGGTTAGACCGAGGTCCAGCATGAAGTGGAATGTCCGTGAATAACGCGGTTAAGCCACGCGATCAAGCCGCGGCTCAGCGGTAATCGCCGGAGTGCGGCGTCTTTTCCTTCGCATCCACGTCCACTGCGCCGTTGCGCGGCAGTTCGCGCTGCTGCGCGTCGCCCGCCGGCGTTTCCGCTTCCTTCACACCTTCCTTGAAGCCCTTCACCGCGCCACCCAGATCGGCGCCGATATTGCGCAGCTTCTTCGTGCCGAACACGAGCGCCACGATCAACAACACGATCAACCAATGCCAAATGCTCAACGAACCCATGACTACTCTCCTTAACCCCGACACCGCATTCCGATGCGGCGAAACTCATGCGCCTTACGGCGTGAACCGAAGCGCGTACGCTTCATCTATACGTTACCGCGGACTCTGCGACTGCAACCCACGACGCGGTATGTCATTGTGACCGGACGATCGCGTCGGCGCCGTTACAACGCGCAAAAAACAGCGGCGAAAACAACAGCCGCACTATTGTGGACCACCAAAACTCGCGGCGCGCCTTGTCGTGAAGCCTCAGCCCATCCGTTTCCACGGGCGCGGCCCCGCGAGAATATGCGCGTGCAAGTGGTACACCTCCTGCCCGCCGCCCGGACCGGTATTGATTACCGTGCGAAAACCGGTTTCGCCACCGGTATACGCTACGCCGAGTTGGTCGGCGAGACGCGCCGCCAAAACAAGCATTTTACCAAGCAGCGGGACATCGCTTTCGGTGCAATTCGACAGCGTGGCGATGTGCTTGCGCGGAATCACCAGCACATGGGTCTCCGCCGCCGGACGGATGTCGCGGAAGGCGAGAAACTCGTCGTCTTCATGCACTTTGGTGGACGGAATCTCGCCGGCGGCGATCTTGCAGAAAAGGCAGTTCGGGTCGTGGCTCATCGTATTCCTGACGCAGTATGGCTAGAGCGCGAAGCGTGACATGACGTGACGCCAAGCGGCGCGGCTAAAGCCGACCCGGTAATGATCGGACGAACTCAGAACCACGCACGCGGATTCACGAGCGGCTTGTTATCGTACAGATACAGCCAGCCCTTGATAATACGGTACAACATCCAGATGCTGACGGCCCAAAGAACTGGAATCCCGATCACGACGAACAGCAGCAAGCCGCCGATCACATAGCCCAGCAGGCACATCCAGAACGAACGGATCTGCCAGTCGAAATGGGCTTCGTAGGGGGTGCCCGCCGCGTCGGAACGCTTCACGTAGTTGATGATGATCGCGATCACGATCGTCAGGCCGCCCGTCAGCCAGTGCACGGCGTACAGCGCGTACAGCACGTGCGTGAGCGTGCGCAGGCTGCGTTCGCGCTCCGGCTCCAAGGCGTTGCGGTAGACCGGCGGCGGATAGCTTTCTTGCGACTGTTCCATGCTTGCGTCCTCCCGAGGATGCGATCAATGCGTTCAGTCCAATGTGGGCGCGGGTGCTCGCCACGTCAAGGGCATGGCGGCCAGATTGGGAACAATCAGTCGCCGTTCTGCTCCCGCTCGCGGGTCTTGCGCAGCGCCTTTTCCTCGATGCCCGACAGACCTTCGCGACGCTCCAGCTCGGCAAGCACGTCCGCAGGACTTAGATCGAAATGCGACAGCATCACGAGGCAATGGAACCACAGATCCGCGACCTCGCCGACCAGCGCCTTCGGCGCGCCGCCGTGACGCGCGTCCTTGGCGGCCAGCACGACTTCGGTGGCTTCCTCACCGATCTTCTTCAGCACTGCGTCGTCGCCCTTGTGGAACAGGCGCGACACGTAGGAGACGTCCGGATCGCCGCCCTTGCGGCTGTCGATGATGGCCGCGAGGCGCAGCAGCGTGTCGGCCGTGGACGGCGTGGTTGGCGTGGTGTGCGTCATTTGTAAATGTGTTCGGGGTCTTTCAGCACGGGATCGACGGCGATCCAATCGCCGTCGTCCACCGAGCCTTCGAATTTCTGGAAAAAGCACGAGTGACGGCCGGTGTGGCACGCAATGCCCGACACCTGCTCGACTTTCAGCAGCACGACATCCTCGTCGCAATCGAGCCGCACTTCATGCACATGCTGCACGTGGCCGGACTCCTCGCCCTTGAACCACAGGCGCTGGCGCGAGCGCGAAAAATACACGGCGCGGCCGGTTTCGACGGTTTTCGCCAATGCCTCGCGATTCATCCACGCGAACATCAGCACGTCGTTCGTCGACGCCTCCTGCGCGATCACCGGCACGAGGCCGTTCGCGTCCCACCTGACCTTGTCGAGCCATTCAACAGCCGAAGAATTCACCACGTCACAACCTCACCGAAATGCCTTGATCGGCCATGAAGCGCTTGGCCTCGCCCACGGTGTGCTCGCCGTAGTGAAAAATGCTCGCGGCCAGCACCGCGTCCGCATGACCGTCCCGGATGCCGTCGGCCAGATGCTGCAACGAGCCCACGCCGCCCGAGGCGATCACCGGAACCGGCACGGCATCGGACACCGCGCGCGTCAGCGCGAGGTCGAAGCCGCTCTTGGTGCCGTCGCGGTCCATGCTGGTCAAAAGAATTTCGCCGGCGCCGAGTTGCGCCATCTTGCGCGCCCATTCGACCGCGTCGAGGCCAGTGGCCTTGCGCCCGCCGTGCGTGAAAACTTCCCAGCGCGGCGGCTCGCCCTCGGCGAAGACGCGCTTGGCGTCGATCGCGACGACGATGCATTGCGAGCCGTATTTGTCGGTGGCGTCTTTGACGAGCTGCGGATTCGCCACCGCCGACGAGTTCATGCTGATCTTGTCGGCGCCCGCGTTTAGCAGCCGCCGCACGTCCTCGACGGCGCGCACGCCGCCGCCGACGGTCAGCGGAATGAACACCTGCGAGGCGACCGCCTCGATGATCGGCAGGATTAGATCGCGTTGATCGGAAGTCGCGGTGATGTCGAGGAAGGTGAGTTCGTCGGCGCCTTGATCGTCGTAACGGCGCGCGATTTCGACCGGGTCGCCGGCGTCGCGCAACTCGACGAAATTGACGCCCTTGACCACGCGTCCAGCCGTGACGTCGAGACAGGGAATGATGCGTTTAGCTAGAGCCATGATCGTGCAATTCTGCCAATACCGCTGATGAGGCCGCTCGCCAGGGAGCGGCAGGGGGCCGGCGCGGCCGGCCGCGCTGCGCCGGAGGTCTGCAAGGCGCATGCATGCGGCATGACGCGGTTTCGTGACGCGCCTTCGCGCGGTGCGCTTGCGCGCCGATTTTGAGTCCACTGCGGCGCTTGGGCGTATACCTCACACGCGCCTTGAGAGAAAACTCAAGCGTCGTCCGATTCGCGCAGCCGATCGGCGAGGGTCTGCGCCGCGGCGAAATCGAGATCGCCCGAGTAGATGGCCCGGCCGCAAATCACGCCTTCGATACCTTCGTCCTCGACTTCGCACAGCGACTCGATGTCCGTCAGATTCGACAAACCGCCGCTCGCGATCACCGGAATTTTCACCGCGCGCGCGAGGCGTACCGTGGCTTCGATGTTGATGCCTTGCAGCATGCCGTCGCGACCGATGTCGGTGTAGATGATCGATTCGCAGCCGTAATCCTCGAACTTGCGCGCCAGATCGGCCACTTCGTGGCCGGTCAGCTTGCTCCAGCCGTCCGTGGCGACCTTGCCGTCTTTCGCGTCCAGCCCGACGATGATATGACCGCCGAACGCCGTGCAGGCATCCTGCAGAAAGCCCGGATTCTTCACCGCCGCCGTGCCGATGATCACATACGACAAACCGTCGTCCAGATAGCGCTCGATCGTGTTCAGGTCGCGGATGCCGCCGCCCAGCTGGACGGGAATCTCGCCACCCACTTCCTCGATGATCGCGCGAATTGCGTCTTCATTCTTCGGCTTGCCGGCGAACGCGCCATTCAGGTCGACGAGGTGCAGACGGCGCGCCCCACGGTCGACCCAATGCCGGGCCATTGCCGCCGGTTCCTCGGAGAATATCGTCGCCTGGTCCATATCGCCTTGTTTGAGGCGTACACACTGACCGTCTTTCAGGTCGATGGCGGGAATCAGCAGCATAGCAATCGGGTGTTGTCTGGGAAGGGGTTGAAGGTCGGCGGCCGCGGCTGGTGGGCCAGCCCGCCGGAACGCCGTCTCGCTAGTTTAGTACAACTCTCGGCGCGCCCTTGCGGAGCAGCAAGGGCAAGCAAACTCGCGTCGCCGCGGCTCCGGCGCGCACCGCGCGCCCGACTTGTGGCGCTGCGGCACATGGCAGCACGATGAAGAAAGGCGCTCACGGATTCCAGTGGACGAAGTTGCGATACACGCGCAGCCCCGTTTCAGCGCTCTTTTCCGGGTGGAATTGGGTCGCGAAGATGTTATCCCGCGCCACCGCGGAGGTAAAGGGCACACCGTACACCGTTTCGCCGACGGTATGGGCCGCATTCTCCGGCATGACGTAATAGCTATGCACGAAATAGAAGAATGCGTTGTCGGCGACGCCGTCCCACAACGGGTGCGGATGCGCCTGACGCACGCGATTCCAGCCCATTTGCGGCACCTTGAAGCGCGAGCCGTCGTCCTGCACCTGGCCTTCCAGGTCGAAACGCAGCACCTTGCCGGGCAACAGGCCCAAGCCCGGCGTATCGCCCTCGGCGCTCCAGTCGAACAGCATCTGCTCGCCGACGCACACGCCCATCAGCGGCTTGCTGCGCGACGCTTCCACCACCGCTTCCTGCAGGCCCGATTCAGCGAGACTGCGCATGCAGTCGGGCATCGCACCCTGGCCGGGGAGCACCACGCGATCGGCCGAGCGGATCGCCTCGGGCTGGTCGACGATCGCCACGTCCGCTTCCGGCGCGGCCTTGCGCAATGCCTGCGCAACCGAGCGCAGGTTGCCCATTCCGTAATCCACAATCGCTATCGAAGTTTTCATTTCAAGTTAGGCAGCAATGCCTTCAATCCGTCGACGATGAATTCCACCGCCAGCGCCGACAACATCAAACCCATGAGCCGAGTGCCGATGTTGATGCCCGTGCGACCCACCCACCGGGCAATCGGTTCGGCGAGGCGCAGTGAAAAAAAGCAGATCGCCGCCAATACCGCGCCGATCGCCACGAGGCTGATCCGGTCGTACCAATGCGCCGAGGCGGACGCGTAAATGATCGTGGTGCTGATCGCGCCGGGGCCGGTCAACAGCGGGATCGCCAGCGGCACGACCGCGATGTTGTCCTTCTGCTCGGCTTCGTGGCGCTCTTCCGGCGTCGAACGGCTGTTGCCGATCTGCGCGTTCAGCATGTTGATCGCCATCAGCAGCATGATGATCCCGCCGCCCACTTCCAGCGAACCGACCGAAATGCCGAAGAAACTGATGATCTGCTGTCCGAGCAGCGTGGTCACCGCAATCACGCAGAACACCGAGATCGCCGCGATCCGGATGGTCCTGCGCCGCTCCGCGTCTGCCTGATGCGCCGTGAGGCTCATAAAGAACGGAATGGCGCCGATCGGGTTGATCAGCGCCAGCAGCGAAATAAACGACTTCAGAATGTCCATTGCACACCGGGGGAAGCGCAACCCGCCCTCTTTGCCCGGTCCTGGTAAATTCGCCGGCCAATGAGCCGGCTAACGAGCGCTCAAAGGCTGCCCTTGGTCGACGGAATCTGCCCCGCCGCGCGTTCGTCCAGTTCGACGGCCATGCGCAATGCACGCCCGAACGCCTTGAACACCGTTTCCATCTGATGATGAGCGTTCAGGCCGCGCAGATTGTCGATGTGCAGCGTAACGCCGGCGTGATTCACGAAGCCGCGGAAAAATTCGATGGAGAGATCGACGTCGAACGTGCCGATGCGCGCACGCGTGAACGGCACATGAAATTCGAGGCCCGGACGGCCGGAAAAATCGATTACGACGCGCGACAGCGCTTCGTCGAGCGGCACATACGAATGGCCGTAGCGACGGATGCCCTTGCGATCGCCGATCGCCTTCGCGACGGCCTGGCCGAGGGTGATGCCGGTGTCTTCGACCGTATGGTGGTCGTCGATATGCAGATCGCCATGCGCTTCGATGTCGAGATCGAACAAACCATGCCGCGCAATCTGGTCGAGCATGTGGTCCAGAAACGGCACGCCGGTGGCCAGCTTCTGCTGACCGGTGCCGTCCAGATTGATCTTCACACGGATCTGCGTTTCGCTGGTGTTGCGAACGACTTCCGCAAGGCGCATGGTAATTCCTCGAATCTAGCTAGAAAGCGATAGTAGTGTGGGTTGGGAAAACCGGCGAGCGGGGCGCTTTGCCAGTGCGCGATTCAGTGCAGCACGAGTTTCAGCCCGGCGAGCAATTGCGCGTTTTCCTGAGGCGAACCCACGGTCAAACGCACGCAATTGGCCAGCAATGGATGCATTTTACTCACGTTTTTGATCAAAACCCGTGCCGTGAGCAGCGTTTCGAACAGAACGGACGCGTCCGGCACGCGTACCAGCAGGAAGTTGCCGGCGCTCGGGAACACTTCGGCGCCGGGCAACTGAGCCACCGCCTGCGCGAGTTTCGCGCGTTCTTCGCGCAATTGCGCGGCCTGGGAGTCCAGCACGTCGACGTGATCGAGCAGGAAGTCAGCGGCGGCCTGCGTCAACACATTGGTGTTGTAGGGCGGACGCACCTTGTCCAATTCGGTCAGCCAGGCGGGCTTGCCGACCAGATAGCCGAGCCGGATGCCGGCCAACCCGAGCTTGGACACCGTGCGCATCACGACGAGATTGTCGAACGCGTCGGCGCGCGGCAGCCAGCTTTGCTGCGCGAACGGCTGATACGCCTCGTCGATCACCACGAGGCTCTTGTTGGCCGCGGCGATGATGCGCTCCATGTCGGCGTCGTCGAACAGCGTGCCGGTCGGGTTGTTCGGATATGCCAGATAGATGACCGTCGGCTCATGCTCGGCGATCGCCGCCAGCATCGCTTCGGTATCGAGCGAGAAATCCGCCCGCAGCGGCACGCCGACGAATTCCAGATTCGCCAGCTTCGCCGACACCTGGTACATCACGAAACCGGGCACCGGCGCGAGCACCTTGGCGCCCGGCTTCGCGCACGCGACCGAGATCATGCTGATGATCTCGTCCGAGCCGTTGCCGAGCAGCACGTCGCAGCCGGCGGGCACGCCCATCACGCGCTTGATCTTCTCGATCAACGCTTCCGGACGCGGCGCCGGGTAACGGTTCAGCGCGACGCCGGCCAGGTGCTCGCCGAGATGCGCGGCCAGCACCGGCGGCAGCGGAAACGGATTTTCCATCGCGTCGAGCTTGATGTAGCCCGTGGCGTCCGGAACCGGATAGCTCGTCATCGCGAGCACGTCGCGGCGAATGATGTCTTGAGGTGTCGTCATAGGTCAGTGGACCAGGCCGCGAGGCAAACGCCGGACTGGCATCGGCGGCACGCTGCCGCCTCAGTTGGTCTCAGTTGTCGTTATTGAATGGAGACGCGGAGAACCGCACGCAATCCGTCGCCGAAGTCAGCGGGCATCAGCTCGATGCCCGCGCTCGTTATCGGATTCGCGAGGTTCAGCCGCGCTCAGCCGTTTTGCCGCATCCGGTATTCGGCGCTGCGAGCATGCGCCTGCAAGCCTTCGCCATAAGCGAGTTCCGCGGCGATCTCGCCGAGCGTCTGCGCGCCTTCCGCGCTGACCTCGATCACGCTCGAGCGCTTGAAGAAATCATAGACGCCCAAGGGGGACGAGAACCGTGCGGTACGCGAGGTAGGCAGCACGTGGTTCGGACCCGCGCAGTAGTCGCCGAGGCTTTCGCTCGTGTAGCGGCCGAGAAAGATCGCGCCGGCATGGCGGATCAACTGGCCCCACTGGTGCGGCTCCAGCGCCGAGATTTCGAGGTGTTCCGGCGCGATGTCGTTGGCGATCGCGCAGGCTTCGGCCATATCGCGCACCTTGACCAGCGCGCCGCGCCCTTCCAGCGACGCGCGAATCACATCGCGGCGCGGCATGGTGGGCAGCAGTTCGTTGATCGCTTCGTGCACGCGGGCGATGAACGCGTCGTCGGGACACAGCAGGATGGATTGCGCGAGCTCGTCGTGCTCGGCTTGCGAGAACAGGTCCATCGCGACCCAGCGCGGATCCGTGGTGCCGTCGCACAGCACGAGAATTTCCGACGGCCCCGCAATCATGTCGATGCCGACCGTGCCGAACACGCGGCGCTTGGCCGACGCGACATAGGCATTGCCCGGGCCGCAAATCTTGTCCACCGCGGGGATGGTTTGCGTGCCGTACGCCAATGCACCGACCGCCTGCGCGCCGCCGATCGTGAACACGCGGTCCGCGCCGCCCAGCAACGCGGCCGCCAGCACCAGCGGGTTTTTCACGCCATCCGGCGTTGGCACGACCATGACGATTTCGCGCACGCCGGCCACGCGCGCCGGAATCGCGTTCATCAGCACCGACGACGGATACGCCGCCTTGCCGCCCGGCACATAGATACCCGCGCGATCGAGCGGCGTGATCTTCTGGCCGAGCACGGTGCCGTCGGCTTCCGTGTATTGCCAGCTATGACTGCCGCATTCGATCTTCTGCTTCTCGTGGTAGCCGCGCACGCGCGCCGCCGCCGCTTCGAGCGCGGCGCGGCGCTTGGGTTCGAGACTTTCGAGCGCGGCTTCCAGCTCGGACATAGGCAGTTCGAGCGCGTCGACGCTGTTCGCCTCGAGACGGTCGAAGCGGTTCGTGTACTCGAGCACCGCGGCATCGCCGCGCGCCTTCACGTCGTTCAGAATCTGCGCGACCGAGCGCTCGATCGCTTCGTCTTCGCTCGCCTCGAACGCGAGCACCGCATGCAGCGACTTGTGGAAGTCGGGAGCGCTGGAATCGAGTTTGCGAATCTTGATAGACATACGGGTATCCGTTTCGGTAAGGCGCGCGTTAAAGCGGGGTCAAGCAGGACCAACGATTCAGGGTGTCGCCGCGCCGGCTTTCGACGCGCGTTCGAACGCGTCGAGGATCGGCCGCAACGCGGCGCGCTTGAGCTTCAGCGCAGCCTGGTTCACGACGAGACGCGACGAAATCTGCATGATCTCCTCCACCTCGACGAGATGGTTGGCCCGCAAGGTATTGCCCGAACTCACCAGGTCGACGATCACATCGGCGAGGCCGACCAGCGGCGCGAGTTCCATTGAACCGTACAGCTTGATCAGATCGACATGCACGCCCTTGGCGGCAAAATGCTCACGTGCGGTTTCAACGTACTTGGTCGCGACGCGCAATCGCGCGCCCTGGCGCACCGCATTCGCATAATCGAAACCCGCGGCCACCGCGACCGACATGCGGCAGCGTGCGATATCCAGGTCGACCGGCTGATACAGCCCGCCGCCGCCGTGTTCCAGCAGCACGTCCTTGCCCGCCACGCCGAAGTCGGCCGCGCCGTATTCGACGTAGGTCGGCACGTCGGTGGCGCGCACGATAATCACGCGCAGGTTCGCATCGGTGGTCGGCAGGATCAGCTTGCGCGAGGTTTCGGGATCCTCGGCGACTTCGATGCCGGCGGCGGCGAGCAGCGGCAGCGTCTCCTCGAAGATACGCCCTTTCGACAGCGCCAGCGTGAGCGGTGCGCTCACCGCCGGCGACGACGACGTCTGCGGCACCGAACTCATGCCTGGCTCCCCGAAACCCGGCGCACCTTCGCGCCGATCGCGGTGAGCTTGGTCTCCATGCGGTCATAACCGCGATCCAGGTGATAGATGCGGTCGATCAGCGTTTCGCCCTCGGCGCGCAGCGCGGCGATCACGAGACTCGCGGACGCGCGCAGATCGGTTGCCATGACCTTCGCACCGGAGAGCTTCTCCACGCCGGTCACGAGCGCGGTCTTGCCGTCGATCGTGATGTGCGCGCCGAGGCGGTTCAGTTCCTGCACGTGCATGAAGCGGTTTTCGAAGATCGTCTCCACCACCTGCGCGGTGCCTTCGGCGATCGTGTTCAGCGCCATGAACTGCGCCTGCATGTCGGTCGGGAATGCCGGATATTCGGAGGTGCGGAAACTCACCGCGCTCGGACGCTTGTCCATCCGCACGCGCATCCAGTCTTCCCCTTCCTCGATCGTGACGCCCGCCTCGCGCAGCTTGTCCGTGACGGCTTCGAGAATCTGCGGGCGCACGCGGCGCAAGGTGACGTCGCCGCCGGCGGCCGCCACCGCGCACAGGAACGTGCCGGCTTCGATACGATCCGGAATCACCGTGTGCTTCGCGCCATGCAGTTTGTCGACGCCCTGGATCACGAGGCGATCGGTGCCGATGCCTTCGATCCGCGCGCCCATCGCGACCAGCAGATGCGCGAGGTCGCCGACTTCCGGCTCACGCGCCGCGTTCTCGATGACCGTTTCGCCTTCGGCCAGCACCGCCGCCATCAGCAGATTTTCCGTGCCGGTGACGGTGATCATGTCGGTGATGATGCGCGCGCCCTTCAGACGCTTCGCGCGCGCCTCGATGAAGCCGTGCTCGATCGTGATCTCGGCGCCCATCGCCTGCAGGCCCTTGATGTGCTGATCCACCGGACGCGCGCCGATCGCGCAGCCGCCCGGCAGCGACACCCTGGCGTGACCGAAGCGCGCGACCAGCGGGCCGAGCACGAGGATCGACGCGCGCATGGTCTTCACCATTTCATACGGAGCGAGGAGGTTGTCGACCTTCGACGCGTCCAGCGACACGCGCCCCGCGCCGCTCTCGATCCGCACGCCCATCTGGCCGAGCAGCTTGAGCATCGTGCGCACGTCCTGCAGATCCGGCACGTTGTCCAGATGCACGGGCTCCGAGCTCAGCAGACCCGCGCACAGGATCGGCAACGCCGCGTTCTTCGCACCCGAGACGACAACTTCACCCGCGAGCGGGAAGCCACCTTCAATGATGAGTTTGTCCATGCCTGTCAGTTCCTGATCCGCCCGGACTTCGGCCGGGCCTGCCTTGATTGTGTTCGACGCGCCGCTACCGAGGTCGCGCCCTTCTTGAGTAATTCGCACTAAATTTCCAGATTACGCGTTCTGCCATTCGGCGGGCGTCAGCGTCTTCATGCTGAGCGCGTGGATTTCCTCGCGCATGCGGTCGCCGAGCGCCGCGTACACGAGTTGATGCCGCTGAATCGGCCGCTTGCCTTCAAAGCTCGGCGAAACGATGGTCGCAAAGAAATGCTGACCGTCGCCTTCGACTTCGAGATGCTGGCAAGCGAGCCCAGCGGCGATGTATTGCTTGACCTGTTCGGGAGTCGGCAACATGGGAAAGCTCCTGTCAGTGGCGCAGTTTGTAGCCGGACGCGAGCATGCGCATCGCCACCACGGCCAGCACCACGAAGAAACCGGCGACGATCGCGAGGCTCGCGAGCGGATTGATATCCGACATCCCGAAGAAACCGTAGCGAAAGCCGTCGATCATGTAGAAAAAGGGATTGAGCCGCGACACTTCGCGCCATACCGGCGGCAGCGTATGCGTCGAGTAGAACACGCCCGAGAGAAACGTGAGCGGCATGATCAGAAAGTTCTGGAACGCGGCAAGCTGATCGAACTTCTCCGCCCAGATGCCGGCGATCAGACCGAGCGTGCCGAGAATCGCCGCGCCGAAAATCGCGAACAGAATGATATACAGCGGCGCGCTGAAACTGACCGGCACGAACCAGATCGTCACGATGAACACGCCGAAGCCGACCGCTAACCCGCGCGCCACGGCAGCCAGCACATAGGCGCCGAACATCTCGTAGTGCGAGAGCGGCGGCAGCAGCATGAACACCAGGTTGCCGGTGATTTTCGACTGAATCAGCGACGACGAGCTATTCGCGAACGCATTCTGCAACACGCTCATCATCACGAGACCCGGAACCAGGAAGCTCGTGTACTCGACGCCCGGATACACCTGCACATGATCGCGCAACGCGTGGCCGAAAATCGTCAGATACAACAGCGCGGTAATGATCGGCGCCAGCACGGTCTGGAACGACACCTTCCAGAAACGCAGGATTTCCTTGTAAAACAGCGTGCTGAATCCACTATAGCCGGTCATGCAAGCCCCTCGATCATTTCCGGACCGTTCATCACCTGAACGAACACGTCTTCGAGATCGGCCTTGCGGACTTCGATTTCGTCGAACGTGCAGCCCGCCGCGCGGCATTGCGCGAGAATCCGCTCGACGTCGTCATAGCTCGCGAGACGCAGCAGATGCTGACGACCATTGCCGTTGCCCGCGCCGCCCTCCACTTCGAGCACACGCAGGTCGGCGGGCAACACGCCCTGGCCGAAACGCAGGAACAATTGCATGCCTGCAAAACGCTGCAGCAGCGCGCTGGTGTGATCGAGCGCGACCACTTCGCCGCGCCGCAGCATCGCAATGCGATCGCACAGCGATTCGGCTTCTTCAAGATAGTGCGTGGTCAGCACGATGGTGTGACCTTCGCGATTCAGGCGCGAGATGAATTTCCACAGGGTTTGACGCAATTCGACGTCCACGCCCGCGGTCGGCTCGTCGAGCACGATGACCGGCGGCCGGTGCACCAGCGCCTGCGCGACCAGCACGCGGCGCTTCATGCCGCCCGACAGCGCGCGCATGTTGGCGTCGGCTTTTTCGGTGAGGTCGAGATTGGCCATGATCTCGTCGATCCATGCGTCGTTGTTGCGCAGCCCGTAGTAGCCGGACTGGATGCGCAAGGTCTCGCGGACCGTGAAGAACGGATCGAACACGAGCTCCTGCGGCACGACGCCGAGCGCGCGGCGCGCCAGCCGGAAATCGTCGATAACGTCGTGGCCGCGCACGGCGATGCTGCCTTCATCGGCGCGCGCGAGACCGGCGAGAATGCTGATGAGCGTCGTCTTGCCCGCGCCGTTCGGACCGAGCAGTCCGAAGAACTCGCCTTCTTCCACCGTGAGGCTGACGCCCTTGAGCGCCTGCAAATCCTTGTAGCGCTTCTTGACGTTACGAATTTCTATGGCTGACATGACTGGGGGCCGCGCGCGTCGCGGCGCCTAAAGGGACCTTGCGGAGCCCAGGGTGGGCACACAAATGCTGGGAGAAACGAAATTGGGGCCGGTTAAGTGCCCCAAAAAACGTTTGATTATAGGGCAAAAATTGGCTGGCCCGGCTTGGGTCGGGGCGATCCGCGTGACGCTGATGGAGCGTCGATGCCGGCGCCAATGCGGCGCCGGCGGTATCGGGACAAGAGTCGGCGCTAAAGCGTTAACTCTGGTCGACCGCTCTGCACGGGACCAGGGTATCGACGCCGTAGGCTTGCGCGAGGCTGGCGAGACCAGCCGGCAGATTGACGATCTCGAATCGGGCGCCGCCGCGTGCCTGGGCGGCCCGCTGCCACGCGAGGAGGACGGCCAGCGCGGACGAATCGAATTGCGCAAGCGGTGTGCAATCCACGCCGCTCGCGCCCGCCGCGATGCGCTCCAAACCCGCCACGAGCGCACTCTTCGCGCTCGCGTGGGTCAGTGTCGCGCCGCTCTCGAAGCGGTTCACGACGGGGCTCAGCACTTCGCTCACGACTGCTTGCCCGCGGCGAGTTGCTGGTTGCGCTGCGTGAGGAACTGGATCAGTCCGTCCACGCCCTTCTGCTGAATCTGCTCGTTGAACTGCTGCTGATACGCCTGGATCAACCATGCGCCGAGCACGTTGATGTCATAGACGCGCCAGCCTTGCGGCGTCTTGTACAGACGGTAGTCGAGTTCGATCGGCGAGCCGTTGTTCATCACGACGGAGCGCACCACCGTATCGGTGTCGTCCGGATTCATGCGGAACGGCTTGTACTGGATCTGCTGGTCGCGGACCTGAGCCAGCGCGCCCGAGTAGGTGCGGATCAGCAGCATCTTGAACTGCTCGACCACCTGGTTCTGCTGCTCTGGCGTGGCGGTGCGCCAATTGCGGCCCATCGCAAGTTGCGTGGTGCGGCGGAAATCGGTGTACGGCAGGATCTTTTCGTTGACGAGACGCGTGATGTGGTTGATGTCGCCTTGCTGGATCGACTTATCTGCGCGGATCGAATCGATCACCTGTTGAGTGACGGTCTTGATCAGGCCGTCCGGCGAATTGGCGTCGACCGTTTGCGCCGATGCACCGGCACTGGCGAACGAGAACAACGCAGCGAACAACGGAATCAGGAAGAATTTTTTCATATGTAGCCTTGCCTTAAAAATAGTGCAACCGTTTGAGCCGACATTAACACGCGAGTTCAGCGGCAATCCATGCGCAAACTGCGAGAGTCGTATCGATCTGTTACGGGCACATCATCAACGCAATTTGAATGACGGAAAGTTGAAACGCGTGGGCGGGACCAGTTGGCCGGCCGGAATCTGCGTCGTTTCGGGACCGCCGTTCATATCGATTGGCGGCGTTTCGGCGCTGCCCGAAGCGGCTTCAGGTTTTGCCGCGGTCCCGGTTGCGCCCGACGTTGTTCCCGCTGTCGCGCCCGCCGCCGAAGCCGCTTGCGGTGGCGTTGCCGCAGCCGTACCCGAGGCTCCCGCCGCCTTCGCCGGAGCAGCCTGCGTGCCTGCGGCGGTGCCGGCCGTGCCGGTCACGGCGCCCGCCGGCGCGCCAGCCGCACTGGCCGCACCGGCGTCGACGTCTTCGTATTTCGGCAACGGCGCTTCGTCGCCGTAGTTCGGCAGCGCCTGCGCCTGCTTGCCGTCCGACAGCAAATACTGACGGCGCTGCAGGTACGCATTGCGCACGAACGAATACTTGTCGAGCGCGGCGCCCTCCAAGACATCGCTCGCATTCAGAAGGTTGGCGCGCGTGTTGACCACGTTCAGCCCATACAGCGCCCAGCTCAAGCCCGGCGGATCGATGTAGCTGAGCGGGTTCACGTAATAGTTGCCGAGCGAGCCGACCGCGTCGCGCAACGTGCTCGGACCGAACAGCGGCAGCACCAGGTACGGCCCCGTCGGCACACCGTAGTGGCCGAGCGTCAGGCCGAGGTCGTTGTCGTGCTTGGGCAGCTTCGCGAGCGTCGCGACGTCGAACAGACCGCCCACGCCGAACACCGTGTTGATCACGATCCGCATGATGTCCTGCACGCCGTCGGTAATCTTCAATTGCAGCAGGTTGTTCGCCGCGATGTAGACGTCGCCGATGTTCGAGAAGAAGTTCGTCACGCTGTCGCGCACCGGCTGCGGCGTCACGAAGACATAGCCCTTCGCGACCGGCTTCAGCGCGTATTGGTCGATCTTGTCGTTGACGGTGAAGATGGTGCGGTTCAAGCCTTCGAGCGGATCGCCCTTGGTCGGCGTCTGCACGGTCGTGCAGCCGGCGAGCGCGGCCATCACGACGGTCAGCTTCGCCACCTGCAAGGCGCCCGCACCACTGATGCGTAGGGTCTGCATTTTTATTCTCCTTATTGACCGGCTGCGCCGGAAGCCGGAACCGCCGGTGTGGCAGGCACCGCCGGCGCCGCCACGGCCGCCGCGGCAGGTGCGGCAGGTGCTGTCGAGCCCGCCGAACCCGAGCCGGACTTCGACGCGCCCGAGTCAGCCGCTTTGCTGTACAGGAACTGCCCGATCAGGTTTTCCAGCACGATCGCCGATTGCGTCATCGAGATCGTATCGCCCGCCTTGAGCATTTCGGTGTCGCCGCCGGGTTCGAGCCCGATGTATTGCTCGCCGAGCAGACCCGAGGTCAGGATCTTCGCCGACGAATCTTTCGGAAACTGGTATTGCTTGTCGAGGTCGATCGTGACGACGGCCTGATACGCGTTGCTGTCGAAGCCGATCGAGCCGACCCGGCCAACCGTCACGCCCGCGCTCTTCACAGGCGCGCGCGCCTTGAGTCCGCCGATATTGTCGAACTTGAGCTTGACCGGGTACGTTGCCTGAAACGACAACGAGCTCATGTTGCCGGCCTTCAGCGCGAGAAACAGCAACGCCACGAAACCCAGCACCACGAACAGGCCGACCCAGAAGTCGAGAGCAGTCTTTTTCATCGTCATCCCAAAGTGAATCCGCCGCGCCGCCGACACTCCCCGCCGGGCGCGACCCGTGACGCGCCGCCGGCGGAAAAAGCGCGACGCAGTCTTAGCTGAACATCAGTGCAGTCAGCAGAAAATCGAGGCCGAGCACGGCAAGCGACGCGTACACGACCGTTTTAGTCGTGGCGCGCGACACGCCTTCCGGTGTCGGCTTGGCTTCATAGCCTTGAAACAGCGCCACGAACGTCACGGCGAGCCCGAACACCACGCTCTTGACGACCCCGGCGCCCACGTCGCGCCAAACGTCGACGCCGCCTTGCATCTGCGACCAGAACGCGCCGGCGTCCACGCCGATCAGCAGCACGCCGACCACGTAACCGCCCAACACGCCGACCGCGCTGAAAATCGCCGCCAGGATGGGCATCGCAATGATGCCGGCCCACAGGCGCGGCGCGACCACGACCTTGACCGGGTCGACGGCCATCATTTCCATCGCGGTGAGTTGCTCGCCCGCCTTCATCAAACCGATCTCGGCGGTGAGCGATGTGCCGGCGCGGCCCGCGAACAGCAGCGCGGTGACCACCGGCCCCAGTTCGCGCACGAGCGACAGCGCGACCAGCAGTCCGAGCGCCTGCTCGGAGCCGTAGCGGTTCAGCGTGTAATAGCCTTGCAGGCCGAGCACGAAACCGACGAACAGCCCCGACACGGCGATGATCACCAGCGAATAATTACCCAGGAAGTGGATCTGCTTCGTGACAAGCCGCGGCCGGCGCAGCAGCGGAAAAAATTCGAGCACCAGCCGGAAGAAGAAGCGCGTGGCGTAGCCGGCCGTGCCGAGCACGTCGAGCACCGAGCGGCCGACCGAACTGATCAGCGAGCCGATCATGACTGGCCTCCGCCGATGCCGAAGTCCGCCGCGAGCGGCGTCTTGCTGGGATAGTGGAATTTGAACGGGCCGTCGGGCGCGCCGTCGATGAACTGCCGCACCGTGGGATCGGTGGACGCGCGCAGTTCGGCCGGCGTGCCCTCGGCATGAACGCCGCCGTTGGCGAGGAAATACACGTAATCGGCGATGGCGAACGATTCGGGCACGTCGTGCGTGACCAGAATGGAGGTGGCGCCAAGCGCCTGATTCAGCGCGCGAATCAGATTCGCGGTGATGCCGAGCGAGATCGGATCGAGGCCGGCGAACGGCTCGTCGTACATCATCAACTCGGGGTCGAGCGCGATGGCGCGCGCCAGCGCCACGCGCCGCGCCATGCCGCCCGAAATCTCCGACGGCAGCAACTCGCGCGCGCCGCGCAAGCCCACCGCGTTGAGTTTCATCAACACGAGGTCGCGGAGCAGTTCTTCGGGGAGATCGGTGTGCTCGCGCAGCGCGAACGCGACGTTTTCGAACACCGACATGTCGGTGAAAAGCGCGCCGAACTGGAACAGCATGCCCATCTTGCGGCGCAGCGCGTAGAGGCCGTCGCGCGTCTGCTGGCCGACGTCCTGGCCGTGAAACAGGATCTGGCCGCGCTGCGCGCGCACCAGACCGCCGATCAGACGCAGCACCGTGGTTTTGCCGCAACCCGAGCCGCCCATGACCGCCACCATCTGCCCGCGCCTGAAGCGCAGATTCAGGTTCGACAGGACGAGCCGGTCGCCATAACCGAAGTCGACGTCGCGCAACTCGAGTAAGGTCTCGGGAGAGGAAGACACGAAACTGACAGTCCTTTTACACGGAAGGCCGAATTATAGGGCCATCATGCAAAAGTTGCCGTGAGGAGCCCCGTCCCTTTACCCAACTTGACGATTATTGCGTAAACAATTGTTGCAGTGCAGAAACGGCGGCGGCGGGGTCCGCCGCTTCCGTCACCGCCCGCACCACGGCCGCGCAACCCACGCCGGTCGCCAGCACGTCCGGCAGCACCTGCAGGTCGATTCCACCGATCGCCACGAGCGGCACCACGCCGTCGAGCAGGCGCACATACCGGGCGAGGCGTCTGAGGCCCTGCGGCGCGGTGGGCATGACCTTGGTGGTGGTCGGAAAAACGGCGCCCAGCGCGACATAGCTTGGCCGGAAATGCAGCGCCTTGAGAATCTCGTAGAAGCCGTGCGTCGAAAGGCCGAGGCGAATGCCGGCTGCGGCGAGCGCGGAAAGATCCGCGCTATGCAGGTCTTCCTGGCCCAGATGAACACCGTACGCGCCCGCTTCCAGCGCGGCCTGCCAGTGATCGTTGATGAACACCTGCGCGTCGTGTTGCCGGCCGACCGCCACGCAGCGGGCGATTTCGCGCTTGAGTTCGTCGGCGGGATGAGCCGACTTGCGGCGCAACTGAACCGTCTTCACGCCTAGGCCCACCACCCGTTCCACCCACTCCGCGGTCGGCAGAACCGGGTACAAACCCAGTCGCTCCGGGCAGCGCGCGAATGCTTGCAGGGGCGCGTCCGGCAAACCGGCGAGACGCGGGAAATGCGCGAGATCGGACGGAAATGCGTCGTCGGCGCGGGTTTCGTCGCCATCGCGCCAGGCAAGCGCCAGCACCAGCGCGTCGTGGGGATCGAAACCACAGTCCAGAAACGCGGCCAGCGCGGGAATCCAGTCTTCCGCCAGATGGCCTTCCAGGCGGTATTTTTCGCCGCCCAGGTGCAGCGTCGCGGTCTCCTGCGCCGCCTCGATCACCCCGGCGCCCTGCACCAGCCAGCGCGCCACCTGCTCGCCATGCCGCTGCGCGTCCGCGACGATGATCAGGTCGCCGCCGTTCGGCTCGTCCGGCGCGGTCAAACAGATGCGCCACGGCGCGTGCGTCGGCGGCCAGTCGCCGAGGCGCGCACGAATGCGCTCCGCCGCTTCGGTGAGTTCGTCGGCGGGCGGCCAGAACAGGTCGCGATCTTTCAAAGCCAGAGTCTGCGTCATGCGGCGCTCCCGTCTTGATGCCAGAACGGCATGCCGACCACCGGCGTGCTCGCGTGCGCGCTTTCGCGCTCGGCCATCGGCCCCGCCAGAAACGCCTGGCGGCCCGCCTCGACGCCCAGCGCGAAGGCCCGCGCCATCGCGTCGGGGTGCGTGGCCTGCGACACGGCGGTGTTCAGCAGCACGCCGTCGAAGCCCCACTCCATCACCTGCGCCGCGTGCGACGGCACGCCGAGACCGGCGTCGACGATCAGCGGCACGTCCGGCAGCCGCTCGCGCAGCACCCGCAGCCCGTATGGATTGATCACGCCCTTGCCGGTGCCGATCGGCGCACCCCACGGCATCAGCGCCTCACAGCCGGCATCGAGCAGACGGCGGCCGATCACCAGGTCCTCGGTGCAATACGGCAGCACCTTGAAGCCGTCCTTCACGAGCTGCGCGGCCGCTTCGATCAGACCGACCGGGTCGGGCTGGAGCGTGTAGTCGTCGCCGATCAATTCCAGCTTGATCCACTCGGTTTCGAAGATTTCGCGCGCCATGTGCGCGGTGGTCACCGCCTCGCCGACGGTCAGGCAGCCGGCCGTATTCGGCAGCAGCGGCACGCCGTGACGCTTGAGCAGATCGAAGAAGCCGGCTTCCGCGCCGCCTTCGTTCATCTGCCGGCGCAACGCGACGGTCACCATGCCGGGCCGCGCCGCGTCGATCGAATCGGACAACGATTGCAGCGACGGATAGCGCGATGTGCCGAGCAGCACGCGGCTCACGAAGGTTTGGCCGTAGAGCGTGAGCGCGTCCGCGGGTTTTTGGGAAGTCATTTGCATCATCCTGGTCTCCGGCAATGCGTGGCGCGGGCTCAACCGCCGGCCACGGGCTGCACGACATCGAGCTTGTCGCCCGGCTGCAGCGCGCGCGCCGCATGCTGGGCGCGCGCGACGAAATCGCCGTTCAGCGCGACCGCGAACGGCGGACGCGCGCCATACGCGGCGAGCGCATCGGCGACAGTCGCGCCTTCGGGCAGCGACAACGGCTTCTGGTTGATATGAATGTCCATGGTGTTCGAATACGGTTCAATCGATGACTGACGAAACTGCATGGCGCGTGCCTCGCTCATGCCGGCTCCCGCGCGCAATCCAGTTGAAACAGCTCGCTCCAGCGCGCCGCCTGCCGCCAGTCGGCGAAGGCGTCGGCATCGCCGATGCGGCCTTCGAGCAGCGCGGCCGCGAAGCGCACGGCTTCGTCGGCGACTTCGGGCACGATCATGTAGCCGTGCCGGTACAGGCCGTTCACGCGCAGCGTCCGCGCGCCATCCCACAGCAAGGCCGGACGGTGGTCCGGCAGGGTCGGACGGCACTGCGAATTCAGTTCGAGAATGCGCGCCTCGCCGAAGCCGGGATGCACGGAAAACGCCGCGCTCAGCAGTTCGAGCGCCGAGCGCACGCTGACGGGCGACATGTCCTCGCCCTCCACCTCGGTGGCGCCGATCACGTAGAGATCGTCCTGCTTCGGCGCGATATAGAGCGGGTAGCGCGGATGCAGCAGGCGCACCGGGCGCGTCAGCGTGATTCCCGGCGCATGCACGCGCGCCACTTCACCGCGAATGCCGCGCAGCGTGGGCAGCACCGGCTTCGCGCCCAAACCCCGGCAGTCGATGGTGACGCGCGCGGCAGGCAGCGCGCGGTCATCGACCGGCGTGTTCCAGTGTGTTTCCACGCCGCGCTGGGCGAGGCCCGCGGCGAGCGCGGCCAGCACCTGGCGGTTATCCAGTTGGCCTTCGCGCGGCAGCAGCCAGCCCTGATTGAAGCGGCCCGCCAAGGCCGGTTCGGCCGCGCCGACCTGGTCGCCCGAGAGCGTCACGAAGCCGCCGTCAAGCAGTTCCGCAGGCGCATTCGAGCGCACGCGGCGCTCGAACAGCGGCGCCTCGGTGCGGTCGGCGTGATGCCAGACGACGAGCGTGCCGTTACGCTGGAAGAACACCGGCTCAGGCAATTCGGCGAGCACTTGCGGCCAGCTATCGAGCGAACTCGCGCCCAGCCGCGTGATCAGCAACTCGGCGCTGGCGGCTTCCGCGAGGGGCGCCAGCATGGCCGCTGCGACCCACGCGGCGGCTTGCGAACCGGCGGCGTCGCCGCGCTCATAAAGCGCCACGCAATGCCCCTCACCGGCGAGACGCCACGCGACGAGGCGTCCGCAAAGTCCACCGCCGAGCACCGCGAAGTCGGGTTGTGCGGGACGGTTCATCGCGCGCGCTCCCAGTTACGACGGCAAGCGAGGCCGAAGCACTGCGACGCGCCGACATGACCGGCGAACGCGTGGCGAAGAGCAAAGCACATATCTGAAGAATAGGCGGTCATCGAGTCCTTTCCGTACGGCAAGAAACGCACGTACCCAGGACGAAACCGGCGGGTAAGGCCGGCCGGGCAAAAAATGCGTTCGAATGACGCACGCCGCCCGGCGGGGAATGGAAGACTGGCTGCTTCCGGAAACTTCCCGCGCCGGTATTACCCGGATCGGGTGCAAAGGGTCTCTCTCAGCCTTGCCGCCGCGGCATGAAATCATGCAGCCTGTGGGCAAAGCACCCCTGTTTCGTCGAAGGCCATTAGACCATAAAAGCCGCGGCGCCCGCAAACGAGCGGCCCTTCATCACGCGCGGTTTGATCCGGCACCGATCTTTTGTTTCGTCGAGACGGACGAAGCCCGCGCTCTGGCACAATGCCTGGACCGGACGCCGCGAGACCGGGGCGCGGGCGGCACGCATGGTCGTCCACGCGCCAGCGGCATCGAGGCGAAGGAGTCCAACGCGACTTAACTTCCGCTTAAGGACTTCGCAACAGAATCGCTCAGCCGGACGGGCGCTCATCATCGCGCTTACGCCCGGAGCTTCGCCATTAAACCCGCCGTAGAGCGACGAGGCGGGCGACCGACCGACGGCCAGCCCTGGACGGGCCAGTTTCATAGGACCGGCCCGCTTTGAGCCAGTACTACACAGGATGCTCATGACAGCCAATACTTCTATCAGCCCAGTGCTCCCGCCAGACGAAAAAGTCTCCGCCTGGAGCCTCATCAAACCTTACTGGGTCTCCGAGGAACGAAAAATCGCATGGTCGCTGCTCGTCGCGATCATCGCGATGAATCTGCTGGTGGTGTGGATCAACGTGCGCCTGAACCGCTGGAGCGCCGACTTCTACAACGCGCTGCAAACCAAGAACGTGCACGACTTCCCGCATCTGCTGATGGTGTTCTCGGGCCTCGCGTTCGGCTTCATCATCCTCGCGGTGTACGGGCGCTATCTGCGCCAGATGCTCGGGTTCCGCTGGCGTCAGTGGCTGACCACGCGCTATCTCAACGAATGGCTGCATGACAGCGCCTTCTACCGGATCGAACGCGACCGGCTCGCCGACAACCCCGACCAGCGGATCAGCGACGATCTGCAATCGTTCGCCACCACCACGCTCTCGTTGACGCTCGATCTGCTTTCCACCGTCGTCACGCTGGTGTCGTTCATCACGATCCTGTGGTCGCTCGCCGGCGCATTGACCATCTCGCTCGGCGGCATGCCGATTCATATTCCCGGCTACATGGTGTGGGCCGCGGCGCTCTACGCGGTGGCCGGTTCCCTGATCATCCAGAAGGTCGGCCATCCGCTCGTGTCGATCAACTATCAAGCGCAGAAAGTCGAGGCGGATTTCCGTTTCGGGCTGATCCGCCTGCGCGAAAACGCCGAGCAGATCGCCTTCTACAACGGCATGGAGACCGAGAAGACCAACGCCCGCTCGCTGTTCGGCCGCATCCGCGACAACTGGTGGCAGGTGATGAAGTACACCAAGCGGCTCACCTTCGTGCTCAGCTTCTATGGTCAGATCGCGATCATCTTTCCGCTGGTGGTCGCGGCGCCGCGCTACTTCGCGGGCGCCTTCACGTTCGGCGTGCTGATGCAGATTTCGAGCGCGTTCGGCACCGTCAGCGATTCGTTCTCGTGGTTCATCAACAGTTACAGCACCTTGGTCGAATGGCGCGCCACCGTCAACCGGTTGCGCGAATTCAAGCGGGTCGTGCATGCTCCCCGGTTGAAGGAATCGGTCTCGCCCGCTACCGCGCACGGCGGCATCAACCTGCATTTCGTCGACGCCGACAAACTCAGCACCGAGGGTCTCACGCTCGCGCTGCCGAACGGCAACCCGCTGTCGCGCATTCGCGATATCGCGATCGAGCCGGGCTCGCGCTGGCTGGTGCGCGGTCCGTCCGGTTCGGGCAAGAGCACGCTGATGCGCGCGCTCGCCGGCCTGTGGCCGTTCGGCGACGGCTCCATCGATGCGCCGGTCAACGCGCGCATGATGTTCATTCCGCAAGTCAGCTACATGCCGATCGGCACGCTGAAAGCCGCGCTCACCTATCCGTCCGCAGCCGACACCTATACGGACGACGAATGCCGCGAGGCGCTCGTCACCTGCCGCCTGTCGGAGTACGCCGACCGTTTGCAGGAATCGGGACACTGGACGCGCATTCTCTCGCCGGGCGAACAGCAGCGCCTCGCCGCCGCGCGGGTGCTGCTGCACAAGCCGGATTACCTGTTCCTCGACGAAGCGACGAGCGCGCTCGACGCGGACAACGAAGCGCGTCTCTACCATTTGTTCACGGAGCGTCTGCCGAAGGCGGCGATCGTGAGCGTCGCGCATCGCGAATCGCTCGCGGCGTTCCATGACGAAACGCTCGAGGTCGAGCGTTCGGACGAAGCGGTGGCGGCATAAGCAAGGCAAGCGCAACACCCCGAAACACCAGGAAACACCAGGAAACACGCGAGAAGAGTTAGAAAGCATTTGCGAAGCGGGCAAGCTGTTCCCCGCTTTGAAATTGCCTCCCAGCAGCGACGATAGCCGTGCGGGCCGAACCCCGTCCCGCCCGCCCCGCCACTCACTGCTAACGGACTCTTCGCACATGTCATTCGATCGCCGCTCCCATCCCCTGACCCGGCGCTTCGCGCTTGCCCTCGGCGCAGCGCTGCTGCTCACGAGCGCCGCGCAAGCCGCCCAGCCCACCGAGCCGGCGGACGTCTGCCCCGCGCTCGAACACATCGTCAACGCAACCGACTTCAAGCAGTTGCCGGCGCAATCCGCCGCGCAACTGCCGGGCATGTCGAGCGCGGACGATTGCCGCGCCAACCAGCACGCCTACGATTGCCACTGGCGCGCGCACTGGCACGCCGACGGCGTGGTCAACGACCCGCTGCAAGAGATCGGCGCCGATATCGCCGCGTGCTTTCCGAACGTCGTGCACGACGTCAATACGCCGACGCGCCAGCATTTCATCGTGACCACCGACACGCGGCGCGTCAGCGTCACGGCGAGCGTGCAAGGGCAAAACGAACTGCGTCTGCGCGTCACGCGCTGAGCGCGCGCCCGCTCGACGCGATCCGCCGCGATCACCTTTTCGAAACCGCGCTCGTCGACCATTCATTGACCGCTATCAGGCCACGCATCATGACGCTTACGCCGGGCCCACGCGCTTATGCGTTCACGCGAGCCCCCCGGGCCGCGTGCGTCATGCTGCGCCGGCCTTGCGCGTGGCTTGCCGCCTGCGCCGCGCTGAGCGCCGGCTTGAATGGCTGCGCGTGGACGCTGATCACGGCCGCCGACGCCACCGGCTCCGTGATTCAGGCGGGCTACGCAGTCGCGGCAAACTACTCGTCGCCGACCTTCGTCAACGGCCGGCCCGCCGACGTGCGCAACGTCTGCATCGAAGTGAACCAGAACGTGTCGGTCGGCGACTTCGTGCCGTCGCTGCAACTCGCGCTGGAGCGCCGCGGCATTCGCTCGGACGTCTACAATCCGGGCACCTCGCCCGCCGGCTGCGAGGCGCGCCTCGTCTATAACGCCGCGATCGACTACGGCCGCCGCTCGTTCAGCGACGAATCGATCCAGTATCTGTCGATCATCGATCTGACGCTGATCCAGCACGGCCGCATTCTCATCACCGCGCGCTATCAGACGGGCGGGCTCAACACCGACCGCTTCTCGTCCGCGTCGACCAAGCTCAACGGGCTGATCGAACGAATGGTGGTCGATCAAAAGGACCTCGCGCGTCAGCCGGTGAACACCATGCAAACGTCGCTCGCGAACTAGGCAGCGCACGCCGGCGCTTTCCGCTTGCTTTCTCTTACGCGAGAAAGAATTCGAAAGCGTCACGCGCTTTGCCGCGCACGGCCGGATCACTAAGATGAGCCGGATGAACCAATCCATTCTGGTCGTCGACGACGACCCGGTCGTACGTGAGCTCGTCAGCGAGTACCTGCAGGGGCGCGGCTTCAAGGTGGCCACGCTCGAACACGGCATGGCGCTGCAGCGCAAATTGCAGGACGAGCGTCCCGCGCTGGTGGTGCTCGACATCATGATGCCGGAGCTCGACGGCATCAGCGCGCTGCGCGCGTTGCGCGTCGCGGGCGACGACATCCCCGTGATTCTGCTGACCGCGCGCGCCGATCCGATCGACCGCGTGATCGGCCTCGAACTCGGCGCCGACGACTATCTCGGCAAGCCCTTCGAACCGAGCGAACTGGTCGCGCGCATTCGCACCGTGCTGCGACGCCGCGGCACGATTGCGCCGAGCGCGCCCGAGCAGCGCGCGCCCTATCGCTTCGGCCGTTTCGAGGTGAATTTTCCGGCGCGCGAATTACGCCGCGACGGCGAGCGCATCACGCTGCGCTCCAGCGAATTCGCCATGCTCAAGGTGTTCGTCACGCACGCGATGACCGTGCTCACGCGCGCGCAGTTGCTGGAGAAGCTGCACGGCAACAGCGAGGCGCATCGTAATCGCAGCCTCGATGTGTCGATCTGGCGCTTGCGGCGGCTGATCGAAGTCGATCCGTCGGAGCCGCGCTATGTGCAAACCGTGTGGGGACGCGGCTATGTGTTCGTGCCGGACGGCGAGATCGGCGCGGCGGAGCGCGGGGCGGCGCCGCCGGCCTGATGCGCGACGCGGGACGCGGGACGTGGGACGCGGGGTGCGCGATGCGCCGCGGATCGCACATCGCACGGCGCTCGCATCGGGACGTTCAGAACGTCAGCACACTCAGGAACATCCTCTGCAGCCAGCCCATCGTGGTCGCGTCGGAGATCATCCCCACGCCGGCCTGCTCGATGCGCGCGTTCGCCACCTTGCTCGACGCCACGTAGTTGCCCGCCTCGATATCCTTGGGATTGACGATCCCGGATAGCCGCAAGCGGTCGCGGTTGCCGCTCATCGAAATCATCTTCTCGCCGGACACCACCAGATTGCCCGTCGACATCGTGCCGATCACGGTGACGGCGAGCGTGCCGGTCATGCCGCTCACGTCGGTGAGACTGCCCTGGCCTTTGAACTCGGTGCTGGCCGAGCCGACGTTGAACAGTCTCGCGAGCCGCGCGGCGGCGCCGGTCGAATGGTCGGCGGCGTCGGCGGTAATGCTGCTCGAACGGCTCGCCGCCGCGGTCGAGCTGTTGTTGCCGCTGTAGGACTCGGACAGGCGAATCGTCAGCACGTCGCCGATATGCTGGGCGCGCGGCGTTTCGTAAAGCAGCAGCGGCGTGCCGGCCTGATAGATCGCGCCTTGCGTGTTGACGTTCAGCGGCGCGGACGCAAGCGGCGGCGCCATCGGCGTATCGACAATCGACTTCTGGCTGCTCCCGCAAGCCGCGAGGCAAGCCGCCGCGCCCAGCGCGACAGTCAGACGTAGCGCACTCATGCATGCTCCTTGCCCGCATCGGCCGGGCTCAAAATCGGCGGCCATCCTCACCCCGCCTCGGCGCCGCTCGCCTGCCACTGCCGCACGACCGACTTCACCCACGCGTCGGAACCCTTCAGCAGATAGGTGAGCGTGCCGTTGCGGGTGCCCGGCAGAAAGCACAACGTGATGGAACTCACCGCGTTTTCCCAGACGTAGACCGGCATCGTGCTCGACGCCGACAAGCTGTGCGTGACGAGGTGCGCCGCGCCGTATCGGTCCGTGAGCGCCTCGCGCAAGTCCTCTGCGGTGATCTCGTCGATCACGAAAGAAATTTCGTACAGACGCAGCGCGCTTTGTCCCTCGACACGCGCGAAACGCAGCACGTGCTCCTGCGCCGGCACGCCGGCGACCACCGCTTGCGACACCGACCAGCCGTCGTCCGCGCGATGCGCCCAGCGGCATGCGACCGTCAGGCTTTCGCGCGACTTCAGCCGCATGCCGAGCGCGCCCGCCTGCACGTCCGTCTCGCAGACCGGCACGCTGCCGACCGGCGTCGCGCGCACGGTGGAACTCGAACGGAACTCGTCGAGCGTGATGCCGAGCGCAATGCCGCGAAACGCGAACGGCGCGTCCTGCGAACGCCGGCGCGCATCCGCGGTAGGGTCTCTGGACAGGGCGCTGGCCGCCCCGGCTTCGCGCGCGACCGGCTGCGCCTGAGCGGTCGATGAAAACAGTCCGCCGAGCAGCGCCAACGCACAGGCAATCCGTTTGGGTCTCATGATTCAGTCGATCGCGGATGAACACATGTCGAACGGCGTGGCCGCGGCATGACCGACGACCGGGATGATTTTCAGCGCGGACGAAGTCAGCCGGCACGGCAGCGCGGCGACACCGCAGCCGCCAAGCGGCAGCAGCGCGGCGCCGAGCGTCAACCAGGCTGCGACACGGATCACGCGCTCAATGATTCTCGGAGTCGACACGCGGGCCTCGATGTCTCAGGCGGTGGTGTTGACGTGGTGCCCGACGAGCCCGCCGGGCGCCGACGGTTGTCCGGTCGTGGCGGATTCCCGGGTCTGCGCGGTGCCGCTCGACTTGCCGGAAGCGGCGGGCTTTGGCGCGGCCTGGGTGGGCGCGAGCGGCGAAAAACGAGTGGAATTGACGTTGCTTGGGACGGTCATGATGAGCCTCGCATGGCGCTGGATTGTCGGTTTCGCACCGCCTGCCGTGGGCCCAAGGCGTTAGGCTATCGTCGACATGCGGCGCAACGTACTGCATGACGAATCATCGCGCCGCACGCGCGTTGCCGATGCGCGAAGGAAAGCGCGCTTTTCAGCGGTTCTTACGAGCCGTTGCGGCAGCTTGCAAACCGTTGCAGCCGCGCTGCCAATACTTTCCCGGGAGAGTCGAGCGATGCCGGTCAGCGCCGCATCACGGTGTCCGCGCCGCTTTCGCTGTTGCCAACCCATGCCCAACGTATTGCCAAATGTGGCAGCGTCAGGATGTGGCCCGAGCCTTTGGCGGCGGGCCCTACGCGCACGGCGGGAAACGCGGGGCGGCGCTGCGTAAGCATTGGTAAGAAAACTGTCAGGCGTGCGTGAAGCGCGCCAGTCTAAAATTTCGCCATGAATCCACAGGTCCTTATCGTCGACGACGATCCGGTCGTACGCGATCTGCTATGCAAGTTTTTGCAGTCGAACGGCTTCGACGCGTCAGTGCTGCACGACGGCACGCATCTGCAACGCAGGCTCGAGCGTGAGCGGCCTTCAGTCGTCGTGCTCGACATCATGATGCCGGACACCGACGGCCTGCGCGCGCTCACCGCGCTGCGCGCCGCCGGCGACGACATTCCGGTGATCTTCGTGACGGCGCGCGGCACGGTGGCCGACCGCATCGTCGGGCTCTCGCTCGGCGCGGACGACTATCTGACCAAGCCGTTCGATCCGCGCGAGCTGCTCGCGCGCATCCACACGGTGCTGCGCCGCCGCGGGCCGTCCACCACCAGTGCGCCGGAAGCCCGCAAACCGTATCGCTTCGGTCCGTTCGAACTCGACTTCGCAACCCGTTCGCTCACCCGCGACAACGCCAAGCTGCCGCTGCGCGACAGCGAATTCGCGTTACTGAAGATCTTCGTCAACAATCCGTACAAGGTGTTGTCGCGCGTGCTGATCCACGATCTCGTGCATCGCGACAATCTCGCCTTTCGCGACCGCAGCCTCGACGTGCCGATCTGGCGCCTGCGCCGCGTGATCGAAGACGACCCCTCCAATCCCTGCTACGTGCAGACGGTGCGCGGCAAAGGCTATGTGTTCGTGCCCGACGCCGACAGCACGCCCTTCGCCGGCGAGGCCGCCTCGAACGCATGAGAAATCCGCTGAACACGCTGTTCGGCAGAATGGCGTTGCTCTCTGCGGCGGTGTTGTTCGCGATCCAGGCCGGCTGGTTCGTGCTGATCGTCATGCAGCCGCCGCGCCATGAAATCGACGGCTTCGCGCGCGGCATTCTGCTGGCGCTGCAGGCGGTCAACGGCGAGCCGATGAAGAGCGCGGCGCTCGCGCCCGCGATGCGCGTGCACCTCGTGCCCACCTGGAATATGCCGGCGAGCGTCCATCTGAGTACGCCGACCGATCATCCGCTGGTCGAATTGAGCCGGCACCTGCGCGAGAACCTGCCGCCCGGCACGCGGATCGCCGTCGACGATCTGCGCCCGCCGCAACTGTGGGTGCTGTTTCCCGGCAAACCGAACTGGGTGGTCCTGCCGGTCGACGTTCCGCCGCCTCCGCGCTTTCTGATCGAATCCATTTCGATGCTGCTCGCCGCGCTGATCCTGTCACTATTCGCGGTCTGGCAGATGCAGCGCCCGCTGTCGCGCGTCGCCGACGCGGCCCGCGCGTTCGGCTCGGGCGGACGGCCGGAACCCGTGACCGAGCAAGGACCGCGCGAGTTGCGTGATCTGATCGGCTCGTTCAACGACATGATGCGGCGCCTGAACGAAGCCGGCGACGACCAGGCGGTCATGCTGGCCGGCGTCGCGCACGATCTGAAAGCGCCGCTCACGCGGCTCAAGCTGCGCGCGAGCGTGCTGGTCGCGGAAAGCGAGCGCGCCGGCCTGATACGCGATGTCGATTCGCTGACCAATATCGTCCAGCAGTTTCTGGAGTTCGCGGGCCAGTCCGCGGACGCGGGGCCGCCGGTCGAGGTCGACGAATTTCTGCGGGAACAGTTTTCCGTCGGCGAGAGCACCGAGGAAGCGCCGCTGTTCACGCTCGATCTGCGCGCGGGGCCGTCATTCAGGCTTCCGCGCACGCTGCTCGACCGGTTGGTGACGAACCTCGTCGACAACGCGCTCGAACACGGTTCGGCGCCGGTGGACATCGCCACCGGGCGTGACGAGCGGCATTGGGTCATCAGCGTGCGCGATCACGGTTCCGGCATTCCCGACGACCGGATCGCCGCCGCCATGAAGCCGTTCGTCAGGCTCGACGCCGCGCGGGGCGGCGAAGGCCATTGCGGGCTGGGTCTCGCGATCGTCGCGCGGCTCGCGCACGATCGCGGCGGACGCTGTCAGGTGCGCAATCACGCGCTTGGCGGGCTGGAGGTGCGGATCGAATTGCCGGTCGCGCCGGCAACAGCGTGATGGAAGAGAAGCTGGCGTGGCAGCGAACGCGCGCTTACGCGCCCTTACAGCACGAACCGGCGCGATGGACGCGGCCTTATAGTCGTCTCCGGCAACCTCGATGCCGCCCTTCTCCGTCCGCCCAGTGATTTGGGGCGGACTTTTTTTCGCCGCGCACTACCCCGTTATTGCCTGACTGCGGCTGCCTGACCGCCGTCGGGCAGCCCGCCTCAAACCCGGATCACACCACCAGACGGGCGCGCAACCGGTCGATCGTCGCCTGGGACACGCCGAGGCCTTGCGTCAGATAGCTCGCCATCGTGCCGTAGCTCGCCTGCACCTGATCGAAGCCCGCCTGCAGATAACTTTCCTGAACGTCGAATAACGGCGCCTCGCTCGCGGCGGCCGCAGCGCCGACGCGCGTGCGCAGCATGTCGGTATGGGCCCTGATCGACAGCGCCGAATAGACGTTGCTGAGCAGATAGTCCTGCATGATCACGTCGAGCGGAACGTTGGCGATGCTCTGCAGAAGCGCCGCGACCCAGCCGGCGCGATCCTTACCCGCGCTGGAATGAAAGAGCTGGATCTCGGCGCCCTCGGCAAGACGCGTGAGCAGCGCGCCGTAGCTCGCGCGCTGCGCGGCGCCGGTGACGTAGGCGCGCGCCTGGGCCTCCATGAACGCTGTTGCGGCGGCGGCCGTATCGAACGACGGCGCGACGAAGTCGCGGGCGCCCAGCACGTTGAACACCTCGGACGTCGCGCCGGCCAGCAACGTATCGGCGATCCGCGCGACTTCGCCCGGCGTGCGCAGATCGTAGACGGCGGCGATGCCGAGGTGATCGATCGCGGCTTCGTCGGCCGCGCTGAAGGTCAGCGCGTTCGCGCGATAGAACACGCCACGGCGCATCTGCTTGCCGTCGACGGTGGGATAGCCGGCGGCGGCGCCCGCCACGTCGCGAAAGTTATCGACCGACGCGAGCCGCGGCGTTTCCGGCTGACCGGCGTCGAGGCTGCCGCCACAGGCGGAGAGCAGCGAGCTGCCGATGCCCGAGACCAGCAGCGCGCCGGCTGAACGCTTGAGGAACACCCGGCGCGACGCGGAGGTGCGAACGGGCGCGATCTGACTTGTCCGCAGTGCGATGCTCGCGAAGCGGCGAGGTGGCGAGCAGTTTTTTCCGGTTGCGGGCATTGGACGTGGCTGGCGCGAACGTGAAGGGTTATTCGCAGCATGGGCGCTGCGCACGCAGTTTAACGGCGGCAAATCTTCTTTTGGTTACGGGGTAGTAGTTCGTAAGGAAGCTGACCGACTTGCTTCGCCGCCCCGGCGGGTTCGCCGGCCGCGACGCGGCGCGGACCCGCCTTGGACCGCGGGCTTGAACCGCTGCCTTGGCACTGATCACCCCGCCTTTTCTTTCACGCGGCGCAACACATGGAAATAGAAAAGCCGGGTCACCCTTGCGGATGCCCGGCTTTGTTTACCGCTTCGTCGTCTCCACCTCTTCCTGCAAGCAATGACCGGTTTCGATGCATCGAGGCATGAAACCAGCGGAGACGTTTAGCGCGGCAGTTCCGAATGTCCCATCAGGAACGCGTCCACCGAACGCGCGCACTGACGTCCTTCGCGAATCGCCCACACCACCAGCGACTGGCCGCGGCGCATGTCGCCTGCCGTGAACACCTTGTCCACCGACGTGTAATACGCCTTGTCGCCTTCGGTCGACGAACGCACATTGCCGCGCGCATCCTTGTCGACGCCGAACGCCTCGAGCACCGGCGACACCGGCTGCGTGAAGCCCATCGCGAGCAGCACGAGATCCGCCTTCATTTCGAATTCCGAGCCCGGCACTTCCTGCATCTTGCCGTCCTTCCATTCGACGCGCGCGGCGATCAGCTTCTCGACCTTGCCGTTCTTGCCTTCGAGGCGCTTGGTCGCCACCGCCCAATCGCGCGAGCAGCCTTCGTCATGCGACGAGGACGTGCGCAGCTTGATCGGCCAGTACGGCCACACGAGCGCCTTGTTCTCTTCTTCCGGCGGTTGCGGCAGCAGTTCGAATTGCGTGACGCTCTTCGCGCCATGACGATTCGACGTGCCCACGCAGTCCGAACCCGTATCGCCGCCGCCGATCACCACGACGTGCTTGCCCTTCGCGAGCAACTGGTTCGCGACCTTGTCGCCGGCGTTGACCTTGTTCTGCTGCGGCAGGAATTCCATCGCGTAGTGAATGCCTTCCAGTTCGCGGCCCGGCACCGGCAGATCGCGCGGCGTTTCCGAACCGCCCGTGAGCACCACGGCGTCGAACTGTTCTTTCAGCTCGGCCGGCGTGATGGTTTCCTTCGCCGTGTTGCCGATGTGCGGCGGCAATGAATCCGCTTTACCGATAAACACGTTGGCGCGGAAGGTCACGCCTTCGGCTTCCATCTGGCGCATGCGGCGGTCGATCAGCCACTTTTCCAGCTTGAAGTCGGGAATACCGTAACGCAGCAAACCGCCGATGCGGTCGTTCTTTTCGAACACGGTCACATCGTGCCCCGCGCGCGCCAGTTGCTGCGCGACGGCGAGACCGGCGGGGCCGGAACCGACCACCGCGACTTTCTTGCCGGTCTTGTGCTTCGGCGGCTGCGGCGCGACCCAGCCTTCGGCCCAGGCCTTGTCGATGATCGCGTGTTCGATCGACTTGATGCCGACCGGATCGTCGTTGATGCCGAGCGTGCAAGCCGCTTCGCACGGCGCCGGGCAGATGCGGCCCGTGAACTCCGGGAAGTTGTTCGTGGAGTGCAGCACCTCGATCGCGTTCTTCCAGTCCTGATGGAACACCAGGTCGTTGAAGTCCGGAATGATGTTATTCACCGGGCAGCCGTTGTTGCAGAACGGAATGCCGCAGTCCATGCAACGTGCGCCTTGAATCTTCGCTTCGTCGTCGGTCAATGCGGCGACGAATTCCTTGTAGTGCTTCACACGCGTGAGCGGAGCTTCGTACGCCTCGTGGCGGCGCTCGAACTCGAGAAAACCGGTTGCCTTGCCCATGTGGTTCTCTTCTCTATCTGTATCAGGTGGGTAATCTTTTCCCGCCGCGCATCGAACCATCGAGCGGCGGCGGGTACGGCTATGGGTGACGTCCTGGGTGACGTCTTTCGTGCGGACGATCAGCGAAGCAAATCAGGCGGCGAGCACTTCCTTGTTCGCCTTCTTCGCCGCCATCTCGCCCAGCGCGCGCTTGTATTCGGTCGGGAACACCTTCACGAATTGACGGCGCGACGCATCCCAGTTTTCGAGCAGCGCCTTGGCGCGCGGCGAACCGGTGAACTGGAAGTGACGCTCGATGAGCCCCTTGAGCAGCGCTTCGTCGGTCGTGCCGGCGTGCCACAGGCCCTTGTCGACCGTGCGTTCCTGCTCGGCCTGCTGCAAGACCGGATCGAGCGCGACCATCGACTTGTTGCACTTGCCGGCGAACATGCCATCCGGGTCGTACACGTATGCGATGCCGCCCGACATGCCGGCCGCGAAGTTACGGCCCGTTTCGCCGAGTACGACCACCGTGCCGCCCGTCATGTATTCGCAACCGTGATCGCCCGTGCCTTCGACAACCGCCGTCGCGCCCGAGTTACGCACGCAGAAACGCTCGCCCGCCACGCCGCGGAAAAACGCTTCGCCTTCGATCGCGCCGTACATCACCGTGTTGCCGCAGATGATGTTCTCTTCCGACTTGCCGCGGAAATCGTTGGTCGGACGGATGATGATGCGGCCGCCCGACAGGCCCTTGCCGACATAGTCGTTGCCGTCGCCGACCAGATCCAGCGTGACGCCCCTCGCGAGGAACGCGCCGAAGCTCTGACCCGCCGTGCCCTTCAACTGGATATGAATCGTGTCGTCGGGCAGGCCGTCGTGGCCGTACTTCTTCGCGATCAGGCCGGACAGCATCGCGCCGACCGTGCGGTTCACGTTGCGCACCGGCTGAATGAACGAGACGTGCTCGCCCTTTTCGATCGCCGCCTTCGCCTTCTCGATCAGCGTGTGATCCAGCGCGCGCTCCAGGCCGTGGTCCTGCACGTCGACGTGCTTGCGCGCGACTTCGGCCGGCACTTGCGGCAGATAGAACACGCGCGAGAAGTCGAGACCCTTCGCCTTCCAGTGCTCGATGCCCTTCTTCGTGTCGAGCAGTTCGGCGTGGCCAATCAGGTCGTCGAACTTGCGGATGCCCAGTTGCGCCATGATCTCGCGCGCTTCTTCCGCAACGAAGAAGAAGAAGTTGACGACGTGCTCCGGCTGGCCCTGGAACTTCGCGCGCAGCACCGGATCTTGCGTCGCGACGCCGACCGGGCAGGTGTTCAGATGGCACTTGCGCATCATGATGCAGCCCTCGACGACGAGCGGCGCCGTGGCGAAACCGAACTCGTCCGCGCCGAGCAGCGCGCCGATCACGACATCGCGGCCGGTCTTCATCTGACCGTCGGCCTGCACGCGGATGCGGCCGCGCAACTGGTTCAGCACCAGGGTTTGCTGCGTTTCGGCGAGACCCAGTTCCCACGGCGTGCCGGCGTGCTTGATCGACGACAGCGGCGATGCGCCCGTGCCGCCGTCGTGGCCGGCGATCACGACGTGATCGGCCTTCGCCTTCGCGACACCCGCGGCCACCGTACCCACGCCCGATTCCGACACCAGCTTCACCGACACGCTCGCCGCCGAGTTGGCGTTCTTCAGGTCGTGAATCAGTTGCGCCAGATCTTCGATCGAGTAGATGTCGTGGTGCGGCGGCGGCGAAATGAGGCCCACGCCCGGCACCGAATAACGCAGCTTGCCGATGTAATCCGACACCTTATGGCCCGGCAACTGACCGCCTTCGCCCGGCTTTGCGCCCTGCGCCATCTTGATCTGGATCTGATCGGCCGACGCGAGATATTCCGCCGTCACGCCGAAACGGCCGGACGCCACCTGCTTGATCTTCGAGCGCAGCGAATCGCCGTCCTTCAGCGGAATGTCGACGATCACTTCGTCGCCGATCACCGACTTCATGGTGTCGCCGTTCTTGATCGGAATGCCGCGCAGTTCGTTGCGGTAACGGTTCACGTCCTCGCCGCCTTCGCCCGTGTTCGACTTGCCGCCGATGCGGTTCATCGCGACGGCCAGCGTGGCGTGAGCTTCGGTCGAAATCGAGCCGAGCGACATGGCGCCGGTGGCGAAACGCTTGACGATTTCCTTCGCCGGTTCGACTTCGTCGAGCGGGATCGCCTTCGACGGGTCGAGCCTGAACTCGAACAGGCCGCGGAACGTCATGTGGCGCCTGGTCTGATCGTTGATCAGGTGCGCGTACTCCTTGTACGTCTGGTACGAATTGCTGCGCGCCGAGTGTTGCAGCTTGGCGATCGCATCCGGCGTCCACATGTGTTCCTCGCCGCGCACGCGGTACGCGTATTCGCCGCCCGCGTCGAGCATGCCGGAGAGAACCGGGTTGTCGCCGAACGCTTCACGGTGCAGACGGATCGCTTCCTCGGCCACGTCGAACAGACCAATGCCGCCGACCTTCGACGAGGTGCCCTCGAAGTACTTCTTGACCAGGTCTTCAGCGAGGCCGACCGCTTCGAAAATCTGCGCGCCGGTGTAGGACATGTAGGTGGAAATGCCCATCTTCGACATGACTTTCTGTAAGCCCTTGCCGACCGCCTTCGTGAAGTTGTAGATCGCCTTTTCCGCCGACAGGTCGCCCTTCATGCCGGCAGCCAGTTGGCCGAGCGTTTCCATCGCGAGGTACGGGTGCACGGCTTCCGCGCCGTAGCCCGCGAGCAGCGCGAAGTGGTGCGTTTCACGCGCCGAGCCGGTTTCGACCACGAGACCCGTGCTCGTGCGCAGACCTTGCTGCACGAGGTGCGTGTGGATCGCGGCGGTGGCGAGCAGCGCCGGAATCGCGACGTTGTCGCGGTCGGTCTTGCGGTCCGACACGATCAGCATGTTGTAGCCGGACTTCACGGCGTCGACCGCTTCCGCGCACAGCGAGGCGAGGCGCGCTTCGATGCCTTCCTTGCCCCACGCCACCGGATAGCAGATGTTCAGTTCATACGAGCTGAACTTGCCGCCCGTGTACTGATCGATCGCGCGGATCTTCGCGATGTCCTTGAAGTCGAGCACCGGCTGCGACACTTCGAGACGCATCGGCGGGTTGATGTTGTTCGTGTCGAGCAGGTTCGGCTTCGGGCCGACGAACGACACCAGCGACATCACCATGTTTTCGCGGATCGGATCGATCGGCGGGTTCGTGACCTGCGCGAACAATTGCTTGAAGTAGTGATAGAGCGTTTTGTTCTTGTTGGACATGACCGCCAGCGGCGAGTCGTTGCCCATCGAACCGACGGCTTCCTCGCCGGCTTGCGCCATCGGCGCCATCAGGAACTTGAGGTCTTCCTGCGTGTAGCCGAACGCCTGCTGTCGATCCAGCAAGGCAGCGGCTTCGCGGCGTTCCGTCGCGACGTCCTCGGCCTTCGCCTCGATCTCGTCGAGCTTGATGCGCACGGCGTCGATCCAGCTCTTGTACGGCTTGGCGTTGGCGAGGTTGTCCTTCAGTTCCTTGTCGTCGATGATGCGGCCGTGTTCCATGTCGATCAGGAACATCTTGCCCGGCTGCAGACGCCACTTCTTGACGATCTTCGATTCCGGAATCGGCAGCGTGCCGGCTTCGGAGGCCATGATCACGAGGTCGTCGTCGGTGACGATGTAGCGCGCCGGACGCAGGCCGTTACGGTCGAGCGTCGCGCCGATCTGACGGCCGTCGGTGAAGGCGATCGCAGCGGGGCCGTCCCACGGCTCCATCATCGCGGCATGGTATTCGTAGAATGCGCGGCGGTTGTCGTCCATCAGCGTGTGTTGTTCCCAGGCTTCCGGGATCATCATCATCATTGCGTGGACGAGCGGGTAGCCGGCCATCACCAGCAGTTCGAGGCAGTTGTCGAACGACGCCGTATCGGATTGGCCCGGATAGATCAGCGGCCACAGCTTCGGCAGATCGTCGCCGAGCACGTGGCTCGCGATCGCGCCGGTGCGGGCGTTCAGCCAGTTGACGTTGCCCTTCACCGTGTTGATTTCGCCGTTGTGGGCGATCATGCGGTACGGGTGAGCCAGCTCCCACGCCGGGAAGGTGTTGGTCGAGAAACGCTGATGCACGAGCGCGAGCGCCGAGACGGTGCGCTCGTCCTGCAGGTCGCGGTAATACACGCCGACCTGCCCGGCCAGCAGCAGCCCCTTATAGACGACCGTGCGCGCCGACATGGACGGCACGAAGTATTCCTTGCCGTGCTTGAGCTTGAGCGCCTGGATGCGGTGGCTCGCGGTCTTGCGGATCACATACAGCTTCCGCTCGAGCGCGTCGGTCACGATGATGTCCTTGCCGCGGCCGATGAAAATCTGACGGATCAGCGGCTCGCTCGCCTTGACGGTGGGCGAAATCGGCATGGTGTGGTCGACCGGCACGTCGCGCCAGCCCAGCACGACCTGGCCCTCGGCCTTCACCGTACGTTCCAGCTCCTGTTCGCAAGCGAGGCGCGACGCGTGCTCTTTCGGCAGGAACACCATGCCGACGCCGTATTCGCCATACGGCGGCAGGGTAACGCCTTGCCTCGCCATTTCCTCGCGATAGAAGCCATCGGGAATCTGGATCAGGATGCCGGCGCCGTCGCCCATCAGCGGATCGGCGCCGACGGCGCCCCGGTGGTCGAGGTTTTCCAGGATTTTCAGGCCCTGCTCGATGATCTCGTGGCTTTTCTTGCCCTTGATGTGAGCGACGAAGCCGACGCCGCAGGCGTCATGCTCGTTCTGCGGATCGTACAGACCTTGCGCGGCGGGAACCGGATGAGTCGGTTGCTGGTGGTCGTTCATGGGGACACCGTCTGTGAGGGGCCGGACAGGCCGTTTAACCGTTTTTCTATTGCCGCAGTGCGCACAGCAGCCGCGACGGCGCGCTCTTTACGCTGGATGCTACGCGTATCAAAAACGCCGGAATTCGGAATATACGCGACGAATCAATGGAATAGCAAATAAAACGTTGTGGTTGCGCCCCAATTATCAAGTTGGTGCATTGCGGTCTATTTTTATTGGTGCCACATCGAAAACGTGCAAAAGAAAACGGCATGCGAAGATGCCGTTCCACTACCGCCCGCCGACGCGATGCCGGCTACTGCGTTTGCGGCGTCTCGCGGACCTTGCGCGGCCGTCCGCGCGGCAGCGGCGACACGCGCCGATTGGCCGCGCGCGCGGCCCATTCGCGGTAGGTGTCGCTGCCGAGCACCCAACCCTTCAGCGTGGCCTGCTGGAGCTGACTGGCTTCGCGCTCGTCGAGTGGCTGTTCGCATAGCTCGCGGTAAGCGCGCTGCCGTTCGAACGGCGTATTGCCGAGCGACCAGT
This sequence comes from Paraburkholderia sp. 22099, assembly GCF_052045835.1. NCBI lineage: Bacteria > Pseudomonadati > Pseudomonadota > Betaproteobacteria > Burkholderiales > Burkholderiaceae > Paraburkholderia > Paraburkholderia sp. 22099. The sequence continues at coordinate 61,017 of NZ_JBQEPU010000016.1, read as the reverse complement.
ACAACGGGTGGTCGGTAATCAGGCTGTCGAGCGTCAGGCCGATGTGATGACGGTAGCTCGACCAGCGATAGTCTTCCGGCGCGCTCACGAGTTGCGCGCGCACCGGACACATCTCGACGACCCGGCTCGCCAGTAGAAAATAGCGCTCGCCCTCGATCACCGTGGCGCGATAGCGCCCCTCCCACAACGTGCCGCGACGCGCATAGCGCCGGTTGAAATGGGCGACGTAGCGCCGCCCCACCGCCTGCATCGCTTTCGGCAGACTCGATTCCTCGGTGGGCGTGACGAGCAGTTGCACCGCGCCCGGCATCAACGCATAGGCGTGGATGGATAAGTGATGGTCGCGCGAAGCCGCTTTCAAACAGTCGATGAAGAGCTCGTAGTCCTGGTCGTCGACGAATGCGGGCTGCTGATCGAGTCCGCGAAGGATGACGTGCTGCGGCTGGTCAGGGACATAGAGACGTGCAAGCCGTGCCATGCTGAAGTATCCAATTAGTCGCGTTGGTACAAACCCGAAGGTCGGAAAAGCCGCATGCGCCGGAGGTTCGGCGCGGCGCGGCTGAGCCAGAAAACCGCGCGGAGCCTAGGGAGAAAGCTCTAACCGCCGCGTATGGTTTGTTTCAAACGTTGTCGTCATAATGAGCGGGCCTTTTATGGAGGAGCACATATGAAATTAAAACAGGCCGTAACGGGGATGGCGGCGCTAGCCTGCATGACAACGGCAGCACACGCGCAATCGGCCGGGAGCTTTGTCCTTTCAACAGGCTGGTTCCATCTTGCGCCTCAATCGAGCAGTGAACCGTTGAGAGTGACAAGCATAGGCGGCAGTCCGACCAATATCACAGAAGCCAACACCGGTGCATCACTAAGTTCCGCGGACACCATCGGCTTCACGCTCGGGTACTTCGTTACCGACCACATCGCGGCCGAATTCGTGCTTGGCTACCCGCCTTCATTCGACCTGACCGGCACGGGCAGCTTCGAACGATTCGGCAAGCTGGGCCAGGCGAAACAGTGGAGCCCGACTCTGCTGTTCAAGTACTTCTTCAACGCCCCCACCGCAGCGTTCCGCCCGTATCTCGGCATCGGTGTAAGCCGGGTCTGGTTCACCGACGCAAAGATCACCAACAGCGCGTTCGAGGCCAATGTTCTGCATGGTCCGACCAGCGTCGATACGGATAGTTCGTGGGCGCCGGTCTTCAATGCGGGTTTCACCTACGCGTTCGACCAGCACTGGTTCGCGGGCGTGTCGATCTCTTATCTGCCGCTCAGCACGACCGCCAAACTGAACACCGCCGCCAGGACGCCGGTCGGCACGCTCAACGTGCAGTCGCAAACCAAGATCAAACTGAACCCGATCGTTAGCTACGTCAATATCGGTTACCGTTTCTAACGCTTCGCGGACCGTCGCGAAAATTGGGGCCGTTGAGCTAGGGTAGTCGAATTTTCGGGGCTTGGACAACGCCGTCATAGGTTCAATGGCGGCGTTCTTTATTTCAAGCAGGTCGAGCAACGGTTATCGGCGTCGGGCGCGGGCGGCGCGGCTCAGACGTAACGGCGAATCTTTGTAAATTTGACCCGCAATCGCGTGGCCTCGGTGCAATATCTGCTGACGGTTCGCGGCCCGCGTCATGGTGTGCAGGGGCTGCTGTTTGGCACCAAAGTTGCGTTCACATGGTGTTTCCCGCGTCGCGACGTGCTTCTGCGTGGCACCGTGGGGATTCTTTCACCCTCATCGACGGAGCGACCATGACAACACTTTCGAATACGCGAGACGCCCTCGGCGAATCCTGGACCAGCACCAGCCGCCGTGCGCGGCGCATCGCTCGCCATAGCCGCCACGCGGCCGAAGATATCGCGAGCGAACTGCGCACGCTGATGGCGGAACTCGAATCCACCCTGGCCGACGGCACCCAGGCCGACGCGGTCGCACTGCGCGGCAAACTGCGCAAACAGCTCGACGCCGCGCGCGCCCGTTTGAACGACACGCGCGAAGCCGTGCGTGAGCGCGCGGAAGTCGCGATGGCCGACGCGGACGATTACGTGCACGAAAATCCGTGGCAGACGATTGCGATCGTCGGCGGCGTCGCGTTGATCGCGGGCGCGCTGTTCGCATCGCGGCTGCGCTGAACAGGCTGCGCTGACACGTGGCGCGAAGCAACGCGGTGGCGGGCGCCGATGCGGTGCCCGCGTCCGCTTGGGCGCTCATGCCGAACGTAGACACAAACCCGCCCGCCGGCACGCGTCCGATCAGTTGTCTTCGATGACGAACAACCGTTGGTATTCCTTCACCGCATATCGATCTGTCATGCCCGCGATGTAGTGGGCGATCAGACGCGGCTGCAGCGTCGCGTCCGTCGACTGATAGCCCGGCGGCAGCAGGCGCGGATCTTCCGTGAACGCGTCGAACAGGCCGACCACGACGCGGCGCGCCTTGTTCGCCATGCGCATCACCCGGTAATGGCGATACAGATTCTTGAATAGAAAGCGCTTGAGCGCCGCGGCCTGAACGGCAATCGCCTCGCTATGGGCCACGAGCGGCGGAGCGGCGCGCACGGCGTCGAGCGAAGCCGGCGCGTGCCGGAGCAGATTCAGCTTGGTGGTATCGATTAGATCGACGATCAGCGTATTGATGATGCGGCGCACCGTCTCGTGAATCAGCCGGCGCCCTTCGATCCGCGGAAAGTCGTTGCGCGCCGCCTCATAGTGCGTCTGCCATAGCTCGACTTCGGCCAGTTGCTCGACGGTGAGCAGGCCCGAGCGCAAACCGTCGTCGACGTCGTGGTTGTTGTAGGCGATCTCGTCGGCAACATTCGCGATCTGCGCTTCGATGGACGGCTGCCGTCCTTCGAGAAAGCGTTCGCCCAAGGCGCCGAGCCGCCGCGCGTTTTCGCGCGAGCAATGCTTGAGAATTCCTTCGCGTGTTTCGAAGCAGAGGTTCAGGCCGTTGAACGCGCCGTAGTGCTCCTCGAGATCGTCGACGACCGCGAGGCTTTGCAGATTGTGCTCGAAGCCGCCGTGTTCGCGCATGCATTCGTTCAGCGCGTCCTGACCGGCATGGCCGAACGGCGTGTGACCGAGATCGTGGGCAAGCGAGATCGCTTCGACCAGGTCTTCGTTGACGCGCAAATTGCGCGCAACAGACCGCGCAATTTGCGCCACCTCCAGACTATGCGTGAGTCGGGTGCGAAACAGATCGCCCTCGTGATTCACGAACACCTGCGTCTTGTACTCGAGCCGGCGGAACGCCGTGGAGTGGACGATGCGGTCGCGATCGCGCTGGAATTCGGTGCGGGCGCCAGGCGCTGATTCCGGATAGCGGCGGCCGCGCGACTGCGCGGAACGCGCCGCGTACGGCGCGAGATGCGCTTCCAGCGCTTCCTGGGCAGGCTCGCCGACCGACGCCGCGCCTGCCGGGTTGGGTTTTACATCGTCGCTGCGCCTGTCAGTCACCGGGTTCTCCGAAACATGGGCGGCGCCTCGTGACGCCGGTGCGCGATGCGTTGCTGCCGGAGTCTTGCCGCGGTTAAACCGCGGCGGCCAGCGTGGCGCGCACTTCGGCGTCGGGTGCCTGGGTAATCAGCGTCTCACCGAAACGCTTCAGCAGAATGAATTTGATCGCGCCGGCTTCCGCCTTTTTGTCGACCTGCATGAGTTCGACGTAACGCGAATCGCCGAGCGCGGGCGCCCGGGTCGGCAAATGCGCGGCGACGATCACATCGACCAGACGCTTGCGCGCCGCTTCGTCGAGATAGCCCATGCGCACGGACAGATCCGCCGCCATCACCATGCCACAGCCGACCGCCTCGCCGTGCAGCCACTCGCCGTAGCCGAGCCCGGCCTCGATCGCGTGGCCGAAGGTGTGGCCGAAATTGAGGATCGCGCGCAGCCCGCCTTCGCGCTCGTCCTGCGCCACCACCGACGCCTTGATTTCGCACGACCGCTTGACCGCCTCGGCCAGCGCTTCGGGTTCGCAACGATTCAGCGCCTCGACGTTGGCCTCGATCCACCTGAAGAAACCCGCGTCGGCAATCGCGCCGGTCTTGATCACCTCGGCGATGCCCGCCGCCAGTTCACGCGCCGGCAACGTGCGCAGCGCGCCGATGTCGGCGATCACGGCCTGCGGCTGGTAGAACGCGCCGATCATGTTCTTGCCGAGCGGGTGGTTGATGCCCGTCTTGCCGCCCACCGACGAATCCACCTGCGACAGCAACGTTGTGGGCACCTGGATGAACGGCACGCCGCGCATGTAGCAAGCCGCGGCAAACCCGGTCATATCGCCGATCACGCCGCCGCCCAACGCGATCAGCGTGGTCTTGCGATCGGCGCGGGAGCCGAGCAGCGCGTCGAAAATCAGGTTCAGCGTTTCCAGGTTCTTGTACGCTTCGCCGTCCGGCAAAACGACCGTGGACACCTGCTTGCCGAGCGGCGCCAACGCCGCGCGCAGCGTGTCGCCATATAGCGGGTCGACCGTGGTATTCGTGACGATGGTGACCGAGCTGCCGGCGATATGCGGCGCGAACAGCGCGGTTTGGCCGATCAGATCGGCACCGATATGAATGGGGTAGGCGCGCTCGCCCAGTTCGACGTTGACGGTAATCATACGGTCCATTATGACGCAGGGTGTTTGACGACGCCGGCCATCTCGAGCTGCATCAGGACCATGTTGACGAGTCCGTTGACCGAAGGCCGGCCGGTTTCGATCACGAAATGCGCGCATTCGCGGTAGAGCGGGTCGCGCACTTCGTAGAGCGCTTCGAGGCGCGCCTTGGGGTCTTCGGTTTGCAGCAGCGGGCGATTCTTGTCGCGCCGGGTACGCAGCCACAGATCGTGCGGATTGGCGCGCAAGTAGATCACCACGCCGCGATTTTGCAGCGCCTCGCGGTTTTCCGGCCGCAGCACCGCACCGCCGCCCGTGGCGAGCACGATATTGTCGCGCCCGGTCAATTCGGAAATCACGTTCGCTTCACGCTCGCGAAAGCCCGCTTCGCCTTCCAGTTCGAAAATCACCGGGATGCGCGCGCCCGTGCGCGCCTCGATTTCATGATCGGAATCGAAGAACGGGCGATCGAGACGGCGCGCAATGGCCCGGCCCACGGTGGTTTTGCCTGCCCCCATGAGCCCTACGAAAAATACATTGGCGTGTGCGTCCCGCGCTTGCAACGGTGTCCTCTGGCTAATCCGGTGTGGGTTCGTGCCGCAGCTTACTGGCAAAGCGGCTGCCTTGTCGAGCCTGCGCGCCGCTGCCGGCAAGCGGCGGCGGCATACCGCTAATTCGTCTGAATGACGCGCGGCGTGATGAAAATAGCCAGTTCGCTGCGCTGGTCGCGATGAGCCCGATGGCGAAAAAGCGCGCCTAAAAAGGGTATTTTGCCCAGGAGCGGCACCCGCGTCACATCGTTCCGCTCGTCGACGGCATAGATTCCGCCGATCGACACCGTACCACCATCCTCGACCTCGACGCGCGTCTGCACGTGTTTGGTGTTGATCGCCGGCCCGGCGTCGGTCAGCTCGCCGACGCTGTCCTTGGCCACATCGAGATCGAGCACCACCCGCCCGTCCGGCATGATCTGCGGCTCCACTTCCAGTTTGAGCGTGGCGCGGCGAAACTGCACGCCCGAGACGCCCTGCCCCACTTTCGCCTGATACGGCAGCTCGGTGCCCTGCTCGACCACCGCTTTCATGCGGTCCGCGGTGACGACCCGCGGACTCGATACGATCTCGCCGCGCCCCTCGGCCTCTAGCGCGCTCAGCTCGATGTTCAGCAGACGCGTGGCGCCGGCGGCGAACAGCGTGAGCCCGGCGGTGGCGGCGTCGAAGCCGGAAATCGGGCGGGCCGACAGATCGTAGACCGTCCCGTCAGTGCCGCCGGTCAAGCCTCTCGCGGTGCCGTCGGCGTTGGTCGCCGCCATCGAAAGCCGCACGCCGAGGTTGCGCGAAAAACCGTGTTCGCCCTCGACGATCCGCGCCTCGATCAGCACCTGGCGGGTCGGCCGGTCGACGGACTCGAGGAAAGCCGCGATCTGCGCGACGCGGCCTTCGATATCGGTGACGAACAGCAGATTGGTGCGCGGATCGGCGGTGACGGCACCGCGTTTGGACAGCACGCGCTGGTTCCCCGAACCGGTCAGCAAACGCCGCACGTCCTCGGCGCGGGCGTAGTGCAACACGAAAGTGCGGCTCGCGAGCGGCTCGAGATCGGCGGCCTTGGCGTGCGCCTCGAAACGCTGCCGCTCGCGCGCGGCGAGATCCGCGATCGGCGCGACCCACACGACGTTGCCGCGGCGCTCCATCGCGAGACCGTTGACATCGAGCAGCGTATCGAACGCGGCGCGCCACGGCACCTTGTCGAGCCGCAGCGAGACGGCGCCGCGTACTTTCTCGCTCGCGACGATATTCAGTCCCGTGAATTGCGCGAATGCGTTCAGCACGGCGCCGAGTTCGGCACGCTTGAAGTTCAGCGAGATCGGTTTGTCGTCGGCCGCGAGCCTGGCGTCGGCGAGCGTTTTCGGCGCACCGCTCAGTCGCGCAAGCGGCGGCAGCGGCACCGGTGGTCCTTCGAGCGCGGAACTCGTCGCGGTGTCGTTGCGAGCCGGGGTTGCCGAGGCTGCCGATCGTCTTCGGAGCGGCACGGAGCCGTCGTCGGCGTCGAACGGCTCCTCCGCGCGGCTGTTTTCGGCGGAGGCTGACGGGCGCGCTGCATCCCGAGGATCCGCCGACTCATCGCGAAACGGGTTGGGCGCTTCGGCGACAACGCCGCGCGGTGGCGGCGAAGCATTGTACGAAGCGTCCAATGGCACAACGCCGTCGTCGAGCGGCATGTTCGGTGGCAGCGGCGGCAGCGGTGGAGTCGAAGCTCGCGCGATGCCGACGCTGATCGCCGCGCCAACGTACAGGCCGAAACACATACGAAGGCCGCAGCGCAGGCCACGGCCCGCGCGTGGACCGATGCACATGGACGCGGACACAAAGCGGAATGGTTTTACCAGCTTCATCAGGACGCCTCTTCCAGCGCCAGCGTGCGCGTTGTGCCGCCGTTGACGAGCGTGATGCCGAGCGCGTCGAAGCGCGTGACGCGCTCGGCGCCGATTTGCTGCCCGGACGCGACGGTTGTCGCGCCCTCCGGCGTATCGAGCAAAGCCAACCCACGCTGACGATCGTGCAGCACACCGACGAGGCGCAACTGCGAAGCATCGGGCAGATCGCCCGCCGCCCGCATCTGCGGCCGCGAGAACGGGTCGAAGAAGACGATGTTGTCTGCGTCGGCCGAATCGGCGTCCTCTTCGGCAAACTCAGCCGCCGACGCGGTTGGAGGAACCGGCCTCAGCGCATTGAACACGCGCAGCGTCGCGCTCACCGAAAGCGCTGCGCCATCCCGTTTGACGGTCACATCGACGGGGACGATCAGTACCGGCAGGTCCAACAGCCCGCGCAGGAACGCCATCAAGTGGACGAAGTCGGTGCGCGCGGTGAGTTGCAACGGGCGCATGCTTTCCGCGCCTGTGCCGCTGGCGGCGCCGGGTTCCAGCGCGAGCAACGTGACGCCGTTCTGCGCGGCCAGTTCGGAGACGATGCGCACGTCGTCCACGGACGAAGGCGCTGGCGATCCGGTGCTCGATGTCATGGCCGGGGTGCTTGCCGATGCGGTGACCGACGCGGCTGCTTCACGGCGCAGCGCAGGCAATTGCGCGAGCGAGCGCTTCGCATCGGCAAGATGCCGCGTAGCAGCCTCCAAGGCGGTCCGGCTCGCCTCCACGCCGCCCAGATCCGCCACGATCCAGCCCTGCGCGCCAAGCCCGAACACCAGCGCGGCGATCAGCAATGCAACCGCCCAGCGACGGCGCCCGCTCCATGCTTCGAGCGGCGCACGCGCGCGCTTCAGCCAATGGGAAAGCATTGGGCGCGCGCTTGCCGCGCTGCCGAAATCGACAAACGTCGTACTCATTTCACACCTCTCGATTGTTCAGACTTCACCGGACGCCGCGCCGCGGATGCGGCCACATGAGCCGTTTGTCGCATCGGATCGTGCCAGCGCAGACGAGCGCCGAATTCCACTTGTCCTGCGACTTCTCCCGCGATACCCGCAGCCACACCCGCGCTACGGGGCGGCGCCGATCGATGCAGGTCGCTCACCTCCGCGCCCGTCACGCCGCGAATCGCGCTCAGACGCTTGAGCCACTCCGCCGAAGCCAGATGCCCGCGCGAGCTCGCCAGCAATTCCGTCTCGTGTTCGCGCTGACGCAACTGCTGTAACACGACGCCGTCGCCCGGCTCGAAACTGAGTGCGTCGAGCAGGTCGCGCAAATGCGTGAGCGGCGCGGACAAGGTCTTTGCACGCGCCGCGCCCTGGCGTTGCTCGTCTTGCGCCCGCAATAGCCCGGCATGTTCGGCGAGCGGCGCGGTGAATTGTGCGAGCGACTGTTCAATCGACACGCGCTGCGCATCGAGTCGCGCCTTTTCCAACGCCTGCCAACCCGCCAGCGCGAGCACCGCGGCGCAACCGGCGAACGCGGCGGCGATGCATTCGAGTACGCACCGCCGGCGCGCGAGCCGCGCGTTGCGTTGCCTGTAGGGCAGCAGGTTGAAACCACCGAGCCACGATCGCGTGAAGCGGGCGCCGCGCGCGAAAGCCGGCGTGCTGGCAGCCGGCACGTTCGAGCCGCGCGGATGCAAGAGGCCGCCCATCATTCGAACACCCCGCGCAACGCGAGCCCGAACGCGACCGCGCCGGTCGGCTCATGCAACAACGGATCGTCCAACGGTCGCGCAAGGCCGCCTAGCGCCGCGCATTCGAACGGCAACACGGTGCAGCCCAACACGTCGGCGAGATCCGCGGTCGAAAACCCCACGCCGTCGAGCAGATCGACCTCGCCGCTCAACAACGCGCAGTCGAGTTCCGGGCCGCGCACGAGATCACGCAACGCATCGGCGAAGTCCGCGTGCTCGGGCGCCGGATAGCGCATTTCGCCGACGATGCCGTCGTCGACGATGCGCCATCCGTACACACCGTCCGTGCCGACCCAGAGCGCGACATACGGCTCGTGCGGATCGAGTTCATGGCTCGCCGCATAGCGCATGGCGCGCAGCGCGGCATGCGGTTCGCCGTCGATCGCGGTCAGCGAGATACCGGCGGACGCCGCGCATTCGATACGCGCCTCAAGATGCTGGCGCGCCGTGGCGGCGATCGTCACCGAGCGAACCGGCGAAGACGTTTCATCGACAAACCAGTCGACGGCGAGCGCGTGCCGCTCGAGACCCGCGATCCGCTCCACTTCACTCATCACCGCCGGTTCGAGTTCGGCAAGCGCATGCCCGCCGTCCTCCGCGCAGCCGCTTTGCGCGGCGAGCCGCGTGAGCGGCACCGTGGCGGTCAACGTGGCCGACGCCGGCAGCGCCATCGCGCATCGCAACGCATGCGTCGCACAGGCGCGCGGCAGACCGGCAAACGCGTCGCGCAACGCACGCGCCACCGCATGGCGATCCGCGATCTCCATGCCGGCCATCGCGCCCGCGGCAAGCGGCACGGTGCTCACGTATTCGATATGCAATGCGGCGGTGGTGCGCGAAGGCTGACTCACCATGACGAGGCGCACCGCCCGCGCGCTCACGTCGATTCCCGCGGCAAAACGCCGGCCACCTGTTTGCACCTCTTGAAGCCACGATTTTTTGAACGCCATCACACCCTCCCTCAAACTCTCGCGGCGAACCATTCGAGCGCGAGTAACGAGGAAGAATTGTGCGTAGCCGCGCCGCCGCGCGACACTCAGCCAAATGGCTAACGTTGCGTGACAGGTGCCGGCGCCGCACCAAAGCGGCTACAGTGAAGCCATTCCCGCGTCGCGCACCGACCTGCGCAGAAGTGTCAGTAAGCATGACGAAAGCTGAAAAGCCGGGCGGCTATAATCGCGGGACTGTTTTTTGGTGCCCATATGCAATCCACGTCTCCGAACTCCCCACCGCCCGCGCCGCACAAGCGCAAACGCCCGTTGTGGCTGAAGCTGGTCCTTGGCTTTGTCGGTCTGATCGTCGCTGGCATCGTGTGCGTGCTGCTGGTGCTCGGCTATGCGCTGGTGGTGGCAACGCCCAACCTGCCGTCACTCGAGGCGCTCACCGACTACCGGCCCAAGGTGCCGCTGCGCATCTACACGGCCGACCATGTGCTGATCGGCGAATTCGGCGAGGAGCGGCGCGACATCGTCCATATCCAGGAGGTGCCCGATAGTCTGAAGAAGGCCGTGCTCGCCATCGAAGACGCGCGCTTCTACGATCACGGCGGCGTCGACCTCACGGGTATCGCGCGGGCCGGCTTCGTCGCGCTCACCAACGGCCACGCCACGCAAGGCGCCAGCACGATCACCATGCAGGTGGCGCGCAACTTCTTCCTGTCGAGCGAGAAGACCTACACGCGCAAGATTTACGAAATGCTGCTCGCGTACAAGATCGAGTCGAAGCTGACTAAAGATCAGATTCTGGAGGTGTATATGAATCAGATCTATCTCGGTCAGCGCGCCTATGGCTTCGCGAGCGCGGCGCGGGTGTACTTCGGCAAGGATCTGAAGGACCTGACGCTGGCCGAGTCGGCGATGCTCGCCGGTCTGCCGAAGGCGCCCTCCGCGTATAACCCGGTGGTCAATCCGAAGCGCGCGAAAGTGCGCCAGGAGTACATCCTGCAGCGCATGTACGAACTGCGCTACATCACCCAGCAGCAATACGACGAGGCCAGCAAGCAGGCGCTCGTGGTCAAGGGCGCGGGCAAGGAATTCAGCGTGCACGCGGAGTACGTCGCGGAAATGGTGCGGCAGATGATGTACGCGCAGTATCGCGAAGAGGCGTACACGCGCGGCCTGAACGTCGTCACCACGATCGACTCCGCCGATCAGGACGTCGCTTATCGCGCGCTGCGCAAAGGCCTGATGGACTACGAGCGGCGCCACGGCTATCGCGGCCCGGAAGCGTTCATCGATCTGCCGTCCGATGCGGACGACCGCGAACAGGCGATCGACGACGCACTGCTGGAGCATCCCGACAACGGCGAGATTATTGCCGCCGTCGTGACGGCGGCGAGCCCGAAGCAGGTGCAGGCCACCTTCATCGACGGCAATGTCGCGACCATCCAGGGCGACGGCCTGCGTTTCGCGCAGGCCGCGCTCAATGCGCGCGCGCAGCCGAATCAGCGGCTGCGGCCCGGCGCGATCGTCCGCCTCGTCAAAAACGACGACGGCAACTGGTCGATCACGCAATTGCCGCAAGTGGAAGGCGCGTTCGTCTCGGTGGTGCCGCAAGACGGCGCGATTCGCGCGCTGGTCGGCGGCTTCGACTTCAACAAGAACAAGTTCAATCACGTGACCCAGGCGTGGCGTCAGCCGGGTTCGAGTTTCAAGCCGTTCATTTATTCGGCATCGCTCGAAAAGGGACTCGGCCCGGCGACGGTGATCAACGACGCCCCGCTCTTTTTCAGCGCCGCGGAGACCGGCGGGCAGCCGTGGGAACCGAAGAACTACGGCGGCGGTTTCGACGGTCCGATGACCATGCGCACGGCGCTGCAGAAGTCGAAGAACCTGGTGTCGATCCGCATCCTCAGCCAGATCGGCACCAAGTACGCGCAGCAGTACATCACGCGCTTCGGCTTCGACGCGGAGCGTCACCCGGCCTATCTGCCGATGGCGCTCGGCGCGGGTCTCGTCACGCCGTTGCAAATGGCGGGCGCGTTCTCGGTGTTCGCCAACGGCGGCTACCGGATCAACCCGTATCTGATCGCCGAGGTCACGGATCAGCGCGGCATCGTCGTCGCCCATGCGCAACCGCTGGTGGCCGAGCAAAGCGCGCCGCACGCCATCGAGCCGCGCAACGCGTACGTGATGAACAGTCTGCTGCAAGGCGTCGCGCAACGCGGCACGGGCGCCAAGTCCAACGTGCTGAAACGCACCGATCTCGGCGGCAAGACCGGCACGACCAACGATTCGCGCGACGCGTGGTTCGCCGGTTATCAGCACACGGTCACGGCGATCGCGTGGATCGGCTACGACAATCCGCGCAGTCTCGGCGACAAGGAAACCGGCGGCGGCCTGGCGTTGCCGGTGTGGATCGAATACATGGGTCGCGCGCTCAAGGGCGTGCCGGACTACAAGATGCCGAAGCCGGACAATGTGGTCGAAGTCGGCTCGGAACTGTATTTCGACGAGTTCACGCCGGGGCACGGTTTCATCGCGACGGTCGGCATCAGCCAGGCCGCGCTGGATGCGGCGAACGGCGCATCGGAGGCGCCCGCGCAGGTCGACGAGCAGGAAAAGCAGAACATCATGAATCTGTTCCGCGGGCACTAGAGAACCGCCGTAGCCCGTTGAAGAAAACCGCCGCGCTCGATGCGCGGCGGTGTCGTTTCAGGCTTGCTTTGGTGGGCGGTCCGTCAGTCGCGAGGCGCGCTTCGGGCAGCAGCAACCCGCCCCCGCCTTAACCCGGATTCACGCTTCGAAGTGAACCGGCTCGCCGGCCTGTTGCGTCGCGTACTCCGACAGCGCGGCGAAAAACTCCGTACCGCTGCGGGTATCGCGCCATTCACCATCGACGAAACGGAAGTGAAAGCCGCCCGCTTTCGCGGCGATCCAGATCTCGCTCATCGGCGGCTGAAGGTTCACGATGATCTTCGAACGGTTCTCGAATTCGAGGGTCAGCACATTGCCGCTGCGCTCGAATTCGATGTCGGCATCGGTGTCGTCGAGTGCGCGTTCGATGGCGGCTAGCGCGGCTTCCGCGCGGGTCAGGTATTCACTATCGGACATGCTAAACTCCATCGATTATTTATTCAGGGACAGTCATGCGAGTCGTTTCTCGGATGCGCGCAGCGGCGCCCGGCCGCGCGATTGTAGCGGGTCTAGCCATTCTCGCAGGTTGTGCACTTGCCGGCTGCGGGCAGCGTGGTTCGCTCTATTTGCCCACCGTGCCGCCGCTCCCGGCCAAGCCGATCGACCGCACGCAACCGCCGTCGCCGGATGAAGTGAAACCCAGCGCCGAAACCGCCGACGAAACGGGCACCGTGCCGAATACGTCGGGCACGCCGCTCACGCTGGCGCCGGAAAACCAACTCGCCGCGCCGCCCGCCTCCGCCGTTACTCCCGCTCAATAAGACCCTCGCATGACTCGATCCGCTTTTGACTACGTCGACGGCGTGTTGCACGCCGAAGACGTGTCCGCCGTCTCGCTCGCCGAACAATTCGGCACGCCGCTCTATGTCTATTCGCGCGCCGCGCTCACCGATGCCTGGAACGCGTACGCCGGCGCTTGCGCAGGCCGTCGCGCGAGCGTGCACGTAGCCGTCAAGGCGAACAGCAACCTCGCGGTGCTGAACGTGTTCGCGCGTCTCGGCGCCGGCTTCGACATCGTATCGGGCGGCGAACTGGCGCGTGTGCTGGCGGCCGGCGGTAAAGCGGAAAACACCGTGTTTTCCGGCGTCGGCAAGAGTGCGGACGAAATGCGCGACGCGCTCGCGGCTGGCGTGAAGTGCTTCAACGTCGAATCGATTCCTGAACTGGACCGCCTGAATGCGGTGGCCGCCGACATGAGCAAGAAAGCTCCGGTTTCGCTGCGCGTGAATCCGGACGTCGACGCGAAGACGCATCCGTATATTTCCACCGGGCTGAAGTCGAACAAGTTCGGCGTCGCATTCGAAGACGCGCGCGCGACGTATCGAGCCGCCGCGGCGATGACTCATCTCGAGGTGATCGGCATCGACTGCCATATCGGTTCGCAAATCACCGAAGTCGCACCGTATCTCGACGCCGTCGACAAATTGCTGGAACTGGTCGAACAGATCGAGCAGGACGGCGTGAGCATTCGCCACATCGACGTGGGCGGCGGTCTCGGCATCACCTACGACGATGAAGCACCGCCGGAAATCGGCGCGTTCGTGCGCACCGTGCTCGATCGCATCGAAGCGCGCGGCCACGGCCATCGTGAAGTGTATTTCGAGCCGGGTCGTTCGCTGGTGGGCAATGCGGGCGTGCTGCTCACGCGCGTCGAGTTTCTGAAGCCGGGTGCGGAAAAGAATTTCGCCATCGTCGACGCCGCGATGAACGACCTCGCGCGCCCCGCCATGTACGAGGCGTACCACGCGATCGAAGCAGCGGCGAAGCGCGACGTACCGGCGCATGTCTACGACGTGGTCGGCCCGGTTTGCGAAAGCGGCGACTGGCTGGGTCGCGAGCGTCTGCTGGCGATCGAACCCGGCGATTTGCTGGCGATTCGTTCGGCCGGCGCGTACGGCTTCGTGATGAGCTCCAACTACAACACCCGTCCGCGTGCGGCGGAAGTGATGGTGGATGGTACACAAGCGCATGTGGTGCGCGCCCGCGAAGAGATCAAGCAGTTGTTTGCGGGAGAAACGATCTTGCGGGCGTAAACGTCGAGTTCGGCGTCTGACAAAAAAGGCGATGCCACCGCGGCATCGCCTTTTTAGTTTGTGCGACTCGCTTGCCGGTCAACCTGCCTTCGACCTTCGCTCGCGCAGCCATACGATCAACCGCCACCCCAGCAGCGCCAGCATGATTGCGCCGTAAAGCTTCGGCAACAGCAGATCGTTCTTGCCCGCCTTCATCCACCAGAAGTGCAGGATCGCGAGCACGCCGATCGCGTAGATCGCGCGATGCAATGTCTGCCAGCGACGGCCGAGTTTGCGCACCATCGCGCGCGGCGACGTCACGGCCAACGCGATCAGCAACAGGAACGCCGCGAAACCAACGGTGATGAAGGGTCGCTTGCCGATGTCCTTCACGATCTCGGCGACATCGAACCACTTGTCGAACCAGAGGTAAGTGGTGAAGTGCAGCGTCGCGTAGAAGAAGGCGTAGAGCCCGAGCATCCGCCGAAAGCGCACGAACGTGGCGACCCCGGTCAACCGGCGCAAGGGCGTCACGGCCAGCGTGATGCAAAGAAAGACGAGCGTCCAGAGACCGGTGGAGCGCGTGATGAATTCGATCGGATTCGAGCCGAGCCGATCGGTCATGCCGAACAACACGATGCGCGCGAGCGGATACAACGCGGCGACAAACACCGCGATTTTCGCCGGCACGATCCAGCGCGCGCCGGATGCGGGCCGCTTCACCGTCGTGGACGCGTGCGCTGCTCGCGGCGCCTTGCGCCCGCTCACAGCGGAAGTCTGTGTATCGAAAGCCATGGTCGCGTTGCTCAGAAATTCTTCTTCAGGTCCATGCCCTGATAAAGCGACGCCACCTGATCGCCGTAGCCGTTGAACATCAGCGTCTTGCGCTTGGGCGTGAAAAAGCCGTCCTCACCGATGCGCCGCTCGGTCGCCTGGCTCCAGCGCGGATGATCGACGTTCGGGTTCACGTTCGAATAGAAACCGTATTCGCTCGACGCATAGGTGTTCCAACTGGTCGGCGGCTGCTTGTCGAGGAAGCGGATCTTCACCAGCGACTTCGCGCTCTTGAAGCCGTATTTCCACGGCACCACGACGCGAATCGGCGCGCCGTTCTGATTCGGCAGCACCTGCCCGTAAACACCCATCGTCAGGAGCGTCAGCGGATTCATTGCTTCATCCATGCGCAGCCCCTCGGAGTACGGCCAATCGAGCACCGGCGTCGAGAGTCCGGGCATCTGCGACGCATCTGCCAGCGTGATGAATTGCACGTACTTCGCATTGCCGGTCGGCTGCACGCGCTTGATCAGTTCCGAGAGCGGCACGCCGATCCACGGAATCACCATCGACCAACCTTCGACGCAGCGCAGCCGGTACACGCGCTCCTCGAGCGGCGCGAGCTTCAGCAATTCGTCGATGTCGTACACCTTCGGATTTTTGATTTCGCCCTCGACGCTCACCTTCCACGGGTGCGGGCGCAATGTGCCGGCGTTATGCGACGGATCGGCCTTATCGGTGCCGAACTCGTAGTAGTTGTTGTAGCTCGTGATGTCCTTGAACGGCGTGATCTTGTCGAGCGCGACGAACTTCGCGTTGGTCTTCGCCGCGAGCTTTTGCGCCTTCGGGTCCGGCGATGAATACGCCGCCAGCGCCTCGCCATTCACGCCGATCAGACCGCCGAGCGCCAGCGCGCCCGCCGCCTGCAACACACGCCGCCGGTTCTCGAATACGTGCCGCGGCGTGATTTCGCTACGCGCGATATCGTCGCCGAGGAGTTGAATTCTGTCGCTTCGCTTGATCCACATCGTCCTGCTCCTTGCCGGCCCCGCCGGTTCGTTCATTTTACGGGGCCGAAGTCATGATCGCTTGTCCCGCGTCCGTCCAGCTATTCGTTGCTACTGCCATGACGAACACGTCGGGCGCGGCAAATATTCCGTCAGCCATAAAAAAACCGCCGGTGCGAAGCACGCGGCGGTTCTTAGTCGGGGCGGAGCGGCGGATCTTACAGCTTGCCGTAGCTATGCAGCCCCGACAGGAACATGTTGACGCCGAGAAACGCGAAAGTCGTCACCAGCAGGCCGGTTAGCGCCCACCAGGCGGCGACCGCACCGCGCAGACCTTTCATCAGACGCATGTGCAGCCATGCCGCATAGTTGAGCCAGACGATCAGCGCCCACGTTTCCTTCGGGTCCCAGCTCCAGTAGCCGCCCCACGCTTCCGCGGCCCACAGCGCGCCGAGAATCGTCGCGATCGTGAAGAAGGCGAAGCCAACGGCGATCGACTTGTACATCACGTCGTCGAGCACTTCGAGCGCCGGCAGGCGATCGGCCAGCACGCCGCGCTCTTTCATCAGATACGCGACGCCGACCATGGCCGACAACGCAAAGCTGCCGTAGCCGATGAAGTTCGCCGGCACGTGAATCTTCATCCACCAGCTTTGCAGCGCCGGCACGAGCGGCTGGATCTGCTGCGCGTCACGGGCGACCGAGTACCACATCAGGAAGCCGACGGCGGCGCTGATCACCAGCAGCACGAACGCGCCGAGCGCGCGCGTGTTGTAGTGCTGCTCGTAGTACAGATAGAACAACGCGGTGATCAGGCTGAACAGCACGAATACTTCATACAGGTTCGAGACCGGAATATGGCCGACGTCCGAGCCGATCAGGTACGACTCGTACCAGCGCACCATCAGCCCGACGAAGCCCATGACCACCGCGGCCCATGTCATCTTCGAGCCGATTGCCGCACCGGTTGGCGAGCGCGACAGCAGGCCGATCCAGTAGAACACGGTGGCGAACACGAACAGCGCGCTCATCCACAGAATCGCGGATTGGCTCGAGAGGAAATACTTCAGGAAGAAGGCCTGATCGGCACGGGCCAGATCGCCCTGGTAAATCTGGATCGCCCACAACGACAGCGCCGCGATGCCGACCATCAGCGGACGCACCGGCTTCCAACGCCAGCCGAGCACGACGAACACCGGCACCGCGCACACCAGCACCAGCTTGTCGTAGTAGTTCATGAACGCGTGATAGTGCGACAGCGCGAACCCCGCGCCAGCGACCATCACGACGGCGAACAGCCAGTCGAAGACACCGAGCCGTTTCAGAAACGGTCGCTCGTCGTACTCCGCCACGTTGAGCGACTCGCCCGCGAGCGCCTTGCTGGGCCGCGACGATGATGAGGAGGGGGAAACCTGAGTCAAGTCCATGATCTTACCGGGTCGAATCTTGTGAGCTTGCGGACTGCGCGCCGGCGTGGCCGGGTTGATCGGCGCCGCGGGCGGCGTCGGGTGCTTCAGTGAGTTTGGCGCCCAGCGCGGCGCCGACTGCGTCGCGCGTTTGAACGAACTCCTTTTCGAAGTCGAGTGTCTTGCGCGCGCTCGACATCGCCATTACGACGTTCGTGCCGTGATCGGTATCCTTGAGCCAGAACCACAGGCGCCGTTCGCGAACGTAGAACATCGAAAAGATGCCCAATACGAGAAGCAGACTGCCAAGATACACGACTTTTTTGCCCGGTGCGCGCGTCAACTGAAATACCGAAGCTTGCACCTGCTTGAAGCCGTCAAGCTGCAAGTAAACCGGTGATCCATACAGAAAGCTGTCGGATATCGCGTTGATCGAGGTTTGAACAAAGCGGCTCGCGTCCGCGTTGGCCTGCGCTTCAGGCTCGCCAAGCTGCTCGCGCGACAGTTGCCACAAATCCCACGTCGAGCCTTCCAGCATGCGCAGAAGCAGCCCGGCCGCCTTTTCCTGCTCGCCCTTCGGCACCGAGTGATCGATAAAGCCGGCGATCGCCTGAAAGCCGCCGACGGGCTGGCCGTTCGGCATCTTGACGCTGCTGTCCGCGCCCGCGAAAAGGGTCAGCACGCGCAGCGCGCTTTCTTCCAGATGCTGCTGCAGTTCAGCATTCGAACCCGGCACCGAGCGCAGCGCGAAACGGTGAGCGGCCGCCGCGCGCATGGCCGGATTCTCAAGCGTGGCGCGCAGGTTCATCCATTCCTTGACGGTGCCGCCGGTGTCGGCGGGAATGCGCAGGTAGCGGAAGGGATCGTCCGGGTTCTGGCGCATGCCGGCGAGGAACATCTTTTCGCCGGCTACTTCCACCGGCAGCATGTAGTTGTTGTATTCGCGCGCCTGGCCGTCCTTGTCGCGCACCTTGTACTGCACCGAAGGGCCGACGTTGTGCAGTTCGAGCGGCTTCGACGTCTTCGCGCCCGAGCCGAGACGCTCGTCGAACGCTTCTTTCAGCGTACGATGCGCCGCGACGCCGCGGGCGTCGTTCTGGCCGCTGCCGTTCGAGATGTTTTCGACGTTGATCGCGCGGAAATCGGTGAATTCGACGGTCTGTCCGTCCGCCAGCGACATGGCCTGGCCAAGCGGCGCGTTGCCGCCGATCGTGCCGGCGAACGGTGCGGTCTTCGCGCTCGCGCCAGTCATGGGAAACGCGGTCATCTGCATCTGCGAGCCGCCGTCCTGGAAGCTCGACTGATAGATCGACACGCCCTCGTATTCGAACGGCTTGTTCACTTCGATCCGCGCCGGCACGCGCGCACCGGTCTTATGGTCGACGACGACGATGTCGCTTGCGAACAGCTTCGGCATGCCCGTCGAGTAGTAGTCGACGATGAATTTCTTCAGTTCGATCGAGAACGGCAAGTCCTGAATCAGCGAACCGTCCGGCTGGTTCAGGATCGCCGTCGAGACGTGTTGCCCTTCCGGCACCCACGCGTAGCCGCGGAACGTGGGGTTCGACTGCGACAGGCGATGTTCGGCAGGAATCTCGTTGATTACCGTGTTCGCGCGGATCGCCGACTTGTCGAACAGCCACATTTGCAGCTTGATCGGCAGGTTGCTGTCGAGCAGGCCGCCGAGACAGATCACCACGATCGCGATGTGAGCCGAGATATAGCCGAACTTGGTCAGCGCGCCGCGCTTGGCGGCGATCAGCGTCGCGCCGTCCGACTCGCGCGTGACGAATTTATAGCCGAGCTTCGCCGACAGCCTGGCGAGCACCTGGGCGGTCTGCGCGCGCGTGCCGTGCACCGCGAACTCGCCCTTGTGATGGAACGCGCGCAGGCTGCCTTCGCGAACCTTGTCTTTCCAGCTCCTGGCGTCGGCGAGCATTTTCGGCGCATTGCGGATCACGCACAGCGAGACCGACACCATCAGGAAGCCGAGGATCAGCATGAACCACCACGAGCTGTACACCGTGTACAGGCTCAGCGAGCGGAAGATGTCCGCCCAGAAGGGGCCGAACTGGTTGACGTAATTCGGATACGGATCGTCCTGCGTGAGGACGGTGCCGATAATGCTGGCGATGGACAGAATCACGAGCAGCGCGATGGCGAAACGCATCGAACTCATGACTTCGATGATGCTGCGCACGATGCGATTGCTCGACTTCGACTGCAGACCCGACGTGGTGACGCTCATTCATACTCCGACTGAACAGCAAAAAAGGGTGAGAGGCTGTCGTAGACACGACGCCCCCACCCTTTTCTTGTTTTGCACCGGCCCCGGCGGGCCGGTTGCGCTTGCGTGCGGACTCTTACTTAATGCAAGCCCGCGATGTAATCGGCTACAGCCTTGATCTCGCTGTCCGACAAACGCGATGCGACGGCATGCATCGCCTCGTTGTTGTTACGTGCGCCGGAACCCTGCGTGAACGCGGACAACTGCGCCACCGTGTAGTCCGACCATTGCCCCGACAGGCGCGGATACTGCGAGGGAATGCCCTGGCCCGTTGGCCCGTGACAGCTTGCGCATGCCGGCACGCCCTTCTCGGCCACCCCACCACGGTAAATTTTCTGACCGAGCGCCACGGTGTCCTTGCTATGCGCATAACCTGGCTTGGGAGCCTGCGCCGCGAAATAGGCCGCCACGTTGACCATGTCCTGGTCGGAGAGCGCCGCGGCCATGCCCGCCATGATCGCATTGTTGCGCGCGGGCTGCTTGGCGCCCGCCTGCGTCTTGAAATCCTTGAGTTGCTTGACGAGATACTCGGGATGCTGGCCCGACAACTTCGGGTATGCGCCGCCGGCACTGTTGCCGTCCGCGCCGTGGCACGACGCGCAAACCTGCATTGCGATTGCCTGCCCCCGATTGACGTCCGGCTTTGCCGGCTCTGCTGCTCGTGCCTGAATTGCCAAACCTGAAAGACCTGCCGCTACCTGAAGCACCATCAGAGCCTTGCACAGTCGATTCATTCGCACACCCTGTCTCGTCTTGTGGGATTTTTTAGAGAGCCCCCAAACCCGGCGCCTCGCGCCAGGCCCCCCGAAGGGGGCAAGAAAACTTGGGACGGCCCAGCGTTTTCCTGAAGGTTTTGCAAAATACGACAGCGACTGAGTGACCACCAGGAGCCGCCAAGGCACGCGGGGCGGCCCCCTCGGGTTTTCAGTAAACCATCGTATTGTACAATAACTCGCTAATCGCTAAGACGCCAGTCGGGCTTGACCCGTCCCCGCTCCGGGTTCCCCGGCGTCTCGAATCCTGGCCTGATCATGTCCTTCCTGCTCCACCAATCCCGCTTTTTCACGACCGTCAATCACTTGCGTGACCTGCCGGCCACCGCACAGCCCGAGATCGCCTTTGCGGGACGTTCGAACGCCGGCAAGTCCACGGCGATCAATATCCTGTGCAATCAGAAGCGGCTCGCGTTCGCCAGCAAGACGCCGGGGCGCACGCAGCACATCAATTATTTTTCGGTGGGCAAGGCGGACGAGCCGACCGCGCATCTGGTGGACCTGCCGGGCTATGGCTACGCGGAAGTGCCCGGCGCGGCCAAGGCCCATTGGGAAGCGCTACTGTCGACCTACCTGCAATCGCGCTCGCAACTGCGCGGCATGATTCTGATGATGGACTCGCGTCGTCCGTTGACGGATCTGGATCGGCAGATGATCGAGTGGTTCGCGCCGACGGGCAAGCCGATCCATACGCTGCTTACAAAATGCGACAAATTGACGCGACAGGAAAGCATCAACGCATTGCGCGCGACGCAGAAAGGCTTGGCTGAATATCGCGCCGCCGGCTACCAAGGCGAGTTGACCGCGCAATTGTTCTCGGCGCTCAAACGAATCGGCATCGACGAGGCGCACGAGTTGATCGAAGGCTGGCTGATCCCCAAAGCCACGGGCGAAGCGGACGCCGCGCAGTAAGCGCTGGGGCTTCCGTCAGGCACGCAAAAGCGCCGTTTCGGCCGCCCATAAAAAAACCCGCCGCTTTAACGGCGGGTCAAACAGCCTAATCGAAAAAACGACAGGCACCCGCTCAGGGAGGAGAAGCGGGGAGGTCAGCGCAAGGCGCCTTGCTCGATCGGTATGATATACCATTGTCTCGAAAAGTTTCGGGAGCAGACGCAGACGTACTTGTCCACTCTCCACATCCATCATCTTCGATTCGATATGAGCTTCTACCCGCACTACCGTCCGCGCCGCATGCGCCGTGACGACTTCTCGCGCCGTCTGATGCGGGAAAACATCCTCACCACGAATGATCTGATCTATCCGGTGTTCGTCGTCGAAGGCACGAATGTACGGCAAGCCGTAGGGTCGATGCCGGGCGTCGAGCGCGTGTCGGTCGATCTGCTGATGGGCGTGGCCGAGCAATGCGTTGAGCTGGGCGTGCCCGTACTGTCGCTGTTTCCGGCAATCGAGCCGTCCCTG
The DNA here is from genome assembly GCF_052045835.1 of Paraburkholderia sp. 22099. NCBI lineage: Bacteria > Pseudomonadati > Pseudomonadota > Betaproteobacteria > Burkholderiales > Burkholderiaceae > Paraburkholderia > Paraburkholderia sp. 22099. The sequence goes on along the minus strand of NZ_JBQEPU010000016.1, from coordinate 38,977 downwards.
AAAACGCCTGATGGCCGCGAAGCAGCCAATCCGGCCGGCCTCATTCCGCGCGCCGTTCGCGAACTCAAAAAGAGTTTCCCCGAGCTGGGCGTGCTGACCGACGTCGCGCTCGACCCGTATACGAGCCACGGCCAGGACGGCGTGCTCGATGAAGCCGGTTACGTGATGAACGACGAAACTGTCGAGATTCTCATCGAGCAGGCCCGTGCGCAGGCTGAAGCAGGCGTCGATATCGTCGCGCCCTCGGACATGATGGACGGCCGCATCGGCGCGATTCGCGAAATGCTCGAGAGCGAGGAGTTTGTCCACACACGCATCATGGCTTATGCGGCCAAATTTGCGTCGGCGTTTTACGGGCCGTTCCGCGATGCCGTCGGTTCCGCGACGAATCTGGGCAAGAGCAACAAGATGACCTACCAGATGGACCCGGCCAACTCGAATGAAGCGCTGCGTGAAGTGCAAGCGGACATCAACGAAGGCGCCGATATGGTGATGGTCAAGCCTGGCATGCCGTATCTGGACATCGTGCGTCGCGTGAAGGACGAATTCCAGTTCCCCACTTACGTTTATCAGGTGAGCGGCGAATACGCGATGTTGAAGGCGGCCGCGCAGAACGGCTGGCTCGATCACGACAAGGCGATGATGGAATCGCTGCTGGCGTTCAAGCGGGCCGGCGCTGATGGCGTGCTGACGTATTTCGCGCTGGATGCCGCGCGAATTTTGCGCTCGCAGAAATGATTTGACGGCTTTCGTTAGCGGGCGACGACGCTGCTGCGCTGACGAGGGGTGAAAAAGGAGGCGGACTTTTTAGTCCCGCCTCCTTTTTTTTCGCATACTTTGCGCGTATCGAAAACCTGTGTGAGGCTACACACCGGGCGGGGTTGCGCGATCAAGGCTGCGTAAAAACTTGTCCGCTGATTCGTAACCGACGACGCGCAGTACTTCCTTACCGCCCTTGTCGAAGAAAATGATGCCTGGCGGCCCGAAAAGGCCGAATCGCTTGAGCAGCGCCTGATCGTCGGCGTTATTCGCCGTGACGTCGGCGCGCAGCAGGGTCAGTTGCTTAAGCTTCGCCCGGACGCGCGGGTCACTGAAAGTGAATTTCTCCATCTCCTTGCAGCTCACACACCAGTCCGCGTAAAAATCGAGCATGGCGGGCTGCACAGCCGTTTTGATGGCCAGATCGAGTTCGCTCGACGAACGCACCGGGGCGAACGTGAGATCGCTTTGCGCCCGCGTATCCAGCGCGTTGGACGTATTGGCCAAACCCGCCTCGCCGCCGCGCGCCGCCAGCACCGCAAGCGGCTTCAGCGGATCGGACGAGCCTGCGGCAAGGCCAACCAGCAGTGCCACCGCCCAGACCGCAAACGCAGCGCCAAGCCCTCGGCTCAGCCGGCGCCATATTGAGGAGCCAACGGCCGGGGCCGAGAACAGACCGAGCGATGCTGCGGCGACGAGCAGCCAGAGCGCGCTCAACAGCATCGTCGCGGCCGCGCCGAGCACCGGCCAGACGATCCACAGCGCTGCGGCAAGCAGCACGACGCCGAAGAACACCTTGACCCCGTCCATCCATGAGCCTGCGCGCGGCAGCAACGTGCCGGCACCGAGACCGATGATCAGAAGCGGCACGCCAAGGCCGAGCCCCATCGAGAATAGCGCCGCGCCGCCAAGCACCGCATCGCCGGTGTGCGCAATGAACGCCAGCACGGCGAAGAGCGGCGCGGTCATGCAGGCGCCGACCACCAGCGCGGACAGCGCACCCATCAAGGCTACCGCCGCGAATTTTCCGCCAGAGCGCCCCGCCGACGCCTGCGAAACGCCTTCTTGCCAACGGCGCGGCAAGGCGATGTCGAATCCTGCGATCAGCGTCAGCGCGAAAAGCGTCAGCAGTATTCCGAACGCGCCCAGCACCCAAGGGTTCTGCAGCCACGCGCCGAGGCTTTGCCCCACCAGCGCGGCCGCGATGCCGAGCGCCGTATATACGAGCGCCATGCCGATCACGTAAGCCAGCGACAACGCAAACCCGCGCGCACGCGTCACTCGCGCCCCTTCACCGATGATGATCGCCGACAGAATCGGAATCATCGGATACGAGCACGGCAGCAGGCTTAGTACGGCGCCGGCCACGAAAAAAAGCCCGACGATCGCGAAGAAACCACCACCTTGCAACAGCGACCGCGCATAGTCGGCGCTGGTAGCCCGCTCATACCACGACGCACCGGCGGCCGGGGTGGGTTGCGTCGAAGCGCCTGCCGCCGCGTTGCCGGCCGGTTGCAGCGCCTCGCCGCTGACACGGTACACCCGGTCCATCGGCGGATAGCAGATGCCGGCGTCGGCGCAGCCCTGCGACGTCACCACCAGATCGAATTGTCCCGCCGCCTGCTTCACAGGAATGCGGATCGTCAGCTCGTTGCGATACGTTTCGACGTCTTTGTTGAAAGTCTGATCGAACTTGATGTGGCCGGCCGGTAACTGCGGCTCGCCGATAATTGCGGCGCCGTTGCGAGGCGCGAACGCAAAGCGCTCACGGTACATGTAGTAGCCGTCCGCGATCTTGTACGTGACGATGACTTCGCCGGGTTTTTCGCTGGCGCTGAATTTGAAGGCGACCGCGGGGTCGAGGAAATCGTCCGCAGCGCGGGCAACGCTGCCGAACGACCCGGCGAAGAGGCAGCCGAACAGGAAAAAGGCTATGCGCAGCACATAAAGCGCGCGGCGGTCGAGACCGTTAAACATGGAGAGGACGTTGGGTTTCGGCAGTGATCCACTGGCCGTAGACGGATGATGCCGTCGCTTGCCACGAAAGGATTTCCGGCGTGTCGTAGGGGTGGTTCGCCTGAATGTATTGTTCGAGTTCTGGCGCCCGCGCGGCGCTTGTCTTGAACAGCAACTGGATTTCCTGCGCCGTTTCGATCGCGCCCTGCCAGTGGTAGCTGGACTGAACAACGCCCAGTTGAGAGACGCACGCGCATAGCCGCGCAGCTAACGCGTCCGTCGCCAGCTTCTGGGCAACGTCCGCGTCGGGTACCGTCGTCAGAATCAAGGTCACATTCACGTTCACAGAGGGCTCCGGCCGGGCACGATCAGCTGTCAGTATCGTATCACCTAGCTTCGCGCGACCGCGGAGATGCCTGCGGCGAGCTTGCGGCATTTGGCCGCCAAGGATTTGTGCCACGTGGGCTTTCTTCCCGCCAACAAAAAAGCCAGGCGTGCTGCCTGGCTTTTTCTTCGGGTGCTAAAAAGCTTACTCAGCTTCCTGCACTTCAGTTTCTTCGACTTCCGGACGGTCGAGCAATTCGACCAGTGCCATCGGTGCGTTGTCGCCAACGCGGAAACCGAACTTCAGCACGCGCAGGTAGCCGCCCGGACGGGTGGCGTAACGCGGGCCAAGCACTTCGAACAGCTTCGTGACCGAGTCACGATCGCGCAGGCGGTTGAACGCCAGACGACGATTTGCCAGTGACGGCTTCTTGCCGAGCGTGATCAGCGGCTCGACGACCTTACGGAGTTCTTTCGCCTTCGGCAGCGTGGTCTTGATGACTTCGTGCTCAATCAGCGAGTTGGACATGTTACGGAGCATTGCCAGACGGTGGCTGCTCGTGCGGTTCAGTTTCCGCAGACCATGACGGTGACGCATGTTAATTCCTTTGATTCAGAGTTTTGTTCCAGCTCTTCTATCACGCTCGGCTCCTCGGTTTCCCCTGAGGCGGCGAGTGCACGGGCCGGTAGTGAAAAAAGACAAGACGCGGATTTTAAAGGAAAATCCGCGTCTTTGCCAGTGCAGCGGCGGGTTCAGGTCCCGGGATTACTTGTCCAGACCAGCCGGCGGCCAGTTCTCGAGTTTCATGCCGAGCGTCAAACCACGCGACGCCAATACTTCCTTGATTTCGTTCAGCGACTTGCGGCCCAGGTTCGGCGTCTTGAGCAGCTCGTTTTCAGTGCGCTGGATCAAGTCGCCGATGTAGTAGATGTTCTCGGCCTTCAGGCAGTTCGCGGAACGAACCGTCAGTTCGAGATCATCAACCGGACGCAGCAGGATCGGGTCGATCTGCGGCGCGCGCGACGGTGCTTCTGCCGTAGCTTCGGTACCTTCCAGTGCGGCGAATACCGACAGTTGGTCGACCAGAATACGCGCCGATTGACGGATTGCTTCTTCCGGCGAGATCACACCGTTGGTCTCGATGTTCATCACGAGCTTGTCGAGGTCGGTACGTTGTTCGACACGCGCGCTTTCAACGGCGTAGCTCACGCGGCGAACGGGCGAGAACGACGCGTCCAGCACGATGCGGCCGATGATCTTGGCCGATTCTTCGCCGTAACGACGCACATTGCCCGGCACGTAGCCGCGGCCTTTTTCAACCTTGATCTGCACGTCGAGCTTGCCGCCCTTCGACAGGTGCGCAATCACATGATCCGGGTTGATCACTTCGCAATCGTGCGCAAGTTCAATGTCGCCCGCGGTGACAACGCCTTCACCTTCCTTGCGCAGCGTAACCGTCACTTCGTCACGGTTATGCAGCTTGAAGACCACACCCTTCAGGTTCAACAACAGGTTGACCACATCCTCTTGCACACCGTCGAGCGTCGAATACTCATGTACGACGCCTGCGATCGTCACTTCGGTCGGCGCGTAGCCGATCATCGACGACAGCAATACGCGCCGAAGCGCGTTACCCAAGGTGTGGCCGTAACCGCGTTCAAACGGTTCCATGACCACTTTCGCGTGGCTTTCGCCAAGCGATTCAACTGCGATGATCTTGGGCTTCAACAAACTGGTTTGCATAGGTTTTCCTTTTCAATACCCTCGGCTCGTTACACCGATAAGGCTGACCGGTAACAACCTGAAAATAAACAGCCGAGACGCCCCCTTGCGCAACGCAATCGGGGTGCCCCGGCCGTTAATCCGATTACCGCGAATACAATTCGACGATCAGGCTTTCGTTGATATCGCCAGCGATGTCGCTGCGTTCCGGCTTCTGCTTGAACGTGCCTTCGAACTTCTTCGAATCAACAGCGACCCAGCTCGGCAGACCGCCTTGCTCAGCGAGCGACAGCGCTTCGAGAATACGGGCTTGCTTCTTCTTCTGTTCGCGCACCGCTACAACATCGCCTGCCTTCACTTGCATCGACGGAATGTTCGACACGACGCCGTTCACCGTGATCGCCTTGTGGCTCACGAGCTGACGCGCTTCAGCGCGCGTCGAGCCGAAACCCATGCGATACACGACGTTGTCGAGACGCGATTCAAGCAATTGCAGCAGGTTTTCGCCCGTGTTGCCCTTCAGGCGGTCTGCTTCGGCGAAGTAACGACGGAATTGACGCTCGAGGACACCGTAGATGCGCTTCACTTTTTGCTTTTCGCGCAGTTGCGTGCCGTAGTCGGACGTACGTGCACCCGAGGTGCGGCCATGTTGGCCAGGCTTGCTGTCAAGCTTGCACTTGTCAGCGAGTGAACGACGGGCGCTCTTCAGGAAAAGGTCAGTGCCTTCACGGCGGGAGAGCTTGGCCTTAGGGCCGATATAACGTGCCACGTTGATTCCTTCTATGATTGATCACGTGAATGCATGCACTCACGCTAGTCCGAGCCCTTTGGGTCGAACGGTGGGCTTAGTCAATTTAATAGCGCAAGCGGCCTGTGGTCGCCGGCTTACAAGCGCGGCGGCGACAGGCGCTAGCGAAAACAGCGTCTTAGATACGACGACGCTTCGGCGGACGGCAGCCGTTGTGCGGGACCGGGGTCACGTCGGAGATCGCTGTGATCTTGATGCCAAGACCATGCAATGCGCGCACCGCCGACTCACGGCCAGGACCGGGGCCCTTGATCCGCACTTCGAGGTTCTTCACGCCGTATTCCATCGCCACGCGGCCAGCCGATTCGGCCGCCACCTGAGCTGCAAACGGGGTCGATTTACGCGAACCCTTGAAGCCCTGACCACCCGACGTTGCCCAAGCAAGTGCATTGCCTTGACGATCGGTGATCGTGATGATGGTGTTGTTGAACGACGCGTGAACGTGAACCACGCCCTCGGCGACGTTCTTCTTGACCTTCTTGCGAACGCGTTGCGCCGCGGAGTTGTTCGAAGCCTTAGCCATTACGTTTTCCTGTAACTGTCAGTTCCGCTTACTTCTTCAGCGATTGCGCTGCACGACGCGGACCCTTGCGCGTACGGGCATTCGTACGCGTACGTTGGCCGCGCAGGGGCAAGCCCTTACGATGCCGCACGCCACGGTAGCAGCCGAGATCCATCAGGCGCTTGATGTTCATCGTCGTTTCACGGCGCAGATCGCCTTCAACGATGAACTTGCCGACTTCTTCACGCAGCTTTTCGAGGTCTGCGTCGTTCAGGTCTTTGACCTTCTTCGAAAATGCCACACCAGCAGCGACGCAAATGTCGCGCGAGCGCGTGCGGCCGATACCGTAAATTGCCGTCAGGCCGATTTCGGTATGCTGGTGATTCGGGATGTTAACCCCTGCGATACGAGCCATTGTTTTTCCTCAAACAAAAAGCGCAAGCAAAAGCGCGGCGTTCAGCCTTGACGCTGTTTGTGGCGCGGATCAGAGCTGCAAATCACGCGCACAACGCCTTTGCGCTTGATGATCTTGCAATTGCGGCAAATGCGCTTAACCGATGCCATCACTTTCATGATATTACCCTTTTTTCAAATCACTTCGCCCGGAACACGATCCGCGCACGCGACAGATCGTAAGGCGTCAATTCAACCGTCACCTTGTCGCCCGGCAAGATTCGGATGTAGTGCATCCGCATCTTCCCGGATATGTGTCCCAATACGACATGGCCGTTTTCCAGCTTCACCCTAAAGGTAGCGTTAGGCAGGTTTTCGATGACTTCACCCTGCATCTGGATAACATCGTCTTTGGCCATAAGTCCTTTCAACGCATCGGGACGCCGCCGCCTTTGAAATTAGCTTTCTTCAGCAGCGATTCATACTGTTGCGACATAACGTACGACTGCACCTGCGCCATGAAGTCCATTGTGACGACGACAATGATCAGCAGCGACGTTCCACCAAAATAAAACGGCACGTTCCAGCGCAGCACCAGAAACTCGGGCAGCAGACAAACAAACACGATGTAGATCGCACCGGCCAGCGTCAGACGCGTGAGGATGCGGTCGATATATCGCGCCGTTTGATCGCCCGGGCGGATGCCTGGAACGAAAGCGCCACTCTTTTTCAGGTTGTCGGCCGTTTCCCTGCTGTTGAACACCAACGCTGTGTAGAAAAAACAGAAGAAAACGATCGCCAACGCGTACAACAACACGTACACGGGCTGGCCTGGCTTGAGGGCTTCGGCCACGTTGTGCAACGTGTCTGCGAACCAGCCGGTACGCGACCCCGAACTAAACCAGTTCAGGATGGTTGCCGGAAAGAGAATGATCGACGATGCAAAGATCGGCGGAATCACACCCGACATGTTCAGCTTCAGCGGCAGATGCGAAGACTGTCCGCCGTAAATCTTGTTACCGACCTGCCGCTTCGCGTAATTCACAAGAATCTTGCGCTGGCCGCGTTCGATAAACACCACCAGATACGTCACAGCAGCGATCAGCACGACGACGATGATCGCCGAAATGATGCTCATCGAGCCGGTTCGCACCAGTTCGAAAAGACCCCCGATTGCATTCGGGAAACCCGCCGCAATACCGCCAAAAATGATGATCGAGATACCGTTGCCAAGCCCACGCTCCGTGATCTGCTCACCGAGCCACATCAGGAACATCGTGCCGGTGACCAGCGTCACGACCGTCGTCAACCGAAATACCATCCCCGGATCGATCACTAAGGCCGGCTGATTTTCCAGTGCGACGGCAATGCCGAATGCCTGGAACGTCGCCAGCAGGACCGTGAAGATACGTGTGTACTGCGTGATCTTCCGCTGTCCCGCCTGCCCCTCTTTCTTCAGCGCCTCGAGCTGCGGCGAGACAATCGCCAGCAACTGCATGATGATCGATGCCGAAATATAAGGCATGATCCCCAACGCGAAAATCGTGAACCGCGAAAGTGCGCCACCCGAGAACATGTTGAACATGCCAAGGATGCCGCCCGACTGACTTTGGAACAACTTTGCCAGTTGGTCCGGGTCAATACCCGGCACCGGAACGTGCGCGCCGATACGGTAGACGATCAGCGCCAGCAGCAGAAACACTGCTCGCCGACGCAGATCGCCAAACTTCGCCGCGCCGCGACCGGGTTTTGCGAGACTCGGGCTGTTAGCCAAGTACCTTCTCCGATGCAAATGCTAGTGACGGCAAATAACTTGCGCGTTACTCGGCAAAAGAGCCACCGACTGCTTCAATAGCAGCGCGCGCACCCTTCGTCGCACCCAGGCCCTTCACAACGACCTTGCGCTTCAGTTCGCCCGTCGCAATGATCTTGGCGCTCGTGATGAGTTCGCCGAGCAGACCGGCTTGCTTCAGAGCCAACAGATCGATTTCGTCGACCGGCAGCTTTTCCAGATCCGAGAGACGCACTTCACCGACGAATTCCTTCGTCAGCGAGGTGAAGCCCCGCTTCGGCAGGCGACGTTGCAGCGGCATTTGACCGCCTTCGAAGCCAACCTTGTGAAAGCCGCCCGAACGCGACTTCTGGCCCTTGTGACCACGGCCGGCAGTCTTGCCCAGACCAGAGCCGATACCGCGACCGACGCGACGCTTAGCGTGCTTCGAGCCTTCAGCCGGCTTCAGGTTATTCAATTCCATTATCAACTCCTTGAGTCCTGGTCAGCCGCTTAGCTGATGACCTTAACGAGGTACGAAACCTTGTTGATCATGCCGCGCACAGCCGGCGTGTCCTGCAACTCGCTGATCGAGTTGAGTCGGCGCAGGCCCAAGCCACGCACCGTAGCACGGTGCGTTTCACGGGTGCCGATCAGGCTCTTGACGAGCTGGACCTTGACAGTTTTATCAGACATGGTGTCCACCTTAGCCCAGAATATCTTCGACGGACTTGCCGCGCTTCGCCGCGATGTCGCCCGGCGTGGACTGCTTGCGCAGACCGTCGAGCGTTGCGCGAACGAGGTTGTACGGGTTCGTCGAACCGTGGCTCTTGGCCACAACGTTCTGCACGCCCATCACGTCGAACACTGCGCGCATCGGACCACCGGCGATCACACCGGTACCGTCCTTCGCCGGAGCGAGGAGGACCATCGATGCGCCGTGCTTACCGTGCACTTCGTGCTGCAGGGTACCGTTCTTCAGCGGCACCTTGAACATGTTGCGGCGAGCTTGTTCCATCGCCTTCTGAACAGCGACCGGCACTTCCTTCGCCTTGCCCTTGCCCATACCGACGCGGCCATCACCGTCGCCAACCACGGTCAGCGCGGCGAAACCGAGAATCCGGCCACCCTTCACGACCTTGGTCACGCGGTTGACCGAAATCATCTTTTCACGAAGGCCGTCGTCGCGTTCGTCAGCCTGAACTTTCGCTTGCATCTTTGCCATGACGAATTCTTCCCTTAGAACTTGAGTCCGGCTTCGCGCGCCGCATCAGCCAGCGCTTTCACGCGGCCGTGGTAACGGAAACCCGAACGGTCGAAGGCGACGGATTCGATGCCGGCAGCCTTAGCCTTTTCTGCGATGCGCTTCCCGATCAGAGTCGCAGCAGCAACGTTGCCGCCTTTGCCCGTCTGATCAGCCAGTTGCGCACGCACTTCGGCTTCGAGCGTCGACGCGCTGGCGAGCACCTTGGTGCCGCACGGCGAGAACACTTGCGCATAGATGTGCGTGTTCGTGCGATGCACGGCGAGACGCGCGACCTGCAGCTCAGCGATCTTGATACGCGTCTGACGAGCGCGGCGCAGGCGAGATTGAGTCTTATCCATGATTGCGCACCCTTACTTCTTCTTCGTTTCTTTGAGGATCACAACCTCATTGGCGTAACGCACACCCTTGCCCTTGTAGGGCTCCGGCGGGCGATAGCCGCGCACTTCTGCAGCGACCTGGCCAACTTGTTGCTTATTGATCCCCTTGATCACGATTTCGGTTTGCGACGGGGTTTCAGCCTTGACGCCTTCCGGCATCTGGTGCACCACGGGGTGCGAGAAACCCAGCGACAGGTTCAACTTGTCGCCTTGCGCTTGTGCGCGGTAACCAACGCCAACCAGCGTCAGCTTGCGCTCGAAACCCTTCGTCACGCCGTTCACCATGTTCGCAATCAATGCGCGCATCGTGCCCGACATCGCATTCGCTTCGCGGCTCTCGTCCACCGGCTCGATCTTCAGCGTGCCATTGTCGTTCACCACTTTCACGAGGCGGTTTGCTGCCTGCGTAATCGTACCCAATGGGCCCTTGACGGTAATGCGATCGTCGCTCAGGGCCACCTCTGCGCCTTCCAGCGCGATCGGGCTTTTACCTACTCGAGACATGTTTCTCTCCTTTCGGCCTTAAGCGACGTAGCAGATGACTTCGCCGCCAACGCCCGTTGCACGCGCCTTGCGGTCCGTCATCACGCCCTTCGGCGTCGACACTATTGCCACGCCGAGGCCATTCATGACCACGGGGATGTCGTTACGGCCGCGGTACACACGCAGACCGGGCTTCGAGACGCGTTCAATGCGCTCGATGACCGGACGGCCGGCGTAGTACTTCAACACGATGTTCAATTCAGACTTCGCACCTTCGGACTTCACTGCGAAATCATCGATATAACCTTCGTCCTTCAGGACCTGCGCAATGGCAACCTTGACTTTCGACGAGGGCATTGTCACCGAAACTTTCTCAACCATCTGCGCGTTGCGGATGCGAGTCAGCATATCGGCGATAGGATCACTCATGCTCATTTATGTTTCTCCTATTACCAGCTCGCCTTGGTCAGGCCAGGGATCTCGCCGCGGAACGCGATTTCGCGAATCTTGTTGCGCGCCAGCCCGAATTTACGGAACGTGCCGCGCGGGCGACCAGTAATTGCGCAACGGTTGCGCTTACGGGTCGGATTAGAGTTGCGCGGCAGTTGTTGCAGTTCCAGACGTGCTGCGTAGTGCTCTTCGTCCGACTTGCTCATATCGCCAATGATCGCCTTCAACTCCGCACGCTTGGGAGCGTACTTAGCAGCGAGGCGAGCACGCTTCTTTTCACGTTCGATCAGTGCCAGTTTAGCCACGGTAACCTCAGTTTCTGAACGGGAACTTGAAGCTGGCGAGCAGAGCCTTTGCTTCGTCGTCGGTCTTCGCAGTCGTCGTGATGCTGATGTTCAGCCCACGGAGTGCGTCGATCTTGTCGTAGTCGATTTCGGGGAAAATGATCTGCTCTTTCACACCGATGTTGTAGTTGCCGCGACCGTCGAATGCACGACCCGACACGCCACGGAAGTCGCGCACACGGGGGAGCGCAACCGTCACGAAACGGTCCAGAAATTCGTACATTGCCTGACCACGCAACGTGACCATTGCACCGATCGGATAGCCTTGACGGATCTTGAAGCCAGCGATTGCCTTGCGTGCCTTCGTAATCACCGGCTTCTGGCCTGCGATCTTCGTCAGGTCGCCAACGGCGTTTTCGATGATCTTCTTGTCAGCAACCGCTTCGCCAAGACCCATGTTGAGGGTGATCTTGGTGATGCGCGGCACTTCCATCACGGACTTGTAACCGAACTTCTCGATGAGGCCGGGTACAACCTTTTCTTTGTAAAACTCTTGCAAACGAGCCATTTTTTTACTCCGCAGCGTCAGGCGCTCAGCTCGACACCGGTCGTCTTAAGGAAACGGACTTTCTTGTCTCCCTCGACCTTGATGCCTACACGCGATGCCTTGCCATTCGCGTCGACCAATGCGACGTTCGAAATTTGCAGCGGCATCGTCTTGGCTTCCACACCGCCCGTCGTACCCTTCATCGGGTTCGGCTTGACGTGTTTCTTGACGAGGTTGATGCCCTCGACAATCACTTTGCCTTCGCCAACGGACAGCACAATGCCGCGCTTGCCCTTATCTTTGCCGGTGGTGACGATAACTTCGTCACCCTTGCGAATCTTGTTCATCGCGACTCCTTACAGCACTTCAGGTGCCAACGAAACGATCTTCATGAATCGTTCGCTGCGCAACTCGCGCGTGACAGGCCCGAAAATACGGGTGCCAATAGGTTCGAGCTTGGCATTCAACAACACTGCGGCGTTGCCGTCGAACTTGATCAGCGAACCGTCCTGACGGCGCACGCCCTTGGCGGTGCGAACCACCACGGCGTTATAAATTTCGCCTTTCTTCACGCGCCCGCGCGGCGTTGCTTCTTTGACGGTCACCTTGATGATGTCGCCAATGCTGGCATAACGACGCTTCGAGCCGCCGAGCACCTTGATGCACATGACTTCACGCGCACCCGTGTTGTCGGCCACTTCAAGCCGAGTTTCGGTCTGGATCATGGTTTATCTTTCCCAACTTAATCCGGCCACACCACCATGGCGTACCCGGTCAGTCTTGGTCCCGTCAGCCAATCGGCTGCTTGGGTTAGAACAGCAGCGACGGCAAACGAAACCCGCCATCGCAATCCGGTGAATCCTTCGGAACAGGCTGGCGCCCGACCCGCTTCCCCCACCAACTTCGCCCGCGACGGGGCTCCCATAAAAGAGGGAAGACCAAGATTATATCAAATAATCTTGGTCTTGCAAGCGAAACCTACTGCGATTTCAATTACTTCTACAACTTTGCGGCGTCAGATGACGCGAGCAGCCTCGACCAAGCGAGCCACAACCCAAGCTTTCGTCTTCGAAATCGGACGCGTTTCCTGGATTTCAACGAGATCGCCCTCGTTGTACGTGTTCGCATCGTCGTGCGCGTGGTATTTCTTCGAACGCACAACATACTTGCCGTAGATCGGATGCTTCACGCGGTGCTCAACCAGCACGGTGACCGTCTTGTCCATCTTGTTGCTGACGACCTTGCCGACCAGCGTCCGCTTGAGCGAGGTTTTTACGCTATCGTTCATTTCTGGTTCGCCTTCTCAGTCAGGACGGTCCGCACACGTGCGATGTCGCGACGAACTTTCTTCAGCTGGCTCGTATTCGTGAGCTGCTGGGTCGCGAGTTGCATGCGCAGGCCGAATTGCGCCTTCAACAGGTCCGACAGCTCCTTGTTGAGCGCGGCCTGATCTTTCTGGTGAAGTTCGGAAGCCTTCATCATTTGCTCCTTAGGCGCCGAGCTGACGCACGATAAACGTCGTCTTAAGCGGCAGCTTAGCTGCAGCCAGACGGAACGCTTCGCGTGCCAGCTCTTCGGTTACGCCGTCCATTTCGTACAGCATCTTGCCCGGTTGAATCTCTGCGACGTAGTACTCAGGGTTACCTTTACCGTTACCCATCCGTACTTCAGCCGGCTTGTGCGAGATCGGCTTGTCCGGGAAAATGCGGATCCAGATGCGGCCACCACGCTTGATGTGGCGCGTCATTGCACGACGTGCCGCTTCAATCTGGCGCGCGGTCAAGCGACCACGACCGATAGCCTTCAGGCCGAATTCACCGAACGACACCGCGTTGCCACGGGTAGCGATACCGGTGTTACGACCCTTCTGCTCTTTGCGATACTTTCTGCGTTTCGGTTGCAGCATCGTTATTCTCCAGTCTTCCCGTCGCCACCAGCGCGACGAGGAGCGCCACGGCGTGCACCTGCCGGGCCACCACCTTCACCATCACGACGCGGACGACGATCGCCACCCGGACGTGCGTTGCGGCGCGGACGCTTTTCTTCGGCGACTTCTTCGACCACCGGCGCATCGTTACGGCCGAGCGTGTCGCCCTTGTAGACCCACACCTTCACGCCGATGATGCCGTACGTCGTCTTCGCTTCCGAAGTTGCGTAGTCGATATCGGCACGCAGCGTATGAAGCGGCACCCGACCTTCGCGATACCATTCCGTACGAGCGATTTCGATACCGTTCAGGCGGCCAGCGCTCATGATCTTGATGCCTTGGGCGCCCAGACGCATCGCGTTTTGCATTGCACGCTTCATCGCGCGGCGGAACATAATGCGCCGCTCGAGCTGTTGCGTGATCGAATCCGCGATCAATTGCGCATCGGTTTCCGGCTTACGGATTTCTTCGATGTTGACGTGGACCGGAACGCCCATGCGGCGTTGCAGTTCCGACTTCAGCAGCTCGATATCCTCGCCCTTCTTACCGATGACCACACCCGGACGCGAGCTATAAATCGTGATGCGCGCGTTTTTCGCCGGACGCTCGATAACGACGCGCCCCACCGAAGCATTCTTCAGCTTCTTTTTCAGGTATTCACGAACACCGATGTCTTCCTGCAACATCGCCGCGAAATTGTTGTTGTTCGCGTACCAACGCGACGCCCAATTGCGGCTGACGGCCAAACGGAAGCCAGTCGGATGAATTTTCTGTCCCATCGTATGACCCCTTAATTCCCGACCGTCACAGTGATGTGACAGGATTGCTTCTCAATGCGGTTACCGCGGCCCTTAGCGCGCGCGGTAAAACGCTTGAGCGATGCAGCCTTGTCGATGTAGATGCTCGTGATCTTGAGCTCATCGATATCGGCGCCTTCGTTATGCTCCGCATTCGCGATCGCCGACAGCACGACCTTTTTCACGATTCCCGCAGCCTTCTTCGGCGAGAACGTCAGAACGTTCAGCGCCTTGTCGACCGGCAAACCGCGGATCTGGTCAGCCACAAGGCGCGTTTTCTGCGCCGAGATGCGGGCACCGCGATGAATTGCTTTCACTTCCATCTTGAGCCCCTTATTTCTTGGCCTTCTTGTCGGCTGCATGACCCTTAAACGTACGGGTCAATGCGAACTCGCCAAGCTTGTGGCCGACCATGTTTTCCGAGATGTACACCGGAACGTGTTGACGGCCGTTATGAACGGCGATCGTCAGACCGATGAAATCCGGAAGGATCGTCGAGCGGCGCGACCAGGTTTTGATCGGCTTCTTATCCCGCGAAGCTGCTGCCGCCTCAACTTTCTTCAGCAAATGGGCGTCGCAGAACGGACCTTTTTTTACAGAACGTGCCATTGCTTACTCCTTAGCGCTTGTGACGGCGCTGGACGATCATGCTCGTCGTGCGCTTGTTGCTGCGGGTGCGATAACCCTTAGCAGGCGTGCCCCATGGGCTCACCGGATCGCGACCTGCAGCCGTCTTGCCTTCACCACCACCGTGCGGGTGATCGACCGGGTTCATTGCAACGCCACGCACCGTCGGGCGGATACCGCGCCAGCGGTTCGCGCCAGCCTTACCGATTTGACGGAGGCTGTGCTCTTCGTTGCCAACTTCACCAATCGTCGCGCGGCATTCAACGTGAACGCGGCGGATTTCACCCGAACGCAGGCGGACCTGTGCGTAGATGCCTTCACGAGCCAGCAACATCGCTGACGTACCGGCCGAACGCGCCATTTGCGCGCCTTTGCCAGGTAGCATTTCGATGCAGTGGATCGTCGTGCCGACCGGAATGTTGCGGATCGGCAGCGTATTGCCTGCGCGAATCGGCGCTTCCGAACCCGACATCAGTTGCTGGCCTACCGTCACACCCTTCGGAGCGATGATGTACTTACGCTCGCCGTCTGCGTACAGAACCAGCGCAATGTTTGCGCTGCGGTTCGGATCGTACTCAAGACGTTCGACCTTCGCCGCAATGCCGTCCTTGTTGCGACGGAAATCGACGACGCGATAGTGATGCTTGTGACCACCACCCTTGTGACGCGTAGTGATGTGGCCGTTGTTGTTGCGGCCGGCAGTCGACGACTGCGAATCGAGCAGCGGTGCGAACGGCTTGCCCTTATGCAGATCCTTGTTGACCACCTTGACCATCGCGCGGCGACCCGGCGAAGTCGGCTTAACTTTAACGATTGCCATGATTACTTGGCCTCCGCTTCAAAGTTGATTTCCTGGCCGGGCTTCAGGCAGACGTAGGCCTTCTTCACGTCCTTGCGCTTACCCATGAAGCGGCCAAAGCGCTTGGCCTTGCCCTTCGAGACCAGCACATTGACGGAATTGACTTCCACCTTGAACAGCAGCTCGACTGCAGCTTTCACTTCCTGCTTCGTGGCATCGGGCGCGACTTCGAACACGACTTGTTCGTTCTTGTCGGCCACCAGCGTCGCCTTTTCGGAGATCACCGGCGCGAGCAGGACCTGCATCAAACGATGATCGTTTTTGCGAATCTCGCTCATGACAGCAACTCCTCGATCTGGGCGACCGCAGCCTTCGTGATCAGGATCTTCTTGAAGTAGATCAGCGACAGCGGGTCGGCGTAACGCGGCTCGACAACCGCCACATGGGCGAGATTGCGCGACGCGAGGTACAGGTTTTCATCAACCGTGTCGGTAATCACCAGCACGGAGTCGAGCCCCATCGCCTTGAATTTTTCGGCCAGCAGCTTCGTCTTCGGCGCTTCGAGCGTCAGCTCGTCGACCACCGAGATGCGGCCTTCGCGGGCCAGCTGCGAGAAGATCGAGCAGAGACCCGCACGATGCATCTTCTTGTTGACCTTGTGCGAAAAGTTTTCTTCCGGCGAATTCGGGAAGATCCGGCCACCGCCGCGCCACAACGGGCTCGACGACATACCAGCACGAGCGCGGCCCGTACCCTTCTGGCGCCAAGGCTTCTTGGTCGTGTGCTTGACCTGCTCACGATCCTTTTGCGCGCGATTGCCGCTACGGGCATTCGCCTGGTAAGCAACCACGACCTGGTGAATCAGGGCTTCGTTGTAATCGCGGCCGAACACGACGTCCGACGCGCTAACGCCCGCACCTTCCTGACCGTTGGCATTCAGGAGCTTAAGTTCCATTATTTCGCTCCTTTCACGGCACGCGTCTTCACGGCCGGCGTAACGAATACCTTGCCACCCTTCGCACCTGGAACGGCGCCCTTAACCAGCAACAGCTTGCGGTCGGCGTCGATCCGAGCGATTTCCAGGTTTTGCACCGTTACAGTGTCGTCACCCATGTGACCGGTCATGCGCTTGCCGGGGAAAACACGACCCGGATCCTGCGCCATACCGATCGAACCCGGCACGTTGTGCGAGCGCGAGTTACCGTGCGATGCACGGCCGGATGCGAAGTTGTAACGCTTGATGGTACCGGCGTAGCCCTTACCGATCGACACGCCTTGCACGTCGACTTTCTGGCCCACTTCGAACAGATCGGGACCGACCACGGCACCGTTCGACAACTCGGCAGCCTTAGCGGCATCGATCTGGAATTCTTTGAGGATTTCACCGGCTTGAACACCGGCTTTGGCGAGATGACCGGCCAACGGCTTCGTCACACGCGATGCACGGCGCGTACCGAATGCGACCTGCACGGCCGTGTAGCCGTCGGTTTCAACAGTCTTGATCTGCGTCACGCGGTTGTCGGACACGTCCAGCACGGTAACGGGAATCGAATCCCCTTCAGCCGTGAAGATACGGGTCATGCCAACCTTGCGACCTACGAGTCCAAGGCTCATCGTTTTCTCCATTCCCGACTGCGATTGGTCGGGGCTAATTTACAAAATGCCGGCGCCGTTTCGGGCATGAATTCATGCTGCAGCACGCCGACTTTTTTGCGCAAATGCGCGAAAAGCCTTGCATTATAGCGAGGCCTTTCGTTTTTCGCAAGCAATCAATGACTTAGCGTTGCCCGTGACCCCAGGCAAGCACCGAGAGCCTTATTGCAGCTTGATTTCCACGTCCACGCCAGCCGGCAGATCCAGCTTCATCAGCGCATCAACGGTCTTGTCCGTCGGATCGACGATGTCCATCAGGCGTTGGTGGGTGCGAATTTCGAGCTGATCGCGCGACGTCTTATTGACGTGCGGCGAACGCAGGATGTCGAAACGTTGAATGCGGGTCGGCAGGGGCACCGGACCACGAACGATTGCGCCAGTCCGCTTTGCCGTATCGACGATTTCAGCTGCCGATTGATCGATAAGGCGATAGTCGAAAGCCTTCAGGCGAATGCGGATTTTCTGGTTCTGCATGACAATTCCTCGGTAAAGAGCGAGGCGGCGTTGCGCCGCCAGACAGTAAAAGAACGTAGAGCCGGGCACCCGCTGAGGGCCGGCGCCCGGCTCCGGGCACCACTTGCTACAAATTCAAGCCGCGATTTTACTCGAGAATCTTGGCAACGACACCTGCGCCGACGGTACGGCCGCCTTCGCGGATCGCGAAGCGCAGACCTTCTTCCATCGCGATCGGATTGATCAGCTTCACCGTGATCGACACGTTGTCGCCCGGCATGACCATTTCCTTGTCCTTCGGCAACTCGATCGAGCCCGTCACGTCCGTCGTACGGAAGTAGAACTGCGGACGATAGTTGTTGAAGAACGGCGTGTGGCGGCCGCCCTCGTCCTTGCTCAGCACGTACACCTCGGCCGTGAAGTGCGTGTGCGGATTGATCGAGCCCGGCTTCGCCAGCACCTGACCACGCTCCACGTCTTCACGCTTCGTGCCGCGCAGCAGGATACCCACGTTGTCGCCTGCCTGACCCTGGTCAAGCAGCTTGCGGAACATTTCCACGCCCGTGCAGGTCGTCTTCACCGTCGGCTTGATACCGACGATCTCGATTTCCTCGCCGACCTTCACCACGCCGCGCTCGACGCGACCCGTCACCACCGTGCCACGACCCGAGATCGAGAACACGTCTTCCACCGGCATCAGGAAGGCGCCGTCAACTGCACGCTCCGGCGTCGGGATGTACGTGTCCAGCGCGTCGGCCAGGTTCATGATCGCCACTTCGCCCAGCTCGCCCTTGTCGCCTTCCAGCGCCAGCTTGGCCGAACCCTTGATGATCGGCGTGTCGTCGCCCGGGAAGTCGTACTTCGACAGAAGTTCGCGAACTTCCATCTCGACCAGCTCCAGCAGCTCGGCGTCGTCCACCATGTCGCACTTGTTCAGGAACACGATGATGTACGGAACACCCACCTGGCGCGCCAGCAGGATGTGCTCGCGCGTTTGCGGCATCGGGCCGTCAGCGGCCGAGCACACCAGGATCGCGCCGTCCATCTGCGCTGCGCCCGTGATCATGTTCTTCACATAGTCAGCGTGGCCCGGGCAGTCGACGTGGGCGTAGTGGCGGTTAGCCGTTTCGTACTCGACGTGCGCCGTGTTGATCGTGATGCCGCGCGCCTTTTCTTCCGGCGCCGCGTCGATCTGGTCATACGCCTTCGCTTCACCGCCGAACTTCTGCGTCAGAACCGTCGTGATCGCTGCCGTCAGCGTGGTCTTGCCGTGGTCAACGTGACCGATCGTGCCGACGTTCACGTGCGGCTTGGTCCGTTCGAATTTACCTTTAGCCATGTTTCTCTTCTTTCAAAAAGTTAATCGTTGAATGACTTGCCGCGCGATTACTTCGACTTCGCGTTGATGATCGCTTCGGACACGTTACGCGGTGCTTCAGCGTAATGCTTGAACTCCATCGTATACGTTGCACGACCTTGAGTCAGCGAGCGCAGCGACGTCGAGTAGCCGAACATTTCCGACAGCGGCACTTCGGCGCGAACGATCTTGCCGCCGCCAACCATGTCGTCCATGCCCTGAACGATGCCGCGACGACCCGACAGATCGCCCATCACGTTGCCCATGTAATCTTCAGGCGTTTCAACTTCCACAGCCATCATCGGTTCGAGAATGACCGGCTGCGCCTTGCGCATTGCTTCCTTGAACGCCATCGAACCGGCCATGCGGAACGCGTTTTCGTTCGAGTCAACATCGTGGTACGAACCGAACGTCAGGTGAACCTTCACGTCAACGACCGGGAAACCTGCCAGCACGCCGGACTTCAGCGTTTCCTGGATACCCTTGTCGACTGCCGGAATATATTCACGCGGAATCACGCCGCCCTTGATTTCGTCCAGGAACTCATAGCCCTTGCCTTGCTCATTCGGCTCGAGCGTGATGACAGCGTGGCCGTACTGGCCGCGACCGCCCGACTGCTTGACGAACTTACCGTCGACGTCTTCCGCCTTGCCGCGAATCGTTTCACGGTAAGCCACTTGCGGCTTGCCCACCGTTGCTTCGACACCGAACTCACGCTTCATCCGGTCGACCAGAATTTCCAGGTGAAGCTCGCCCATGCCGGAAATGATGGTTTGACCCGATTCCTCGTCCGTTTGAACGCGGAAAGACGGATCTTCCTGTGCCAGACGGTTTAACGCCAGACCCATCTTTTCCTGGTCGGGCTTCGTCTTCGGCTCAACAGCTTGCGAAATCACCGGCTCAGGGAAAATCATGCGTTCGAGCACGATCGGGCTCTGCGGATCGCACAGCGTGTCACCGGTCGTTGCGTCCTTCAGGCCGACGGCTGCAGCGATGTCCCCTGCACGGACTTCCTTGATTTCTTCGCGCTGATTTGCGTGCATCTGCAAAATACGGCCCAGACGTTCCTTCTTGTCTTTGGTCGCGTTCAGCACGGTGTCGCCCGAATTCACAACGCCCGAATACACACGGAAGAAGATCAGTTGGCCGACAAACGGGTCGGTCATGATCTTGAATGCCAATGCCGAGAATTTTTCATCGTCGGCTGCCCGGCGCTCACCCTTCTCACCGTTTTCCAGCTCGCCGGTAACCGGCGGGATGTCGATTGGTGACGGCAGGAAATCGAGCACGGCGTCCAGCATGCGTTGCACGCCCTTGTTCTTGAACGCGGTGCCGCAAAGCATCGGCTGGATTTCGCAAGCGATCGTACGGTCGCGCAGACCCTTGATGATTTCCGCTTCGGTCAGTTCGCCCGACTCGAGGTACTTGTTCATCAGGTCTTCGCTCGATTCAGCCGCGGCTTCGACCATCTTTTCACGCCATTCATTGCACGTGTCGACGAGTGCTGCCGGGATCTCTTCGTACGAGAACTTGGTGCCTTGGGATGCTTCGTCCCAAATGATCGCCTTCATCTTCAGCAGATCGACCACGCCCGTGAAGTTCTCTTCGGCGCCGATAGGCACAACGACCGGCACCGGATTCGCCTTCAGGCGCAGCTTGAGCTGGTCATAGACCTTGAAGAAGTTCGCGCCGGTACGATCCATCTTGTTGATGAACGCGAGACGGGGAACCTTGTACTTGTTAGCCTGACGCCACACGGTTTCCGACTGGGGCTGCACGCCGCCCACTGCGCAGTACACCATGCATGCGCCATCGAGCACGCGCATCGAGCGCTCGACTTCAATCGTGAAGTCGACGTGTCCCGGCGTGTCGATGATGTTAATGCGGTGCTCAGCGCGGTCGCCGGCCATGCCTTTCCAGAACGCCGTGGTGGCAGCGGACGTGATCGTGATGCCGCGTTCCTGCTCCTGCTCCATCCAGTCCATGGTGGCAGCGCCGTCGTGCACTTCACCAATCTTGTGGTTCACGCCGGTGTAGAACAGGATGCGCTCGGTCGTCGTCGTTTTGCCGGCGTCGATGTGAGCGCTAATACCGATGTTACGGTAGCGCTCGATAGGTGTCTTGCGAGCCACTTTGATCCTCTATGGGGATGACGCGATGCGAGAAAATACCCATCGCGCTGTAACACAAACGGGCGAGGCGCTTTGTAAGCGCACCCGCCCGGAATTTCTTTCCGATTTTTCTGCTAACCCGGGTTCGGGGAGCTTAGAAACGGAAGTGCGAGAACGCCTTATTGGCTTCTGCCATCCGGTGAACTTCGTCGCGCTTCTTCATTGCGCCGCCACGGCCTTCAGCCGCCTCGGAGAGTTCACCTGCCAGACGCAGGGCCATCGACTTCTCGCTGCGCTTCTTCGCGGCTTCACGCAGCCAACGCA
This sequence comes from Paraburkholderia sp. 22099, assembly GCF_052045835.1. Lineage (NCBI taxonomy): Bacteria > Pseudomonadati > Pseudomonadota > Betaproteobacteria > Burkholderiales > Burkholderiaceae > Paraburkholderia > Paraburkholderia sp. 22099. Next base: position 17,285 of record NZ_JBQEPU010000016.1, on the reverse strand, counting down.
TCGCCAATGCCATACGACGCGACGGGCGCACTTCGACCGGAACCTGATAGTTCGCACCACCAACGCGGCGGCTCTTCACTTCCACCACCGGCTTGACGTTGTTGAGCGCTACCGTGAACACTTCCAGCGGGTCCTTGCCACCCTTGGTCTGGATCTGTTCGAAAGCGCCGTACACGATACGCTCGGCAACCGACTTCTTGCCGGAGAGCATCAGCACGTTCATGAACTTAGCTACATCTACGTTACCGAATTTCGGATCCGGCAACACTTCCCGCTTGGGGACTTCGCGACGACGCGGCATGTTTCTTCCTTTACTTTTCAGTTGGAGCTATTTTTTAGCTCCGCGGCCACCAACTAACCCGATTCATCTCTAGCGACTTACCAGCCTGGTCGGGTGACCACTTACTCGACAGCGCCGGCGATTCCGGCACCACCGCTATTACCGCCCTTGCAGGCGACCTGAAACTACTCTGACGGGCTAATTACTTGCCAGCTTTTGCACGCTTCGCACCGTACTTCGAGCGAGCCTGCTTACGGTCCTTGACGCCCTGGGTATCCAGCGAGCCGCGAACCATGTGGTAACGCACACCCGGCAAGTCCTTGACACGGCCGCCGCGAATCAGCACGACCGAGTGTTCCTGCAGGTTGTGGCCTTCACCACCGATATACGAAATGACTTCGAAGCCGTTCGTCAGGCGCACCTTCGCAACCTTACGGAGCGCCGAGTTCGGCTTCTTCGGCGTCGTGGTGTACACACGGGTGCACACGCCGCGACGCTGGGGGCAGTCCTGCAAAGCCGGGCTCTTGCTCTTCGTCGTTTCCGACGCGCGGCCTTTGCGAACCAGTTGATTGATGGTTGGCATTGTTTATTCCTGAAATTGAACAAAATCGACGCATCTGTTTCCGGGCAAAGCAGAAACGATTGCGCATCGAACTTCCGGATCCGATCGCAGCGCGTGGATTGATTCCGCGCGCAGGCATCTCAAGAACCGGAACCTAGCATAATATTCCGAAAATACTAAGAGAGTCAACAGCTTGCGATGCTGCGCACCCCAGCGGAGGCGCCCGAGCACTCAGTCGGCGGCGACGACTTCCAGCAACTCGTCGCCGAAACGATCCAGTTTCCGCGCCCCCATGCCCGGAATACTCCGCAAATCTTCGATGGAATCTGGGCCGTTGCGGGCAATCTCCGCGAGCGTCGCGTCGTGGAAGATCACATAAGCCGGCACACCGTCGCTCCTGGCCGTTTCGGTGCGCCACGCGCGCAGCCGCTCCCAGCGGGCGCGTTCGCGCGGACCCATGCCGATCGTGGGGTCGGCACGCTCGCTGGTGCGTCCGGACGACTGGCGGGTGCGCGTCGGCTTTACATAGCGACGCATCGTGACGCTCTGCTCGCCCTTGAGCACCGGCTTGCTCGCTTCGGTGAGAACCAGCGAGCCAAATCCCTCGTGGTCGACCGTCAGATAGCCGAACGCGACGAGTTGGCGAAACACCGCACGCCACTCCGGCTCGCCTAGCGCGGCGCCGATGCCGAATGTGGTCAGCTTTTCATGCCCACGCTGCAAGATTTTTTCGCTGCGGTTGCCGCGCAGGATATCGATCAGATGGCCCGCGCCGAAGTGAAAACCGCTCGCCCGCTGCGCGCGAAACACGCAGGAGAGCGCCATCTGCGCTTCGCGCGTCGCGTCCCATGTGTGGGGCGGCTCGAGGCAGTTGTCGCAGTTGCCGCATGGCTCGCTCGATTCGCCGAAATAGGCGAGCAACCGCACCCGCCGGCAGGTCGCGGCCTCGCACAGACCGAGCAACGCATCGAGCTTGCCGGTCTGCACGCGTTTGTGCGCGTCGTCGGCGTCGGATTCGTCGATCATCTTGCGCTGCTGCACGACATCGCCGAGGCCATAGGCCATCCACGCGTTGGCAGCCATGCCGTCGCGACCGGCGCGCCCTGTTTCCTGGTAATAGCCCTCGACGCTCTTCGGTAAGTCGAGGTGAGCGACAAAGCGCACGTCCGGCTTGTCGATTCCCATGCCGAACGCGATCGTCGCGCACATCACGATGCCTTCCTCGCGCTGAAACATCTCCTGATGCTTCTGGCGGATTTCGAACTCCATGCCGGCGTGATACGGCAACGCGCGCATGCCTTTTTCCTTCAGCCATTCCGCCGTTTCTTCGACCTTGCGGCGCGACAGGCAATACACGACGCCGGCGTCGGTTGTGCCGTCCGGCCGCGTATGTTCCGCGCGAATGAAATCGAGCAACTGGGTGCGCGCATTGTCTTTTTCGACAATGCGATAGCGGATGTTCGGCCGATCGAAACTCGACACGAAAACGCGTGCGTCGTCCAGCGCCAAACGGTGAATGATCTCGTCACGCGTAATCGCGTCGGCGGTGGCGGTGAGTGCGATGCGCGGCACATTCGGGAAGCGCTCGTGCAGCACCGACAACTGGATATATTCCGGCCGGAAATCGTGCCCCCATTGCGACACGCAATGCGCCTCGTCGATTGCGAAGAGCCCGATGCGCGTGCGCTCCAGCAACTCCTGGAATCGGGGCGTCATCAACCGCTCAGGCGCCACGTACAACAGATCGATTTCGCCATCGCGCAATGCGCGTTCCGTGGCCATCGCTTCGGCGCTCGACAACGTCGAATTCAGATACGCCGCACGCACGCCGACTTCAGTCAGCGCCGCCACCTGATCCTGCATCAGCGCGATCAGTGGCGAAACCACGATTCCCGTACCGAAGCCGCCTTCTCGCCGTACCAGCGACGGAATCTGATAGCACAACGATTTGCCGCCGCCCGTTGGCATCAGTACGAGACAATCGCCGCCGCCCGAGACGTGTTCGACAATTTCGCCCTGCTGTCCTCTGAACGCGGGGTAACCGAAGACTTCGTTGAGGATTTCGAGCGGACGGGACATGAATTTGAGAGAAGCAGCGTGGAGCCGGTGACACGAATTTTACCAACGCATTCGTGCTGCGCCCGCCGTTTGCGACAAACGTTAGCCGTTTGGCCTAACAAATCAGCGCAAAGCACGCAAAAGAAGAGCGCATAAAAAAAAGCCGCTCAGTCGAAACTGAGCGGCTTCGCTGGCTGGTGAGTCCAAAGCGGCTAACGCCGCCCGGACTTACTCGCCGGAGTGGTGCTGTTCGGCGGCCGGGGTTTCCGGCGTACCGAATTCGAACGACTCTTCCGCTGCGATCTGATCGAAACGCTCGCGGTCGGACAGTTCCTTGCTCTTGCGTGCCTTGTGGAACGCGAGACCCGTACCGGCCGGAATCAGACGGCCGACGATCACGTTTTCCTTCAGACCACGCAGATCATCGCGCTTGCCCATGATCGCCGCTTCGGTCAGCACGCGGGTCGTTTCCTGGAACGACGCCGCGGAGATGAACGAATCGGTCGACAACGAGGCCTTCGTGATACCGAGCAGCACGTTTTCGTACGTTGCCGGACGCTTGTCTTCCGCGATCATACGGTCGTTCTCGTCGAGCATGTCCGACCGCTCAACCTGTTCGCCCGGGATGAAACGCGTATCGCCGTTGTCCGTGATCTGCACACGGCGCAGCATCTGACGAACAATCACTTCAATGTGCTTGTCGTTGATCTTCACGCCTTGCAAACGGTACACGTCCTGCACTTCGTCCACGATGTAACGCGACAGCGCTTCGACGCCCTGCAAACGCAGGATGTCGTGCGGATCCGCCGGCCCGTCCACGATCATTTCGCCCTTGTTGACGACCTGACCATCGTGCACCAGAACCTGCTTTTCCTTCGCGATCAGGAACTCGTGCTGGTTGCCCTCGAGGTCCGTGATAACGAGACGCTGCTTGCCCTTCGTGTCCTTGCCGAACGACGTCGTACCCGTGACTTCCGCCAGGATACCTGCGTCTTTCGGCGAACGTGCTTCGAACAGTTCCGCCACACGCGGCAGACCGCCGGTAATGTCACGCGTCTTCTGCGATTCGGTCGGGATACGTGCGAGCACTTCGCCGACCTGCACTTGCTGCCCGTCCTTCACGGTGATCAGCGCGCCGACCTGGAAGCCGATTTGCACCGAGTGCTCGGTGTTCGGGATCTTGACTTCTTCGCCGTTCGCATCGAGCAGCTTGACCTGCGGACGCACCGTCTTCGACGCTTGCGAACCGCGGCGCTTCACGTCGATCACGACCAGCGTCGAGAGACCCGTCACATCGTCGATCTGCTTGGCAACCGTCACGCCTTCCTCGACGTTTTCGAACTTAACCGTGCCACCGTACTCGGTGATGATCGGACGCGTCATCGGATCCCACGTCGCCAGTTGCGTGCCGGCCTTGATCTGCGCGCCGTCCAGTTGCAACAGCGTCGCGCCGTACGGCACCTTGTGACGTTCGCGCTCGCGGCCGTGGTCGTCGGTGATCATCGCTTCGCCCGAACGCGAGATGACGATCTGCTCGCCCTTCGCGTTGGTGACGTAGCGCATCGTTGCCGTGAAGCGCACCGTACCGTTCGACTTCGCTTCGATCGACGAAGCCACCGCTGCACGCGACGCCGCACCACCGATGTGGAACGTACGCATCGTGAGCTGCGTGCCCGGTTCACCGATCGACTGCGCGGCGATCACGCCGACTGCTTCACCGACGTTGACCGACGAGCCGCGGCCCAGGTCGCGGCCGTAGCAGGCTGCGCACAGACCGTAACGCGTTTCGCAAGTCAGCGGCGTACGCACGCGCACTTCGTCGATGCCGAGGCGTTCGATTTCCTCGACCGCATCTTCGTCGAGCAGCGTGCCCGTTTCGTACAGCGTTTCCTGCGATTCCGGATTGACGACGTCAGCCACCGTCACGCGACCGAGGATACGGTCACGCAGCGCTTCGACGACTTCACCGCCTTCGACCAACGCCTTCATGGCGACGCCGTTGGACGTACCGCAGTCGTCCTCGACCACGACCAGATCCTGCGTCACGTCCACGAGACGACGCGTCAGGTAACCCGAGTTTGCCGTCTTCAGTGCCGTATCAGCCAGACCCTTACGTGCGCCGTGGGTCGAGATGAAGTACTGCAACACGTTCAGGCCTTCGCGGAAGTTCGCCGTGATCGGCGTCTCGATGATCGAGCCGTCCGGCTTCGCCATCAGGCCACGCATACCGGCCAACTGACGAATCTGAACCGCCGAACCGCGAGCACCGGAGTCGGCCATCATGTAGATGGAATTGAACGACTCCTGACGCGTTTCGTTGCCGTCGCGATCGACCACCGGTTCCGTCGACAGCTGTTCCATCATCGCCTTGCCGACCGCTTCCGACGTTGCGGACCAGATGTCGACGACGTTGTTGTAGCGCTCTTGCGACGTGACGAGACCCGACATGTACTGACGGTCGTATTCCTTCACCTTCTTCGCGGCGTCGCCGACGATGGTTTCCTTCTGCGGCGGCACGAGCATGTCGTCGACGCAGATGGAGATACCCGCGCGCGTTGCCAGACGGAAACCCGACTGCATCAACTGGTCGGCGAAAATCACCGTTTCACGCAGACCGCACTTGCGGAATGCGGTGTTGATCAGGCGCGAGATTTCCTTCTTCTTCAGCGGCTTGTTCAGCACCGAGAACGGCAGGCCCGGCGGAAGAATCTCCGACAGGATTGCGCGGCCGACGGTGGTCGGATACAGCGTGATCTTCGGCACGAACGCCGGCGCACCTTCCGACTTGTCTTCGTTGTGGACCATTTCCGTGATCCGCACGTTGACGCGCGAGGCGAGCTCGACTTCCTTGTTCTCGTAAGCACGCAGCGCTTCCGAGACGCCGGTGAACGTCAGGCCTTCGCCCTTCGCATTCACCGCTTCACGCGTCGCGTAGTACAGGCCAAGCACGATATCCTGCGACGGCACGATCGACGGATCGCCGTTGGCCGGGAACAGGACGTTGTTCGACGCCAGCATCAGCGTGCGCGCTTCCATCTGCGCTTCCAGCGACAGCGGCACGTGAACAGCCATCTGGTCACCGTCGAAGTCGGCGTTGAACGCCGCGCAAACGAGCGGGTGCAGCTGGATTGCCTTGCCTTCGATCAGCACCGGCTCGAAAGCCTGAATGCCGAGGCGGTGCAGCGTAGGCGCACGGTTCAGCATGACCGGATGCTCGCGGATCACCTCTTCGAGGATGTCCCACACCACCGGCGTCTGGTTCTCGACTTCCTTCTTCGCAGCCTTGATGGTGGTAGCGACACCCATCACCTCGAGCTTGTTGAAGATGAAAGGCTTGAACAGTTCGAGCGCCATCAGCTTCGGCAGGCCGCACTGGTGCAGCTTGAGCGTCGGGCCGACCACGATCACCGAACGGCCGGAGTAGTCCACGCGCTTACCGAGCAGGTTTTGACGGAAACGGCCGCCCTTACCCTTGATCATGTCAGCGAGCGACTTCAGCGGACGCTTGTTCGCGCCGGTCATCGCCTTACCGCGGCGACCGTTGTCGAGCAGCGAATCGACGGCTTCCTGCAGCATCCGCTTTTCGTTGCGGACGATGATTTCAGGCGCCTTCAGTTCGAGCAGACGCTTCAACCGGTTGTTACGGTTGATCACGCGGCGATACAGGTCGTTCAGGTCCGACGTCGCGAAGCGGCCGCCGTCCAGCGGCACCAGCGGACGCAGTTCCGGCGGCAGCACCGGCAGCACTTCGAGCACCATCCAGTCAGGCTTGATGCCCGAACGTTGGAAAGCCTCGAGCACCTTCAGGCGCTTCGCGTACTTCTTGATCTTCGCTTCCGAACCCGTGTTCTTGAGTTCGGTGCGCAGCATCTCGACCTGCTCGTCGATGTTGATCGCGCGCAGCAGTTCACGCACGCCTTCCGCGCCCATTTCGGCGCGGAACTCGTCGCCGTACTCTTCGACCTTGTTGTAGTAATCTTCTTCGGTCATGATCTGCCGCGCTTTCAGCGGCGTCATGCCCGGATCGATCACCACATAGGCTTCGAAGTACAGCACGCGTTCGATGTCGCGCAGCGTCATGTCGAGCACCATGCCCAGACGCGACGGCAGCGACTTCAGGAACCAGATGTGCGCAACCGGCGAGGCCAACTCAATGTGGCCCATCCGTTCGCGACGCACCTTGGCGAGCGTCACTTCGACGCCGCACTTTTCGCAAATCACGCCACGATGCTTCAGGCGCTTGTACTTGCCACAAAGGCATTCGTAGTCTTTGATCGGCCCGAAAATCTTCGCGCAGAACAGACCATCGCGCTCCGGCTTGAACGTCCGGTAGTTGATGGTTTCCGGCTTCTTCACTTCACCGAACGACCACGAACGGATTTTGTCGGGCGAGGCCAGACCGATCTTGATCGCGTCAAAAACTTCTGGTTGTTGGACTTGCTTGAATAGATCGAGCAGAGCTTTCATTGCCTTCTCTCCGTAGTCCGATTAGTTGCGGTCGAGGTCGATGTCGATACCGAGCGAGCGGATTTCCTTCACCAACACGTTGAAGGATTCCGGCATGCCGGCGTCGATCACGTGATCGCCCTTGACCAGGTTCTCATAGACCTTGGTCCGGCCGGTCACGTCGTCCGACTTCACCGTCAGCATTTCTTGCAGCACGTACGATGCGCCGTACGCTTCGAGCGCCCACACTTCCATTTCACCGAAACGCTGGCCACCGAACTGCGCCTTACCGCCCAACGGCTGCTGCGTCACGAGCGAGTACGGGCCCGTGGAACGCGCGTGCATCTTGTCGTCGACCAAGTGGTGCAGCTTCAGGTAGTGCATGTAGCCGACAGTCACCGTACGTTCGAACATCTCACCCGTGCGACCGTCGTACAGACGCACCTGGTTTTTCGACGGCGTCATGCCGAGGTTCTTCGCGATGTCGTCCGGGAATGCCAGGTCCAACGCGCGCGACATTTCTTCTTCCGTTGCACCGTCGAACACCGGCGTGGCGAACGGCACGCCTTCGCGCAGGTTCTTCGCCAGTTCGACGATTTCGTCGTCGGTGAAGCTGTCCAGCTCTTCAGCGCGGCCCGACTCGTTGTAGATCTTGGTCAGGAATTCGCGCAGTTCTTCGATCTTCGCCTGACGCTGCAGCATTTCACCGATACGCCAGCCGAGACCCTTCGCGGCCCAACCCAGATGCACTTCGAGAACCTGACCCACGTTCATCCGCGACGGCACGCCGAGCGGGTTCAGAACGACGTCGGCCGGACGGCCATCGGCCATGTACGGCATGTCTTCAATCGGAACGATCTTCGACACGACACCCTTGTTACCGTGACGGCCGGCCATCTTGTCGCCGGGCTGCAAACGGCGCTTGACTGCCAGGTACACCTTGACCATCTTCAGCACGCCCGGCGGCAATTCGTCGCCTTGCGTGAGCTTCTTGCGCTTCTCTTCGAACGCGAGATCGAACTGGTGACGCTTCTGTTCGATCGAGTCCTTGATGGCTTCGAGCTGTGCCGCTGCTTCTTCGTCCGCGAGGCGGATGTCGAACCAGTGGTAGTGGTCGAGATCTTCGAGGTAAGCCTGTTCGATCTTCGTACCCTTCGCAAGCTTCTTCGGACCGCCGTTCGCGACCTTGCCGGTCAACATACGTGCGAGACGCTGGAACGCGTCGCCTTCCACGATACGTAGCTGGTCGTTCAGGTCGAGGCGATAACGCTTCAGCTCATCGTCGATGATCTGTTGCGCGCGCTTGTCGCGCTGAATCCCTTCACGCGTGAACACTTGCACGTCGATCACGGTGCCGCTCATGCCCGACGGCACGCGCAGCGACGTGTCCTTCACGTCCGAAGCCTTCTCACCGAAGATCGCGCGCAGCAGCTTTTCTTCCGGCGTGAGCTGAGTCTCGCCCTTCGGCGTGACCTTGCCGACCAGCACGTCGCCTGCTTCGACTTCAGCGCCGATGTAGACAATGCCCGACTCGTCGAGACGGCCGAGTTGCACTTCAGCCAGGTTCGAAATGTCGCGCGTGATTTCTTCCGGTCCGAGCTTCGTATCGCGAGCAACGACGTTCAGCTCTTCGATGTGGATCGACGTGTAGCGATCGTCCGCAACCACCTTCTCCGAGATCAGGATCGAGTCTTCGAAGTTGTAGCCATTCCACGGCATGAACGCGACCAGCATGTTCTGGCCAAGCGCCAGTTCGCCGAGGTCGGTCGAGGCGCCGTCAGCCAGCACGTCGCCACGCGACACGATATCGCCGACCTTTACGATCGGGCGCTGGTTGATGTTCGTGTTCTGGTTCGAACGCGTGTACTTGATCAGGTTGTAGATGTCCACGCCGACGTCGCCGGCAGCGGCTTCATCGTCGTTCACGCGAATCACCATACGGCCCGCGTCGACGTAATCGACCACACCGCCACGGAAGGCCTGAACCGTCGTCCCCGAGTCGACCGCGACCGTACGCTCGATACCCGTACCGACCACGGCCTTCTCAGGGCGCAGACACGGCACAGCCTGACGCTGCATGTTCGAACCCATCAACGCGCGGTTCGCGTCGTCGTGCTCGAGGAACGGAATCAGCGATGCCGCCACCGACACGATCTGCGACGGCGCCACGTCCATGTACTGGATGCGGTCCGGCGTGACCATCAGCGTTTCGCCCGCTTCACGCGAGGAAACCAGTTCGTCGGTCAGCGTGCCGTCTTCAGCCACCGCCGCGTTCGCCTGAGCGATCACATAACGGCCTTCTTCGATCGCCGACAGGTAGTCGATCTGGTCGGTCACCTTGCCGTCCACAACCTTCCGATACGGCGTTTCGAGGAAGCCGTATTCATTCAGGTGCGCATACAGCGCGAGCGAGTTGATCAGGCCGATGTTCGGACCTTCCGGCGTTTCAATCGGGCACACACGACCGTAGTGCGTCGGGTGCACGTCGCGGACTTCAAAGCCGGCGCGCTCACGCGTCAAACCGCCCGGGCCAAGAGCCGAAACACGGCGCTTGTGGGTGATTTCCGACAGCGGGTTCGTTTGGTCCATGAACTGCGACAGCTGCGACGAACCGAAGAATTCGCGAATCGCCGACGAAATCGGCTTTGAATTGATCAGATCGTGCGGCATCAGGTTTTCGCTTTCGGCTTGGCCGAGGCGTTCCTTCACAGCACGTTCGACACGCACGAGACCTGCACGGAACTGGTTTTCCGCCAGTTCGCCGACGCAACGCACACGACGATTGCCCAAGTGGTCGATATCGTCCACTTCGCCCTTGCCGTTACGCAGCTCGACCAGGATCTTGATCGTGGCGAGGATGTCGTCGTCTTGCAGCGTCATCGGGCCGATGATTTCATCGCGACCGACGCGGCGGTTGAACTTCATACGACCTACCTTCGAAAGGTCGTATGCATCTTCGCTGTAGAACAGACGGTTGAAGAGCGCCTCGACCGCTTCTTCGGTCGGCGGCTCGCCAGGACGCATCATGCGGTAGATCGCGATGCGCGCGGCCATCTTGTCCGCGGTTTCGTCGATGCGCAGCGTCGACGAGATGTACGGACCCTGATCCAGATCGTTCGTGTAGAGCGTCTGGATGTCCTTGATCTTCGACTCGCGCAGCTTTTCGAGGACGGTTTCCGTGATTTCGTCGTTCGCGTTGGCGATGACTTCACCGGTGTCGCCGTCGACGACGTTCTTCGCCAGCACGCGACCGAGCAGATAGTCTTCCGGCACCGAAATGAACTTCGTCTTCGCGTTGTCGAGATCGCGAATATGCTTGGCGTTGATCCGCTTGTCCTTCTGAACGATCACGTTGCCGTCACGGTCCGTGATGTCGAAACGCGCGACTTCACCACGCAGACGCTCGGGCACGAATTCCATCTGCGCGCCTTCCGGCATCAGCGTGAAATTGTCGAACACGAAGAAGTTTGCGAGGATCTGTTCCGGCGTGAGGCCGATCGCCTTCAGCAGGATTGTGACCGGCATCTTGCGGCGACGGTCGACGCGGAAATACAGCACGTCCTTCGGATCGAATTCGAAGTCGAGCCACGAACCGCGGTAAGGAATGATACGTGCGGAAAACAGCAGTTTGCCCGAGCTGTGCGTCTTGCCCTTGTCGTGTTCGAAAAACACGCCGGGCGAACGGTGCAGCTGCGAAACGATCACACGTTCCGTGCCGTTGATGACGAAGGAACCGGTCGGCGTCATGAGCGGAATTTCGCCCATGTAGACTTCCTGTTCCTTCACTTCCTTCACGACCGGCTTACTCGGCGATTCCTTGTCGAGCAGCACAAGACGCACTTTGGCGCGCAGAGCCGAACAATACGTCAAACCGCGCTGCTGACATTCCTTGATGTTGAATGCCGGCGGCGACAGCATGTAGCTGACGAACTCTAGACGTGCGAACCCGTTATGCGAAACAATCGGGAAAACGGATGTGAACGCAGCTTGCAGACCTTCCGGCTTGCGTTGCGTGGACGGCGTGTCTGCTTGCAGAAACGTGCTGAATGATTCAAGCTGGGTAGCCAGCAGGAAAGGTACTTGGTGAACGATGGGGCGCTTCGCAAAACTCTTGCGAATGCGCTTCTTCTCGGTGAAGGAATATTGCATACGATCTCCGAATCACGGCGGGCATTGTTGTCGAGGCAGGATACCTTGATGAGACAACCCGAGTGTTCACCGACTGAGACCCGATGGCCGTCCGATGGCTTGAACGAGCCTAGAAGCTTGGTGGTTGGCCGCTACCAACCGCTGGCTGACGGCAGCGGATGCCTGTGTTGCCCGCTACCCGACCAAACTTGCCTTCTGCAGTCGCTTCAGAAGACAAAGAGAAACGCCGGTCAATCTTGCCGATAGACGGTTTTCTTTGACTTCTGGGAGCCATGTTTTTGCCCAAACGTCTTGCAAAAACATGGTCCCCACAAAGCACAAAAAGGCCGGCGGTGGAAAACCGCCAGCCTTAGCGCAACGCGCTGAAACTTACTTGATTTCAGCCTTCGCGCCGGCTTCTTCCAGCTTCTTCTTGGCTTCTTCAGCAGCAGCCTTCGGTACCGATTCCTTAACAGGCTTCGGTGCGCCGTCGACCAGGTCCTTCGCTTCCTTCAGGCCGAGACCCGTCAGTTCACGAACGGCCTTAATGACCGAAACCTTGTTCGCGCCGACTTCCGTCAGGTTGACCGTGAATTCGGTTTGCTCTTCAGCAGCAGCAGCAGCGCCACCGCCTGCCGGGCCTGCCACTGCAACAGCAGCTGCCGACACGCCAAACTTTTCTTCGAACGCCTTGACCAGTTCGTTCAGTTCCAGAACCGACATCGAGCTTACTGCCTCGAGGATGTCTTCTTTTGCGATTGCCATTTGAAATACTCCTAAATTGAATTCGGATACAGCCAGCGATCAATCACGCTCGACTGAAGTACCTTATGCAGCGGTTTCTTCGCCTTGTTTCTTTTCTGCCAGCGCGGCCAGAGCGCGCGCAAAGCCCGAAACAGGTGCTTGCATAACGTACAACAGCTTGGAGAGCAGTTCTTCGCGGCTCGGGATGTTTGCCAGCGCTTGCACGCCAGCCTTGTCCATCACCTTGCCTTCGTAGGAACCAGCCTTGATGACCAACTTGTCATTGCTCTTGCCGAAGTCGTTGACGACCTTAGCAGCAGCAATTGCATCTTCCGAGATGCCGTAGATCAGGGGACCGGTCATCTGCTCTGCCAGCGGAGCAAAGGGGGTACCTTCGACAGCGCGACGCGCCAGCGTGTTTTTCAACACACGAAGGTAAACCTGTTGCTCACGCGCTTTCGCGCGCAGCTTGGTCAGATCGCCAACCGTGATCCCACGATACTCAGCCAGAACCACGGTCTGGGCTTTCGCGACTTGCGCGGCAACCTCAGCGACGACGGCCTGCTTGCTTTCTTTGTTGAGTGGCACGGTTAACCTCCAGATTCGATACACGCGGCGTGCGCCTTGTGTACCGCGTTCAATAACGGCGTCCGACCAGTCAGGAGTATTTCGACCGTTGGAAATCCACATTGCTGCGGACATCCAACGGTTTCATCACTACAAAACCTTTTCGGGTTCGCCATCTGCGTTGGCTTTCCATTAAGGACCCGCCTACCCGCTGCGTGCCCGCCAACGGTCTTTGACAACCGGTTACGTGATGCAGACCGCCACCTCGCAACCGCCCAAAGCCCATAAAAGCGTCTCGACTCTCGCCGAGACGGCGTGAAATTTCTTACTGTGCCGCGAGCGACGCTTGGTCGACGCGAACGCCAACACCCATCGTGCTCGACAGCGCGACCTTGCGCAGGTAGACACCTTTGCTCGTTGCCGGCTTCGCTTTTTGCAGCGCGTCGACGAGAGCGTTCAGGTTGCTACGCAGAGCCGTCGGCTCGAACGAAGCGCGGCCGATGGTAGCGTGGATGATACCGGCCTTGTCGACACGGAATTGCACTTGGCCAGCCTTGGCATTCTTGACTGCCGTTGCGACGTCGGCCGTAACCGTACCCACCTTCGGGTTCGGCATCAAGCCACGCGGGCCGAGGATCTGACCCAACGTACCGACTACGCGCATCGTGTCTGGCGAAGCGATCACAATGTCGAAGTCCAGCTTGCCAGCCTTGACTTGTTCAGCCAGATCTTCCATACCGACGATTTCCGCGCCGGCGGCACGGGCTTGTTCCGCCTTCTCGCCCTGTGCGAACACTGCCACGCGGACCGATTTACCGGTACCTGCCGGCAGCACGACCGAGCCACGAACTACCTGGTCAGACTTCTTCGCATCGATGCCGAGTTGCACTGCAACGTCGATCGACTCGTCGAACTTCGCGCTTGCACATTCCTTCACGAGCGACAGTGCGTCATCGATCGGGTACAGTTTTTGACGATCCACCTTGGCTGCAAATGCCTGCAGACGCTTCGAAAGCTTGGCCATTTACACGCCCTCCACGGTGATGCCCATCGAGCGGGCGCTACCAGCGATCGTACGAACCGCTGCGTCCAGATCAGCTGCCGTCAGATCGGGCATCTTGGTCTTGGCGATGTCTTCAGCTTGAGCACGAGTGATCTTGCCGACCTTGTCCGTATGCGGCTTGCTCGAACCCTTGTCGATCTTCGCTGCCTTCTTGATCAAAACCGTAGCCGGCGGCGTTTTGAGAACAAACGTGAAGCTCTTATCCGCAAATGCGGTGATCACGACAGGAATCGGCAGACCCGGTTCCATTGCTTGAGTCTGAGCGTTGAACGCCTTGCAGAACTCCATGATGTTCAGGCCACGTTGGCCTAATGCCGGACCAACCGGCGGCGACGGATTGGCTTTACCTGCAGGAATCTGCAGCTTGATAAAGCCGATGATTTTCTTTGCCATGTTAAAAACCTCTTTGGAACGCCGCTCCGATACATGCAGACGTTCAGTGAGTAGTAGCGCGCGTTCACCGAAAAACAGGCTACTTGCGCTCCTCAACGGCCATTACGCGAGCCGTAAGCGCGAGATGCGGAACGCGCCGATGCCGCGTTCCGCAAAATTCTGAATTACAACTTTTCGACCTGGCCAAATTCCAGCTCGACCGGCGTTGCGCGGCCGAAGATCGTAACGGAAACCCGGACACGTGACTTCTCGTAGTTCACTTCTTCGACGCTGCCGTTGAAATCCGTGAATGGGCCGTCCTTTACCCGCACCATCTCGCCTACTTCAAACAGGGTCTTCGGTCGCGGTTTTTCGACACCTTCCTGCATCTGCGACATGATCTTCTCGACTTCTCGCGGAGAGATCGGACTCGGACGATTACGCGCGCCACCAACGAAGCCTGTCACCTTTGCCGTATTTTTCACGAGGTGCCACGTTTCGTCCGTCATTTCCATTTCCACGAGCACATAGCCCGGGAAGAAACGACGTTCGGTCACGGATTTGTGGCCGCCCTTCACCTCAACAACTTCTTCAGTCGGTACGAGGATCTGGCCAAACTGGTCTTGCATGCCGGCGCGTTCGATGCGCTCCTGAAGCGCGCGTTGCACGCTCTTCTCCATTCCGGAGTAGGCGTGCACGACGTACCAACGTTTTCCGCTCGGGGATGCCGGAGTATCGCTCATATCATTTCCAACCCAGAATCACCGAGAAAATCGCCCATTCGATGGATTTATCGCTAATCCAAAGAAAGATCGCCATGACGAAGACGAAGCCGAATACTACAAGCGTTGTCTGCGTAGCCTCTTTGCGCGTTGGCCAGACAACTTTGCGAACTTCTTTATACGAATCCTTGGCGAAAGCGATGAAGCCCTTGCCAGGCGCAGAGAGAAGACCGACTACAATGCCGGCAATCACACCGACAGCCAAGGCGGCTCCGCGGACGTACCACTCCTGGGCATTGAGCCAGAAAAATCCCAAAAATCCGGCCAAGACCAACAATACGCCCGCGACGAGCATCAGCTTGTCGCTGGATGTATTTACAGTTTCGACGGAAGGATTCGCCATAACACCTTAACGAAGCGTCAAATGCGACGCGAGAGTTGGCAGGGGCAGAGGGAATCGAACCCCCAACCTTCGGTTTTGGAGACCGACGCTCTGCCAGTTGAGCTATACCCCTAAACCATTTGGGGTTGACGACACCGCCAACCCCGAAATTACCGATTAACGAGAACTATCTGGCGTTACTCGAGAATCTTGGCAACGACACCTGCGCCGACGGTACGGCCGCCTTCGCGGATCGCGAAGCGCAGACCTTCTTCCATCGCGATCGGATTGATCAGCTTCACCGTGATCGACACGTTGTCGCCCGGCATGACCATTTCCTTGTCCTTCGGCAACTCGATCGAGCCCGTCACGTCCGTCGTACGGAAGTAGAACTGCGGACGATAGTTGTTGAAGAACGGCGTGTGGCGGCCGCCCTCGTCCTTGCTCAGCACGTACACCTCGGCCGTGAAGTGCGTGTGCGGATTGATCGAGCCCGGCTTCGCCAGCACCTGACCACGCTCCACGTCTTCACGCTTCGTGCCGCGCAGCAGGATACCCACGTTGTCGCCTGCCTGACCCTGGTCAAGCAGCTTGCGGAACATTTCCACGCCCGTGCAGGTCGTCTTCACCGTCGGCTTGATACCGACGATCTCGATTTCCTCGCCGACCTTCACCACGCCGCGCTCGACGCGACCCGTCACCACCGTGCCACGACCCGAGATCGAGAACACGTCTTCCACCGGCATCAGGAAGGCGCCGTCAACTGCACGCTCCGGCGTCGGGATGTACGTGTCCAGCGCGTCGGCCAGGTTCATGATCGCCACTTCGCCCAGCTCGCCCTTGTCGCCTTCCAGCGCCAGCTTGGCCGAACCCTTGATGATCGGCGTGTCGTCGCCCGGGAAGTCGTACTTCGACAGAAGTTCGCGAACTTCCATCTCGACCAGCTCCAGCAGCTCGGCGTCGTCCACCATGTCGCACTTGTTCAGGAACACGATGATGTACGGAACACCCACCTGGCGCGCCAGCAGGATGTGCTCGCGCGTTTGCGGCATCGGGCCGTCAGCGGCCGAGCACACCAGGATCGCGCCGTCCATCTGCGCTGCGCCCGTGATCATGTTCTTCACATAGTCAGCGTGGCCCGGGCAGTCGACGTGGGCGTAGTGGCGGTTAGCCGTTTCGTACTCGACGTGCGCCGTGTTGATCGTGATGCCGCGCGCCTTTTCTTCCGGCGCCGCGTCGATCTGGTCATACGCCTTCGCTTCGCCGCCGAACTTCTGCGTCAGAACCGTCGTGATCGCTGCCGTCAGCGTGGTCTTGCCGTGGTCAACGTGACCGATCGTGCCGACGTTCACGTGCGGCTTGGTCCGCTCAAACTTACCCTTGGCCATTTTCGACTCCTAAGAGGATTTATCCGTACGTTGCGCCGGGCGCAAACAATCACCGAGTACTTCTGGTGCCCATGGGCAGGATCGAACTGCCGACCTCTCCCTTACCAAGGGAGTGCTCTACCACTGAGCCACATGGGCGCTACATCTTGTGCTGGAGCGGGTGAAGGGAATCGAACCCTCGTCGTAAGCTTGGAAGGCTTCTGCTCTACCATTGAGCTACACCCGCAAGGATTCATGGATTCCCAACTACTTCTACAGCTTGCATTTCTGGTGGAGGAGGTTGGATTCGAACCAACGTAGGCGTAAGCCAACAGATTTACAGTCTGCCCCCTTTAGCCACTCGGGCACCCCTCCGCAGAGAACTGACGATTATGAGGGAACAACCGCTCGATGTCAAGGCTTGCTTGATCGTTCCCACACGACAGCTTTCACCTATAAGGTAAATTCCTCTTCGCGTAAACGCACAAACCCCACCGGTGTGGGGTGGGGTCTGTGTTTCTGCATGGGAGCCTGACGATTACCTACTTTCACACGGGCAATCCGCACTATCATCGGCGTGGAGTCGTTTCACGG